>JBAQZJ010000281.1:0-7312 GCA_049790855.1 Planctomycetaceae bacterium | reverse complement strand
GAGAAGCGCTTCCTGACGGTCGCGGCTCTGAACCGAACGCAAACGCCCGCGGACCGGAGCGACGACCCATGAACTTCCGCACGAATCTCCACCGACCGCACGCCGGCCGCCGACGCGGCTCGACGCTGATCGTCGTCATCGCGCTGCTGGCGTCGCTGATGCTGCTGGGCTTTCTGTTCCTGACGATCTCGTCGCAAGAGCAGGAGAACGCCTACCTGTTCTCGAACGCGGCGAAGGTGCCGCAGTACGCCGGTAGCGACTACTTCGACTTTGCCCTCGAACAGTTGATCCTCGGCGCCCGCGACGACTACTACAACAGCGCCCTGTGGGGCGGCCGCGCCTCGCTGCTGCCCACGATGTTCGGCAACGACCTCCAGCCGTACAATGGGGCGGGCGTGAACCTGGCGTGGTTCGATCCGGACACGCCGGCCGGGCCATTACCGGGCTACGCGGTCGTCGATCAGAACTTCTCGACGACGGATCCTTCCAACCCGACCCCCGACGATCCGACAAATCCCAGTCCACAGGATGCGCCGTACTCGAATTTGCTCCTCGATCAGCACGACGACGATTTGCTGACGCTGAATCTTTCGCCGGCGGCATGGTTTGCGGCGGGCACGATGTTCCCCACGCATGACGTCGCGGCGGAAGTCGCCGACACGGTCACGAACCCGCAGGGCATGGCGGAACTGCCTCCCGCCGACGTCGAGTACACGACGCCCGATCTGGCCTCGCCGTTTCTGTGTTACGTGTCTTACGAGCCGACGACGGGCAAACGAATCGTCATTCCGTCGTTCCACCGGCCGCAGTATCTCCGCGACCTGGGCATCGCGACGGCCGACTGGTACACGAACGCCGACACCGCCCGGCGGACGATGCGACCGCACCGCGCGCATGTCGCGGTGACGGAAGCGGGGAACGACAGCGGCGAGACGCGGTTCATCGACGGCGGCGCCGATGCCGGCGGCGGCGTCGGTTCGTATCCGTTCGACACGACCCTTGCCGGCGGCGCTCGCGACGAAGGCATCTGGGCGGGGAACGTCGCCGCCGGCACGCCCCCGACCTTCACCGCCGACCCCGACAACGACGGCCTGAACGAAGCCGAATACATCGACCTGAACTACCCCGAGCAAGTCTCGGCCGACGGGACGAAGACCTTCGTGCCGTTGTTCGCGTTCACCGTCTACGACGCCGACGGGCTGTTCAACCTGAACGCCCACGGCAACGCCTACGGCAACATCGCGATGTACGACGCCGCGGGCACGCCGCTGCCGTTCGGCGATACGGGGCTGGGAGACGGCGTGACGCTGGCGGACGGCACGGTCGAAACCGGCGTCGCTGCCGGCGGCGTCGTGAAGAACGACGACATCTCGCGGTCGAACCTGGGAACCGGCCCGCACGCGATCAACGCCTCGGTCGGTCTCGACGAGCCGCCCACGGCCGGCGCCGCGCAGCTCGATCAGCACGAGCGGTTCTTCAGCCACGAGCCGGTCGGGCCTTTCGAGCTGGCGAACATGGAATGGTGGTTTCTGCTTGCCGGCCGTGCCGATCTCGACGCTTCGCAGGCCGTCACGGCGCTGTACCCCGGCCGCTGGGGCGAAGACAACCGGCTGCGAAGCGCCTTGTCGCTCATGCCCTACGGTGCTTCCGCCAATCCGATCGCGGTGACGAACGCCATGCCGTACCCGGGCGGTTCGCAGCTCGACGACCAGACGCCGAACGGGGCGGTCAACGGCAGTGGCGGCGATGCGCTGTTCGGTTCGGGCGTGATGGGCGTGGCGCCGAACAGCATCTTCGATGCGACCGGCCGCGTCTTTCCCCCTACGTTCGTCGTCTTGCCCCACGAGCAACCGCTCGACGTGCGGGGGCAGGGGCGGTTCGTGCTGCGGACTCCCGGCGGCAAGGCACGTGACTTGCGGACGCCGCCAGGCACGCGGTTCCGGCTGCCGTACTACGCCGACTACGTCGACAACGGCACGGCGGTGACGGGTGAACCGAACTGGCGGAACCATCTGGGCGGCGACGTGCTCGTCGGAACGGCTCCGTGGATGGGGCTGTATTCGACCGGCGGTCGCTTGCGAATCGACCATCCGGACGAGACGACGCTCGACCCGACGGCGGCGTCGGGCGGTCAGGATGCGATCTTCTCGCCGGGCGAAACGGCGACGCTGCAGTTCTCGAACAGCGATCAGTCGAAGATCGCCTTCTCCCAACGCTTGTTGACGCTCGCCCCGTACAACTTCGGCAGCGATCTGACCCTGACCACCGACGTCGCCGACGCCGAACTTCGCCGGAAGATGTACGCGACGTACAGCGCCGATACGAAGACGGCGGGCGCTCCGGTGCATGTCGACGCGGTGGCGTTTCGGGGGACGGAGTACGATCCGGCTCCTGCCGATCCCGCCAACGCGATCATGTTTCCGCCGATGTTGCCGGCCACTTCGCTGGGTGTCAATCAGCATCAGCCGTTCCGCGATGAAGTGCAGGCGTTGCTGCGGAACATTTCGGCGGACACGAACCCGAATCCGCAGATGCTGAACGGGCAGGCGCTCGTGCGGAAGCTGAGCGTCAATCACGTGGCGAGCGTCTCGCAGAACAATCGCATCTACCTGCGTCCGCTCACGCCGCACCCGATCACGTTGAACAGTTTGGCGATCGGCCGCCCGGCGGCGCTGCTGCCGCCGTATGTGCCCGCCGGTCCGTCGCCGGTCCCGGGTTTCGGCATGCCCGACTCGCAGGTGGCCGCCGCCGGCGTGCCGACGTGGGCGATCGGCGCGAGCGCCCAGTTGCAGGAATGGCACGCCCGCCGCGACCGGCAGAACCTGGCCCGCGACATTTACGTGCTGCTTTACACGCTGAGCAAGGCGAACACGACGACCGTCAACCCGGTCACGACGCCGAACTCGTTCTCGGGCACTTGGGCCACGGGTGACGGCACGGTCTATTCGCTGCGGGAACTCCGCGAGATGGCGCAGTTCGCCGTCAACATCGTCGACTCGATGGACGAGGACGACAACATCACCTGCTTCGTCTACGACCTGAACCTCGCCGACGGCTACACGAACCTCGACGACGGCTATGCCAGCCCGGTCAGTTCCGCGAACGCCGATGCCGACCCGGCACAAGACGGCGACGGCGACGGACTCGTCGACAACGACTTCTACGACAACGACACCGACGCGACCCCTACCGAGTTGCGGGGCATGGTGTACGGCGTCGAAACGCAGCAACTGGCGCTCAGCGAAGCGATGTTCGCGTTGACGCAGCGGGTCGACGACGGCAGCGGAGCCGCCTACGAAGACCACGTCCTGACCGAATGGCACGACGAGAAGGTTCGCGACTTCAGCTTCATCGAGCTGATCAACGTCACGCCCGAGAACGTCGACATCAGCGGCCAGCACTGGCAGGTCGTCGTCCGTCCGCAAGGCTCGACCCAGCCGCCGGCGGCTTCGGCCGTCGCGGCCACGGCCGAGGAGCGGCGACTGACGCTGGGCGACGGCGTCACGCCCATGGTCGTGGGCACCGGCAACGCGGCGACCTATTCGATCGCCTCGGCCGGCGACAACCATAACCGTTCGCGGCTCGATCCGAACGACACGACCTACGACAGCGCCGACCCGGCCTGGCCCGCACCGGCGAGCCGCATGCGGATCAATCCGACGGAAGCCAAGGCCACGGTCGAGGGTGTGACGACGTTCTCGGCGGCGTGGATGCACATCGCCCCGTTTGCGGGGGCCGACCTCGACCTGCAGACGACTCCGCCGGCCTATCGCCTCAACAGCGCGACGCCGACCGGATCGTTCTTCCGCGACGGCTACGACGAGGACGCCTTCCGCCGCTATACCAATGCGACGACACCCGACGTCACGGTTCCCGAATACGGCGACGACGGGCTGCTGTTCCTGGGCGCGGAGCCGGTGCGTGAAGCGCTCGCCGCGACGCCGCCGACGCCGGACATGCTCATCACCGTCGAGCTGCGACGACGGCTGAACGTGTCGCGGACGGCCCCCGACCTGACCGGCGCGACCGACGAGGCGATCTCGATGGACAACCCCTGGGTCGTCGTCGACACGATGCAGGTGCCGCTGAAGATTCTGACGCTGACGAACACCGACGAGACGACGACGCTGCAGGCGGCCTTTCAGAACCTGACGAGCCGCGAGCGGCAGCGGCCGCTCTGGCGGAAAGCCGGATTCGGCGAAGTCGCTCACGATCCGGCGACCCACGCTCCGCCCGTAGCGGGCAACTACATCGGCAACAGCCTCGGTACGTTCTACACGACGACGGCAGCGCCGACGCCGAACTTCACCATCTGGCAGCCGCACTACAACCGGCCGTTCGCCTCGCTGGGCGAGGTGCTGGGCGTGCCGTTGTACGGGCCGAGCCTGCTGACGGGCCTGCCCGTCGTGCCGTACACGCGGAACGGCCCGCCGCTGGTTCCCATTCCGGGTGAGCCGCTGGAGTTCGGGGCGGGGCTGATCTTCAGTTCGACCTTGGCGCCGGCACCGGTGCTCAACCGCACCAACGTCGCCGCGGCCCGCACGCTGTTCCCCGACGGCGGAACCGGGGTCGGCGGCAGCCCGGTCGCGCAGGGCTTCTACAACAACCTCTGGTATCGGGCGTTCGAGTACCTCTCGGTGCCGGCGGCCGACGGCGGGCACCAGAACTATCAGGACGACCCGTGGTTCACCGTCGACGCCGGGCTTCCGGTCGTCAACGAACAGGTGCGCCAGCAGAACGACGACACCGCCGGGCCGTATCAGCGGTTCGGCAAGCTGAATCTCAACACGATCCGCCATCCGCACGTGCTGGCGGGCATGATCGACGACTTCAGCGTGATGGCCCGGCCGACCGGGCAGACATGGGCGACGAGATCAAACTGGAATATGCTATCGGCGGCGACGCCGACTGAGACGCTCGACAATGTCACGATGCAGCGGCAGTGGTGGAATAACTTCCTTGTTAGTCGCGACGGCGTCGATCCCTACACGAACATGATCGTGCCGGGGCTGGCGGTCGGCCGGACCGCCGGTGGCACGAGCGCCGAAATCATCGGCCGGCCGTTCCGCAGCACTTCGATGGCGGTGCGGTCGGAAGGCGGCAACGCGGCGCAATTCGGCGATCACTGGACCGACTTGCAGCACAGCCTCGCCGACACGGTGTTCCGCCGGCTGCCGACGAGCAACATGACGAACACGACGGTCTACCCCGCGGGAACGCAGATGAACGTTCGCGGCCTGTTCGAATTGGGTGGTGCCGGCGAACCCGACGACACCGACAATTCCGACAACGCCGCGCTCGACTACACCATTCGCTATCGTCTGCTGTCGAAGGTGCTGAACCATTCGACGACCCGCAGCAACGTGTTTCTGGTGTTTATCGACGTCAAGTACTTCAACGCGAAGGTCAAATACACCACGCCTGGCGGCGAGAAGTATGTGCGGATCGGGGCGCCGGACGCGACGGCGAACGCGACCAGTCCGCGGGCGTTTTTCGTCGTCGACCGTACCAAGGCGCTCGAGACGATTTCGTCGCAGGATCTGCCGCAGGCGAACCAGTACATCCGGCCGGGGGCGACGGCGCCGATGGTGACGTCGAGCTTCGCCCGCAACCCGGACGGCACGCCGACGTTCGACTGGCGCGAGCTGGTGCTGTCGAGCGTGAGGATTCAGTAGGGAGGCGGGGGAGTGGGGGACGGGGAGAGTGGGGGACGGGGAGAGTGGGAGATGGGGAGAGTGGGAGGCAGTGCTTGTGTTTCTGACTCCTGACCTCCTGACTCCTGACCTCCTCACTCCTGACCTCCTCACTCCTGACCTCCTCACTCCTGTTGAGCTTTTTTGCGGCGAAATCGGAAAAAGTCGGTGGATGTTCTTCGGGAATTACGTTTCAGAACGCAGAAGGCACGTCATAATGGTTGGGAAACCCGTCTGATGTGCCTTTCTACGGCCTGATTCGGCCGGCGAGTGCTGTTCGGCACGAGAATCGCCAGTACTGTTGTTCGGCGTGGCTGTTTGTAGCGAAACGCAACATTTGAGGCAGGCTCCAGCGGGCAATCAGCCGCGCCGGCCTCGCGAGAACCCCTCGAACCGAGAGAACGCTCATGATTCGTCACTTCACGAAGCCTCGCCGGGGTTTCACCCTGATCGAACTGCTGGTGGTGATTTCGATCATCGCCGTGCTGATCTCGCTGATCGCCCCGGCGGTCCAGGCCGCCCGACGGGCCGCGAGACGCACGCAGTGCCTGAACAACATGAAGAACCTGGGCCTGGCCGTCGCCAACTTCCAGACGACCAAAGGCGGCAAGCTGCCCTACGTGCTGGAGACGCCGCAGTTTCCCGCGAGCGGAACGATTCCGACGAACGACAACTCGTGGTGCATCAAGCTGCTACCGTACCTCGACCAGCCGGGCCTCGTCCGCGACATCGACGGCCAGAAGTTCGTATTTGGTGCTGACGGAGCACCGAACACCGCCGACGACGCGACGTGGCGCGACATCTTCCTGGAAGTCTTCCTCTGTCCGGAAGACCTGATGAAGAGCGAATCGCCCCGGGCGTTGAGCTACGCGGCGAACGCCGGGTTCTCGACGCCTGCCGGGTGGACGGGCACCGGCTCGACGGGCAGTGTCCACGCGCTAAGCTCTTACGATTGGAACGGGAACAGCACTGTCGGGTGGAACGCCGGGACGAATCAGCCGGAAGACCCCAACGACGTGACGATCGCCAGCAACCTGGGCGGATTGTTCTGCGAGCAGTGGAGCGGCGGGGCGTCGATCACGATCGAGCAGGTCGGCGGCCGCGACGGCGCCGGCAGCACGCTGATGTTCGCCGAGAACATCCAGGCGACCGACTGGGCCAGCAACGACTGGCGGGCGCTGGCGTTTACCGGGCTGGCGAACGAAGCGACGGTCGCGTCTGCGATCGGCGCGGCGAATTGGAGCAGCGTATACGCCGAGGCCAACGATCCTTCGCTATCTCCGCCGCTGACGCCGGCGAAACCGGGTGCCAACCTTGGTGCGTCGCCGGGAACGGCTCCGCGGGCGTCGTCCGGTCACACCGGCACGATCAACGTCGTGTTCATGGACGGCCGGGCGGCTTCCATCAACGAGACGATGGACCTGAGCGTCTATCTGCGCCTGCTGTCGAGCGGCGGTTCGCTCTACGGTCAGCGGTCGATCAGCGACGCCGACTTCTGAGAGACGTCGAGGGGTTCGACAAAGCGAAGCCCGGCTTCTTCAAGAAGCCGGGCTTCTGTTTTTTTTCGACGCCGGCGAGCCTCCGGGTTGATCCCGGAGGCCTTGGCAATCGGCATATCG
>JBAQZJ010000280.1:0-4867 GCA_049790855.1 Planctomycetaceae bacterium | reverse complement strand
GCCGCCTGCCCGGCTGAAGACCTCCCCGTGCCTTCGGACGTCCTACGAATCCGGTCGCCGCGAACGCCTTGCGAACGGATCGACGCATTCCGATGCCTGTTGGGCGGCGGCCCCGATCGACAATCTGATGCCCAGGCGTCGGATGCGATCGCCTGGGCGGCGTTTCATTCGATCGACCTCGACGGCCTGGTGGCTGCCTGGTCGGATGTCCGTCCGGTGGCTGCGGCACTGTTTTGCATTGCGCCTGACGGATCGGCGTATGTCTGGCCGCCGAACGTCTCATCGAACGCCGTGGCCACCGACACCTTGCTGTCGGGCCTGCTCGAGGCGGTGACGGCTCGGGCCGACGCCGCCGGCTGCCGCACGGCGTTGGCCGCGATTTCGCCCGATCGGGATGATCAACGGCGCGCCCTCTTGACGGCAGGATTTCATTGGACAAGCGACGTCTGCACCTTCCGTCGCACGCTCGACCGCATCGTGCCGTCGATCCAGAAACGCAATGCGACGTTCGTGCCGTACGAACTCGCCACGGCGGCTCGATTCGACGACGTGATCGACCGCACGCTCGTCGATTGCCGGCTTGAGAAGATCCGTCAGTCAGCCCGCGACTTGCGGGCGGCGTACAGAGCATCGGGCGACGGCAGGACGTGCGACTGGTCGCTGATCACCGTCGACGGCGACGATCTCGCCGTCGCTCTGGTGAATGGTCGCCCCGAGGATCGCGCGAAGGAGATCGCCTATCTCGGTGTCGTTCCCGAAGCGCGTCGAAAAGGAATCGCACGCGAAATCGTCGCGTCGATCCTTGAGAAAGCGGTCGCCGACGGCTGCGAAAGCCTCGTCGCGACGGCCGAATCCGCCAATGCGGCGGCGGTCTCTCTTTACACGCAATTGGGCTTTGTCGCAATCGACCGGAAGGCGGGATTCGTGCGGCGGCGAAGAGCCGTCGACCAGTTCGGCGATCGTGCCGGGAGCAGCGATCTTCATTGACACGTCGTTCACACAAAATGAACGCGGCGCGAAGCGGCTCCCGGTCACGCGATAGATTCGGTCTTGAAAGGAAATGCGCTGCACGCGCCGTCCGGCGACCGTACTCCGATGCTGAGCGCGCGGATTGCGGTTTGACAGCGGAGTCCGTCGGGATACTATCGGTCCCACGAGCGAGTTACGGATCGTTCGGCCGTCCCGCCTGGTGCAACGGATTCGGGGCGTTCGATGCGATCCGCCACGAGGACTTCGCATTGCCACGCCGTTCCATTGGTGCGGGCGGGTGACGGATCGCCCCCCACGCCGACGATTCTCTTCGTCGGCGCTTTGGCGCTGGTAATGCGCGCAGCCCACAGGGGGTGGTTGCACGATGCAGCCCGGTTACGCGGCCGCGCCGCCGTCGGGGTCGGACCCGGTGCGCGAGGTGTTCGACCGGCTACGCGCCGGTCTGGAGACGAAAACCTATGACCATTGGATCGACGGCAAGATCGCCCTCTCCGTCGCCGACGATGAACTGACCGTCGGCGTCGGAAGCCCGTTCCTGCTCGCCTGGATGCAGCGGCAGTTCACCGCGGCATTCCGGTCGGCCGCACGAGACGCCTTGGGCGACTCGGCGCGACTGCGGTTTGTCGTCGACGGCCGGGTCGGACTGCCGAACTTCCGTCCGGCGGTGCCGTTCGCCGTCGCCAACGCGCGACAAAACGGCGGTCGAAACGACGGACGAAACGACCAGGGGGACAACGGGCGGCGCTCGGCCGGCTCGTCGACGGTCGAGGGCATGACCGCGGCTCCGCGCGAGCGGCCGGTCCGTCCCGAGGCCCGCCGTTTCGCCGACTTGGCCGACTTCATCACCGGAGCGAACAACGCACTCGCCGGCGCGTCGGCGATGCAACTGTGCGATCACCCGTCGGCGTTTGCCGGACCGCTGTACCTGTATGGCGGCGTCGGGCTCGGAAAGACGCATCTACTCGAAGGCATCACCCGTCGATTGCGCACTCAGAGCACGGCAGGCCAGGTCGCCTATTTCACCGCCGAGGCCTTCGCCAACTTCTTCACGGCGGCACTGCGGGGGCGGACGCTTCCGGCGTTCCGGAACCGCTTCCGCGGCGTCGACACACTGCTCGTCGACGACGTCGATTTCTTCGACGGAAAACGCGGGCTGCAGGAAGAGTTCCTTCATACGCTTCAACATCTTGAGAGCCGGGGCCGGACGATCGTCCTGGCCGCCGACCGTCACCCGAAACTCCTCACGCGAACGAATGAAGAATTGGTGACGCGGTTCCTCGCAGGCACTGTCTGCCGTCTGGAGCCGCCGGACAGCGAGACGCGACTGCGAATTCTCGAGCACAAAGCCGCGCAATCCGCAGAGGCTCCCGCCCGACCGGTGCTGGAATGGATCGCCCGCCGCTTTCGCGGCGGAGTTCGCGAGTTGGAAGGGGCGATTAACTGCCTGACGGTCTATCGAAAAATGACCGGACGGAACGTGACGCTGGCGACGGCTCGACAGGTTCTCGGAGATCTCGAACGGGACTGCCTGCGTGCCGTTCGATTGCCCGACATCGAACAGGCCGTCTGTGATTTCTTCGGCGTCGATCCGAACGATCTCCGATCGCCCAATCGATCTCGTTCAGTCAGCCAGCCGCGGATGCTGGCGATGTATCTCGCCAGGAAACACACCCCATCGGCCTACGGCGAGATCGGGGCGCATTTCGGCGGTCGGAACCACAGCACGGTCATCGCCGCCGAACGGAAAATGAAACGTCTTCTCGACGAATCGTCCTCCTGGACGGTGTCGGCCGAGTCGATGCCGCTCTGCGAGCTTGTGCGATCGATCGAATCACGGCTCCGGGCAAGTTGAACCGCCGCAAGCTTACCGGCGGACGCTAATGCCGGTGGAAACTATCGAAAACCGCTGCCGGCGGTTCGCCGCGCGGCAGGCATCGACGGCCCGACCGAATCGGTGGCGAACGGAGCGTGGGTCGCAATGCGGCTCACACCGCCTTGCGACGGCATGATCTCCGAGAGCCGTTCACCATCCGGCCGTCAGCGATTCGAGTTCAGTGGGACCGGCGGCGTCCAGAGCGGAAGCGATTTCGGGGCCGTTCCGGCCGTGAGCACGATCGGCGACTGAAGCCCGATTGGCACCGTCGGCGTTGCCCGCGGGCGGGTTCGCGACGGCGTCGATCGCAGCACCGCCGTTGCCCGCTGCCGGTCGCCGATCGTGCTATAGAGCAGACTGAGATTCGACAGAGCACGTGCGTGCGACGGATCCAGGCGAGTCGCCTGTCTCAGGGCTTGTTCGCATTCCGCATAACGCTGCTGCAACAAGTAAGAATACCCCAAGTCGTTGAGAACATCGGGATCGTCGGGACCGGCATCGAGTGCTGCGAGATAAGATCGCTCCGCGGCGAAATAGTCCCCGGCTCGATCGGCCAGAACCGCCAGCCGATGATGCGCTTCGGCGTTCTGCGGATCGTCGCGCACAACCCGTTCATAGAACCGGACGGCCTGATCGGGGCGGCCTGCCTCAGCCTCCTGGCGGCCGCGACGAAGATTCTCCGAGATCTCGACTCCGTGCCGGTCGGTCTCCTCCGAAGTCTGCGGCGAGCCGGTCGTGACCTCTGGACCGGTTCGCCCGTCAAAACGATCGTCGATCGCTTCGGGAAGCGAAAACATGCCGGGAGCCGTCGAGTTCGTCGGCACGTGGGCGCACCCGATCGACAGGGCGGCCATCGCCCAGACGATCGGCATCAGCGCCGCAGGCCGCGATCGGTCTCGCGCGGTCATGGCACGACAAGGCCCGTCCGAAAATATTTCCGGCAGGGCGACGAGGGTGGCGGGAGAGACGTGCGGAGAGTGGAACGGGCTTGTAGAGATTTTCACCGCCGGTGTCGAGAGCGCCCTCGCGAGAACCATGATCGGCAATCAGCCGGAACTTCGTCTGCGAAGCATTCCGAACGTGAAAACCGGCCTTGGAAGGCAACCGCGACGAGTGCTAAAGTCCAGCCCTCTCCGTCGCCGTGCTCACGGCCTCTCCACTCTCCCGTTTGATCACAACAAAGAACCAGGCATGAACGCCGCCTTGCGCGCCTTGCTGGTCGCCGGCCTGATCGTCGTCACGTTTTCGGCATCCGGCTGCTCGTCGTTCTGGCATGAGTTGCAGCCGCACCGGTTGCATCGAATGAATCAGGGTCCGGGCATGCCGACAGGGGCGGAAGCCTATTCGTACGCAGACGGAACCCCGTCGGCGTCCGTTTGAACGAGACGTTCAGCGCAGCACCGCACCGGCCCCGTTCTCAAGAAGCGACTCGGCGGCACGGCGACCGATCTGCATGGCATCGGAGCGGTCGCCGTCCGCAACGGCCGCGAAACGCCGGGTGCCGTCGAGGCTGAGCACCACGACTTCGATCCGAAGTCGCTCGCCGTCGATGTTCGTGTCGACCCCCACCGGTGCATGGCAACCGGCCCGCAGGGTGGCGAGTGCCGCGCGCTCCGCCGTGACGCCGGCCCTTGTCGCGACGTCCTCGAGCAGCGACAGCTTCGAGCACGTCGTCTCGTCGTCGTCACGACATTCGATTCCCAACGCCCCCTGACCGACGGCCGGCAGAAGCACAGGCGGCAGCAACCGCGCGGAGATCCGGTCGTTCAGATCGAGACGAGACAGTCCGGCTTCGGCAAGGACGAGTGCGTCGTACCGGCCGTCGTCGAGCTTTTTCAATCGCGTCTCGACGTTTCCGCGAACGTCTTCGAGTCGCAGATCCGGCCGGAATCGTCGCAAATGCGCCTGCCGCCGCGGACTGCCGGTTCCTACCCGTGCATGGTCGGGCAGGGCGGCGAGTGCGATCGCCGCGTCGTCCGGCAGTTTCACGCCGCCGGGCAGCAC
>JBAQZJ010000279.1:0-7351 GCA_049790855.1 Planctomycetaceae bacterium | reverse complement strand
CAAGCGCTCCCTGACGGTCGCGGCTCCGTTCTTCATGAGGCGAATCATGCGTGCAATCGTCTTCGACGCCTTCGGCGAACCGGGCGACGTGCTGCACGCATGCGACGTGCCCGAACCGCAACCGCAGCGCGGCGAGGTGCGCGTTCGCATGCTCGCCAGCCCGGTCAATCCGTCCGATCTGATGACCGTTCGCGGCGTCTACGGTCAGTTGCCGACCCCGCCCGCCACGCCGGGTTATGAAGGCGTCGGCATCGTCGAGGAATCGGGCGGCGGCGTGATGGGCCGGTTCCTCGTCGGCAAGCGCGTCGCGGTGCTCAACCGGGCCGGCGGGAATTGGGCCGAGAAAGCCGTCGTTCCCGCTAATCAATGCGTGCCGCTGCCCGAGGAATTGCCGACCGAGCAGGCGGCGATGTTCTTCGTCAACCCGGCGACGGCCTACGTCATGACCCGCAAAGTACTCGCCGTGCCGAAAGGCGAATGGCTCTTGCAGACGGCCGCCGGCAGTTCGCTGGGGCGAATGATCAGCCGGCTTGCCCGGCATGAGGGTTTCAAGACGCTTTGCGTCGTTCGCCGTGCCGAGCAGGTCGACGAATTGAAGCGACTCGACGCCGACGCGGCGGTCGTGTTCGACGGCGAACGCGACGATCCGCAGTCGCTCGTCGATCAAGTGCTGAAAGTCACGAACGATCGCGGCGTACGGTACGCCATCGACCCCGTCGGCGGTCGCACGGGAACGGCCGTCATTCGCTGTTTGCGTGACAACGGACGCCTGCTCGTCTTCGGCTCGCTCGCGAAGGAGCCCGCCGAGTTCAACCCGCGCGACCTGTTGACTTACACCGCGACGATCGAAGGCTTCTGGCTCGCCCGCTGGTTCGCCGCCGCGTCGCTGCCGCGGCGTCTGGCGACGGTCCGCAAAGTCGCGAAGTTGATGAAAGCCGGCGTGCTGGTGAACGACGTCGGCCGATCGTTCCCCCTCGACCGCATCGCCGATGCCGTGCGCCACAGCGAAGAGCAAGCCCGCGGGGGGAAAGCGTGGTTGAAGATCGCTGAAGCGTGAGACGACCCCCGCAATCAGAGCCGCGACCGTCAGGGAGCGCTTGACGACGATCCCACGCACACAGGCGCTCCCCGAGGCGATGGTCCAGCTTGGCTTTGAGAGAGGATGACTGGGGACGGGCTGCTTTCAGGCCTGACTTCAGGAGAGACTCCGCCGGCCCGCCCCCAGTCGTTTCCCGTTCGACTGGGGGCGACGCGGTCGAGCCGGTTCGAAAGTGATATCGACGGCACGTCGACCCCAGCCACCCCCCCCTCAAATCATTCGAATCGTGCCACTACGCTCTCTGACGATCACGGCTCTGTTGCTTGCAGCATCACGGGAATCCGGTTGAATGGCGTAAACCGTCCTCGCCGCGCATCACGCCGCCCCCGCCATGCCCTGGTTCCTCTTTCTCATCGCCGCTGCCGCGACGGTCGTCGGCACGTGGCGATCGCGGCGACTGGTCGGGACGGGCGCGGCGTTCGTGTTCGCCTTTCTGGCGGCGCTCTCCTGGCCGGGGCCTTTGTATGCCGAGCGGATGTTGACGAGCCTGGCGATGCCCGTCGGGGCGATCTGGTTCGCGCTGCTGGCGACCGTCGTCGGACTGGCGGTCGCCGGACGCCGGCGGATGGCTTGCTGGATCGGGCTGATCGCGCTGGCGTTGTCGATTGCCGGCAACGGCACGGTCTCGGGCTGGCTGACGCGATCGCTCGAACGGCCGTCCTTCGGACGCGATCCGTTCGCACAGGGGCGGTTCGACGCCGTCTGTCTGTTGGGCGGCGGAGTGAGTAGCGATCGGAACGATCGACCGCGGGTCAACGCGGCGGGCGATCGCGTCGTCGTCGCGGCGAAACTCTCTCGGAACGGGCAGACGCCGCTCGTCGTCTGCACCGGCGGCGATCTGCGCGGCGCTCCGAACCTGCCGACCGTCGCCGAAGAATCGGCGTCCGTCCTGCGGGATCTCGGCGTGCCGCGGCACGACATCGTGATCGGCGGCGGCTTCAACACGAAATCGGAACTCGCGACGATCACGCAACTCAAACGCGAGCACGAGTGGAAGCGAATCGGCCTCGTGACGTCGGCGTGGCATCTGCCGCGCGTCGAGCGATTGGCGAAAAGCATGGACCTGGAGTTCGAGCCACTGCCGGCCGATTTCCGCTCGTCCGCCGTGCCCGATTTGCCGCTGCTGAACCGCTTTCGCCGGTTCTCGCTGATCCCGTCGTCGGGCGCACTCGACGAGACCGGCGCGATGTTCAAAGAGTACCTGGCGCGGCTCGTCGGACGTTGACGGCGTGCGTTAGCCGCCTGACTTGCCAGGCGATCGGCGGGCAAGCCCGCCGGCTATGGAGCTTCGGCTGCGTTCATGGTCGCGGCGACTTCGTCGGCCTTGCGCAAGACACGCAGCACGTTCAGACCGAGAATCTTGCGGACATCGTCGTCGCTGTAGCCGCGGTCGAGCAGGGCTTGCGTGATGAGCGGGTAGGTCGAGACGTCGTCCAACTGCTTCGGCACGGTGCCGATGCCGTCGTAGTCGGAGCCGATCCCGACGTAGTCAACACCGGCGACCTTCGCAATGTGGTCGATGTGATCGACGACGTCGTGGATCGTTCCCCTCGGCAGCGGGTGCTCCTTCCACCACCTCGCGCTCGCCACTTCATAGGCGCGATCGTCGGGGAACTCGATTTTCAGCTTGCGGCGGACGGCGTACCAGTCGTTCATGACGTCGGCAGCGTCCTGCACGACGAAGCCGCTGTAGAAGTTGACCATCACCACGCCGTCGTTCTCGGCGACGAGTTTCAGCACGTCGTCGGGAACGTTCCTCGGATGGTCGGTGACGGCGCGGGCACCGCTGTGCGAAGCGATGACCGGTGCCTTCGTGACTCGCAGGGCGTCTTTCATCGTTTCGGGCGACACGTGCGAGATGTCGACGAGCATTCCGAGCCGGTTCATTTCGGCGACGACCTCTTCGCCGAAGGGCGTCAACCCGCCGTGCTTCGCCTCGTCGGTCGCGCTGTCGGCCCAGTCGAGCGTGTCGCTGTGTGTAAGTGTCATGTACCGCACGCCGAGCTGGCGGAAGATTCGCAGCAGCGACAGCGAGTTCTCGATCGCGTGTCCGCCTTCGATCCCGATCAGGCAGGCGATCTTGCCGTCCTTGCGAACGCGCTCGACGTCGTCGGCCGTATCGGCCATCGCGAAGGTTTCCGGGTAGCGTTTCACCATCCGCTTGACGAGGTCGATCTGCTCGAGCACCTGGTGTGCGCTCTGACCCTGGAGTTGAGTGTCGGCGGGAACGTAGACGCTCCAGAACTGCGCCCCGACGCCTCCCGCCTTCAGCCGCGGAATGTCGGTGTGGAACCTCGGCTGCGGCTGTGCGATGTCGGCCTGCTTCCAACTGCCGCCGGCCTTCGTGCGGACCTCCCACGGCAGATCGTTATGCCCGTCGATGAGTAGCGACGAGCGGTGCAACTCTTGGGCGTGCTCAGTCAGCGCGACTGCCGGTCGCTCTTCGGCTTCGACCGAAGCTACGGCGAGCAGTGCGACGAGGAACAGGCTGCCGTATCGGTGAGTCGCACGCACGAGGCATCTCCTGGATAGGTGTTGGCGCGTCAGCGCCCCGCACCGAACCGCTGGATCGAAACTTTGCCGGTTTTCGAGTCGAGATCGACGTCCCAGCCGCGGTATTGAAGAACGCCGACGGTCAGAAAGAACAGCGACAGCATTCCGACGGCGACGGAGAGCAGCAGATTCGTGACCGGCGATCCTGTTTCGTTCGCGACTTCACCGGCGACGAGCCGGTTGTTGTCGGGATCATCGGGAACATAGCGAACGGGGACGGTCGTCGCGCCGTCGAGTGAATTCCAGGCGTCCTGTCGCAGCATCGCGTCGCGGGTGACCGTCTTGCCGTCGGGCGTGGTGAACTCGTATTCCAGTCGCGGCGTGATGTTATAGAGATAGTGCCGCTTGATTGTCGCGTCGATCGTTTTACCGTCGGACGTGAGCCGTTCGGCGTCGGACTGTTCCAGGCGTGCGTTGACGCCGTTGGCGATCGCCAGCGCGAGGAAAGCCACGCCGCCCAAAATCATGGACGCCCCGGTCTTCTTCGCCTTGCGCGACTGAACCTGAGCGGCGACGTTGTCGGGCTTGCGGTCGATCGTGGCTTTGATCGATTCGGCCAGACCGTCGAAGTCGTCGAACGCCGTGCCGAGCGTGACGAGCTTTTTGCCCCGCACGTCGAAGATCGTCAACTGCCGCTGATAGCTGAGCGCGCCCATGCCGATCGTCGCCCAGCCGATTTCGTTCCAGGTCCAGCGACGAACGCCGTCGTTGCCTTCGACGACCAGCTCTGTCGATCCGACCGTCACCCGCCGGGGCGAGCGCATCAGGCCGATCGCGACTCCGAACGCCGCGAAAGCGCCGAGGGTGGGTATCACCGTGCTGGCGATGAACAGCGCGAAGGGCTGCTTCTCAGCCGGCAGTAACAGGCCGAGCAGGAACGCGACCGCTGCGACGCCCAGTAACGCGACGCCGCCGACGATGTAAAATACCGGCCGCAGACCGACGGGCTTTTTCAACTCGTAGATGAAATCGAGGTCGTCGAGTTCGGAGGCGTCGCTGTTCGTTTCGACGGCGGACATGGCCCGACTCCGCGTTAGGGTGACTCGGAACGATTCGGAATCTTCGTGACCGTCCTGAACGGAGATGCTCAAGCCCGGCAGTGCGGTGCCGTCGTCGTGTGCCTCTGTTCATTATGTCGATCGAGTGGTACGAACGCACCCCGGTCGCAGGCAGCAGCCGGGGTGCAACAGACATTCGCATGCAGTCGTACTCACACCGCCGGCAGTTCCGTCCTGACATGCAGTTCGTGCAACTGCTTCTCATCGACCGGCCCCGGTGCTCCGCTCATCAGGTCGCTCGCCTTTTGGGTCTTCGGGAAGGCGATGACGTCGCGGATGTTGTCGCCGCCGGCGAACAGCATCACCCAGCGGTCGAGACCGAGCGCGATCCCGCCGTGCGGCGGAGCGCCGTAGCGGAGCGCATCGAGCAGGAAGCTGAAGCGTTCCTCGGCGTCTTCGCGGCTGACCCCGATCAGGTCGAAGACCTGCTGCTGAACCTTCGGGTCATGGATACGAATGCTGCCGCTCGCCGCTTCGTAGCCGTTGCAGACGAGGTCGTACGACAGCGCCCGGACCTTCGACGGATCTGTCTTCAGGTACGGTACGTCCTCGGGATAGACGCTGCAGAAGGGGTGGTGCTCGGCGTCCCAGCGGTTTTCGTCTTCGTTCCAGGTGACGAGCGGAAAGTCGAGCACCCAGAAGCAACTGAACTCGTTCGGATCGTAGAGCTTCAACTCCTTGCCGAGCCGTGCCCGCAGCGCTCCGAGCGCCGCCGTCGTCACCTTCGGCTGGTCGGCGACGAAAAACAGCAGGTCGCCGTCTTTCGCGTCGAGCTTCGCGATGAGCGCCTGCTGATGCTCGTCGCTGAAGAACTTCGCAATCGGGCTGTCGAGCATTAAGGGTTGAGGGTCGAGGGTTGAGGGTCGAGGGGCGGACGTTTGTTCGTCCCCCGTCCCCTGTTCCCCGACCGGCTTGCTTTTGACGCGGAAGAAGGCGAGTCCTTTCGCGCCGTAGTCTTTGACGAACATGGTGAGACCGTCGATGTCTTTGCGGCTGTATTTGTCGGCCGCCTGCGGAGCGCAGAAGCCTCGCACGCGGCCCTTCGATTCGATCGCGCTCTTGAAGACGCCGAAGCCGCAGTCTTTCGCGATCTCGGCGACGTCGATCAGCGTCATGCCGAACCGCAGGTCGGGCTTGTCGCTGCCGTAGTGTTCCATCGCGTCGGCATAAGAGATGCGTTGCAGCGGCAGCTTCACCTGCTGCCCGCGAATCTCCCTCGCGAACGTTTCGACGAGGCCGTCGATCGCCGTCAGCACGTCTTCGCGCTCGACGAAAGCCATCTCGACGTCGATCTGCGAGAACTCGGGCTGCCGGTCGGCCCGCAGATCCTCGTCGCGGAAGCAGCGGGCGATCTGGTAGTACCGGTCGTAGCCGGCGACCATCAGGATCTGCTTGTAGATCTGCGGCGACTGGGGCAGGGCGTAGAAGTGGCCGGGATGGACTCGGCTGGGGACGAGATAGTCCCGCGCCCCTTCCGGCGTGCTCTTGCCGAGCATCGGCGTCTCGATTTCGAGAAAGCCCTGCGCGTCGAAGTAGTCGCGCGTCAGCTTGGCCAGCTTGTGCCGCAGGATCAGGTTCTTCTGCAACTCGGTCCGGCGGAGATCGAGAAAGCGATACGTCAGCCGCAGTTCTTCGTTGGGCAACTCGCGCCCGTTCGGCTGGAAGGGCGGCGTCAGGCTTTTGTTGAGGAGTTCGAGCGTCGCGCCGCGGACCTCGACGTCGCCGGTCGGAAGTTTCGGGTTGTGCATGTCGGCGGGTCTTTCGACGACCTCGCCGGTGACACGGATCACGTCCTCGTGGCGTAGCGACCGGGCCAGCGTCTGCGTCTGGCCGGCGTCGGAGAGGGCGAACTTCACCTGCGTCAGTCCGTAGCGGTCGCGGAGGTCGATGAAGACGATTCCGGCGTGGTCGCGGTATTCGTCGACCCAGCCGCAAAGCGTGACGGCCAAGCCGGCCTGTTCCGCGCGGAGTTCCCCGCAAGTGTGCGTGCGCAGCATCGCAGCGATCCTCATCAATGACGGAAAGCCGGAGGGCGACCCCCCGGCTTCGGTGCTCCCCTGATCGGAATGGAGGCAGGATATCCCGCGGGGGTTCGGGTCGCAACGAACGGAGGAGGTTGCGCCAGGACTTCCGATTGCATCTTGTGTCGTCGTTCTCTGGCGGTAGGATAGCGGTCGCTCGCCTTGAATTCGTCCCTCGAACGGAGTCATTTCCACCGTGAGCACGACCATTGAAACTTCGACCGACGCGATCGCAGACGCCGGCGTTCGATCGATTCGAGTGCTGATCGTCGACGACGCCGACACGATCCGGGTCTTGCTTCGCGGGATGTTGAAGAATGCGGCGGGAGTCGAAGTCGTGGGCGAGGCGGGGGACGGGGCCGAAGCGATCGAGCTGGCGCGCCAGTTGCAACCCGACGTCGTATTGATGGACGTGACGATGCCCGTGATGGATGGCATCGAGGCAACCGCGGTGATCGTCGAGGAACTGCCGCAGGCGCGGGTGCTGGGTCTGTCGATCAGCAAGGACTCGGAGACCGCCGCGGCGATGGTCGACGCCGGCGCCGCCGAATATCTGACCAAAGGCGGCGTCGCCGCCGACCTGATCGCCGCCGTTCGCGGCAGGCCGCGTTGATGTGCGT
>JBAQZJ010000278.1:0-4506 GCA_049790855.1 Planctomycetaceae bacterium | reverse complement strand
CCAGCGCTCAGTCGACTCACACGGATGACGCACGCCGCTTGTTCGCTTGACCCACCCTACGAGACGGTCGACGCTTCGAAGGTGGAATGAGCCGTCCGCGACTGCGTCGGCAAGAGTTACTCCCGGCACGCTTCCACCGCACCTCGTTCGAGCAGAAACATGACCGACGCGACTCGACGTGACTTTCTGGCGGCCGCCGCAGCCCTGCCGGCAACCGCCTTAATCGCAGGGCGATCGCTGAGTGCCGCCGAAGAGAGCGGTCCGGCTCCCGCCGAGGCGGCACCGACAGGCGGCGGCCCCGGCACGTCGCCTGAGAATCTGCCCGAAATGATCGAGGCGGACGGCAGCCTGCAGCTCGAGTTCGGAGAGGAGCGACTGGTGCTGCCGCGAGGGCTGCAACCCTCTCTGCTCTGCACGGCCTCCGCCGCGTTCGTCGTCCAGGCTCAGGTTCCGGAAAAGACCTTCCCCACCGACCGCATGGTCTATTTCAACGCGATGGAAACCCGCGTCTCGCGCGACGACGGCAAGACGTGGGAAAAGATCCCGCTCAAGCCCGGCGAGAACGGGTTGAACATGGAAGGCGGCGCCGTCCAGCTTCGCGACGGCGAGATCATCGCGCTCGACACCTACATCACGCCCGGCAAGAAACCCGGCGAAGGCTTCGGTCAGCTCTACACCTCGAAGGACGACTGGAAGACGCTCGAAGGGCCGATCGACGTGCCGTTCGAACTGCCCGGCATCAACTTCCATGCCTCGACCGACGACGGCGGAAGGCCCCATGCGGCACAGCGGCTGCATCGGCGGATTCTTGAACTGCCGAACGGCGACCTGCTGACGACCTTCTACGGCTGGATGCAAGGCGACGACACCCCCTGCACCTACATTCCCCGCATGAAGAAGACGCGGGTGATGATCGCCCGTTCGACCGATCGCGGCCGGTCGTGGAAGTACGTTTCGACGGTCGCCGTCGATCCCGCGATCGGAACCGAAGGCTTCGGCGAGCCGGTGATCGCCCGCGTGGGCAAAGGTCCGCACGCCGGCCGGCTGATCTGCCACATGCGGACCGGTCGCGAGCTGCGCGAGTCGATCTCCGACGACGACGGCGCGACGTGGAGTCCTCATCAGCCTCGCGTGTTCGCCGGGCTGGACGTCTACCGCACGGAACTCTGGGTCAACCGGCTCCGCCACTTCAAAGACTTCCACGGCAAGCCGCTCGACGAAAACAACCCCGACGAACTTCGCGGTGCGGTCGTCGATCCCGAACTGATCGAACTCCGCGGGGGCCTGCTCGTCGCGGCGTTCGGCGTCCGCATTCCGCAGAAACTCTGCTGGCAACACCCCGAGCATTCCTGGAACGGCAACTACCTCGCCTTCAGCAGCGATCACGGCGAGACGTGGCCCAACGTCGTCCGCATGACCTCCGGCGTGCTGACGACCCACTACATGGCGATTGAAGAGACCCTCACCGACAACCGCCTGCTCGTGACCTACGACCTCGGCGGCTGGACGAAGGGCATGCGACGCGACGTCGTGGGGCGATTCGTCGAGGTCGTGACGGCGTAATGATCCGCAGGGTGAGTCAAGCGAAGAAACCAGGCCGGTATCGCGAACAGCGTGATCGAGCGCCGACCCACCATCGAGCGTTCTCCGACCGTGTTGGTGGGTCGGCGCTCATTCGGCTCAAAGGGATGACGGACGTCGCTTGTTCGCTGGACCCACCCTACGAGACTGTCTCGGGTATGCGGGCGAACCTTCGGTTCCGGTGTGCTCAAACTGATCGAACAGCACGCCGGCATCGTTCCTTATCCGCTGGCACTCGCAGGCCGGGTTATGCCCCCGCACCGGAATGCGGGGGCAAGGTTCGCGGCCATCAGGCAGAACCGGTCAACGCTTTCGTCTCCGCTTGACGGACTACTCTATCGGCTCGGCCCGCCTTGGAGCCGGGAGCATCGGGAACGCGGCACGCAGCTTCCTTTCCGCCTTGATCTCGCGGAGTTTCGTCTCCATGACGTTTGCCGGGTTGAACGACGGCGGGAACGAGCGCGGCGGGAACTCATCGAACGTCGCGGCGAGCTGGAAGACCTCGTCCATCACGCCGTACATCAGTTGGACGTGGTCGAGCTGCCAGTCCCAGAACGTGTTGGACGTGATGTCGGCCCGCTCGAAAGGATCCTGAAAGAGGTTGTAGATCTTCTGGAGACGCAGCGTCGTGAACGGCTCGGCCCAGACTTGCATCGTTCCAAGCGCGCGCTGTTCCGAGAAGACGTATTTGTAGTCTCCCTGTCGCATTGCCACGAGCAGGCCGTCGTCGTCGGAGTAGAAGAACGTGTTCCGGGCGCTCTTCACGCCGTTGTTGTTCGCGGCGGTGCCTTTGACCGAGGTGAGGAATTTCGACTGGTCGTAGCCGTCGAGATGCACTTTGTACTCGATGCCGTTCGCCGTGTAGCCCGTTTTCAGCTTGTCGACGACGTCCGGCTCGCCGGCGATCGAGCAGAGGGTGGGAACCCAGTCGTTGTGGCTCATGAGTTGATTGGTGATGCTGCCGGGCTTGATGTGTCCCGGCCAGCGGACCAGGCACGGTACGCGGAAGGCCCCCTCCCAGTTCGTGTTTTTCTCCGAGCGGAACGGCGTCATTGCGCCGTCCGGCCAGGTGTTCATGTGCGGACCGTTGTCGGTCGTGTAGACGACGATCGTGTCGTCGGCGATTTCCAGATCGTCGAGAGCCTTGAGAAGCTTGCCGATGTGCGCGTCGTGTTCGATCATGCCGTCGATGTATTCGCTGTCGCCGTGCTGATACTTGCCGCGGTGTTCCTCCTTCACATGCGTGCGCAGGTGCATGCGGGTGGAATTGAACCAGCAGAAGAAGGGTTTGCCCGCTTCGTTCTGGCGTTTCATGTAGTCGACGGCGGCGGAGGACGTTTCGTCGTCGATCGTCTCCATTCGCTTCTTTGTGAGTGCGCCGGTGTCTCCGATCGTCTGCTTGCCGACCTTGCCGAATCGCGGATCGACGGTCGGGTCGTCGACGTCCGTCGCCTTGCAATGGAGCACGCCGCGCGGACCAAACTTCTTGAGGTACTCGGGATCCTTCGGATAGTCCGGCAGTTCCGGCTCCTCCTCGGCATTGAGGTGGTAAAGGTTGCCGAAGAACTCGTCGAAGCCGTTGACGGTGGGCAGCGACGGGTTACGGTCGCCGACGTGGTTCTTGCCGAACTGGCCCGTGGCATAGCCCAGGTTCTTGAGCAACCCGCCAATCGAGGGATCGAGCTGGCTCATGCCCATTGGGGCACCGGGAAAGCCGACCTTCGTGAGGCCGGTGCGAATTCCGTGCTGACCGGTGAGAAAGGCCGCGCGGCCGGCCGTGCAGGATTGTTCGCCGTAGTAATGGAGAAAGCGGAGACCTTCATTGGCGATTCGATCGATGTTGGGCGTTTCGTAGCCCATCAGGCCGTCACTATAGGCGCTGATGTTGGTCGTACCGATATCGTCGCCGAAGATCACCAGGATGTTGGGCTTCTCGCCGGAAGGCCCGACTGAGTTGCCGGATCGGGGCTGCCGGTTGTCCGCCTGTGCAAGAGTCACCTCGTTCGCGGCCGCGGGCGTCGTCACCGCGGAACTCTCCGAAGCGTTCTTCGCAACGGGGGCCGACGCGGTCGCCGGTCGGATCGGGTCGGCCCCGCCCGAGCCGGCAAGCCAGCCGAGAAGGCCGCCTAAAGCAAGGGCGGCAAAGGTTGTGAATCGAAGTCGTGAAGTCATGGTCCTCTCCCGGTGTCGGATCAGGCCGGGTACCCCGGCCGATATGCCCGCAACGTCACTCTGCCGCGAATACAGTCTTCCAGTCGCTCTTCATGCTGACGACGGTCCACCCGCGCAACGGCGCTTCATCGAGTGCCTTGGCGAGTTTGCCGACGTGAGAGTCGCGGTCGTAGGCGTACTCTCGGTCGGCGTCGTCGTGGTGAACGATCAGGCCGAATCGGGGGCCGTCGCCGGCGGTCGTCCAGCGGAGCATCTCGTAGTCGCCGTTGCTGTTGCCGAAGGCCATCAGTGGCCGCCGGCCTATGAACTTGTGAATGCCGACCGGCTTGCCCGCCTTGTCATCCACGAACTCGATCTCGGGAAGCTTGACGAGCACCGGCTCGCCGCCGCGAAGCTCGTACTTGACCTTCCCGCTGCTGCCGACGATTTGCTCGGGCGGGACGCCGTACGTCTCTTCGGCGAAGTTCCGCATGAAGTCGATGCCGCCGCCCGAGACGATGAACGTCTTGAACCCGTTCGCCCGGAGGTAGGCGAGCAGCTCGACCATCGGCCGGTAGGTCAGTTCGTCGTACGGCCGGTCGAACTTCGGGTGGCGGGCCGTGCGGAGCCAGTCCTTGACGGTCGCGTCGAACTCGTCGGTGGTCATGCCGGCGTGCGTGACCGCGAGGACTTCCGCGACTTCTTTCTCGCCCGCCGCGGCGACGCCGGCCCTGTCGCCGGCGAGGACCGACTTGAAGGGTTCCTTCCCGGCCC
>JBAQZJ010000277.1:0-7133 GCA_049790855.1 Planctomycetaceae bacterium | reverse complement strand
CCTGACGGTCGCGGCTCTGAAAGAATCGTTTCGAGAAGAACGGGTGCGGCTGCAACGCCCCGACCCACCGGCCGGCTGACGCCTGCCGCTCGCCGTCACTGTTGTTTGCCGGCTCGTCTGCCGCCTGCCTGCTTGCGTTTCGTCTGCGGCTCATGACGCGTCGGCATCTCCGCCCCCGCCGACTCCCGCCACTGCGCAAGCCGCTTCTGCAGGGCTTTCGCTCGGTCAGGCTGCTCCTCAGCGAGGTTGTTCGTCTCGCCGGGGTCGTCTTTGAGGTTGTACAGTTCCAGCCGGCCGTCTTCGAAGAACTCCAGCAGCTTCCAGTCGCCGTCGCGGATCGCGCCGACCGGCAGCGTTCGCCATTGGTCCTTTCCCATGCCCAGATAGCCGGGGAAGTGCCAGAACAGTGGTCCCCGCGCGGACTCGTCGCCCTTTAGAACGGCGAGATAGCTTTCGCCGTCGAGTGGCTGATCGGGCTTGTCCGCGCCGGTGAGATCGAGCAAGGTCGAGTAGAGATCGACGCTGTTGATCGGCCGGTCGGTCGTGCGTCCGCCGTCGATGGCGCCCTTCCAGCGGAACAGGTACGGCACGCGGATGCCGCCTTCGTAGAGCATCCCCTTGCCGCCGCGAAGCGGGGCATTGTCGGTTTTGTCGCCGCGCTTCTTGTTCAATCCTTCCCGCTCGTAACCGCCTACGCCGCCATTGTCGCTGGTGAAGATGACGAGCGTGTTCTCGGCGATCCCGAGTTCGTCGAGCGTCGCCAGCACGCGGCCGACGCTTTCGTCGACGCTGGCGATCATCGCGGCGTAGACCGGGTCGTGATGACCGCCGGCCGGCGGCTTGTCCTTGAACTTCGCGATCAACTCCGGCTTCGCCTCATAAGGAGAATGGACGCCGAAATGGGCGAGTTGAAGATAGAACGGTCCGTCCTTGTGACGCTCGAGAAAATCGACGGCATTATCCGTCAGGAAGTCGGCGAGGTAGGTGCCTTCGGGGTAGTCCGTCTTCGGTGTCGTCTTGAAGTCGAAGTGCTTGCCGGACGAGACGATCGCCTCGTCGAAGCCCTGCGCCGACGGATGGTGCTGCGGATCGTCGCCGAGATGCCACTTGCCGAAGTAGCCGGTGGCATAGCCGGCCGACTTCATCGCCTCGCCGACGGTGACGATCTCGGGCGACAGCTTCGTGACGTTTTCGACGGGCCTCAGCGACCGGCTTTGCCAGTTGAAGCGATCGACGTTGCCGACGGTGTAGACGCCGGTCCGCGGCGCGTACTGCCCGCTCATGAGCGCCGCCCGCGTCGGCTGACAGTTCGGCCCGCACGAATATCCGTTGGTGAACCGCACGCCTTCTGCCGCCAGCCGGTCGATGTTCGGCGTCTCGTAGTACTCGCTGCCCTGACAGCCAAGATCGGTCCAGCCGAGGTCGTCGGCAAGGATGAAGACGACGTTGGGTGGCTCGGCGGCGGTGGCGATGGCGCCGCACAGCACAAGGGGGAAGAGCAGGACGAGGCGGGACATCACGAGGGGCCTCCGGGACGAGGACGGAACCGGGCAGGGCTGATTTTCTCTGGTGGGAGGAAACACGTCAAACTGCGACGCGGCATTCCCCGATCGCAACAGCTTGGACACCTGGTGTTCGCTGGCACTTTGCCCAAACCGGTCCGGTATGGCAACTTCCGCCCATGTGTACTATTGAATACACGGGAGCAGGTCGCCAAGATATTTCACGACCGATTGCGTCCTGAACGTTGCGGAGTACCCTGTCGTGACCGAGAAAGACGATGCAGGTCGTTCTCCATTTGCCGGCCCGCGGTATGAGCAACCACAGCGGCCATTTTTTCAACGGCACCTCCCTGTCATTTACGGCGCGGAATCAACTGTGAGAGAATACAGCCGAAACGGACGCGGCAACTCGACTGGCGCGGTGAATGACGATTCGTCATCAAGGTTCACGTTCATCGATCTCTTTGCGGGTATCGGCGGTACCCGTACAGGTTTCGAAAGGGCGGGAGGTCACTGCGTCTTCACGTCTGAGTGGGATGATCAGTGCAAGAAAACCTATGTGGCAAACTTCGCTTGCGATCATCCGATTGCTGGCGACATTCGTGACGTTCGAGCGTCCGATGTCCCTGACCACGATGTACTCGTCGCTGGATTTCCGTGTCAGCCGTTTTCGATCGCGGGGGTGTCAAAGAAAAACGCACTTGGTGATCCGCACGGGTTCGAGTGCAAGACGCAGGGCACACTCTTCTTTGAAGTTGCTCGTATCCTGAAAGAAAAGCGACCGTCGGCATTCGTCTTGGAGAACGTCAAGAACCTCATTCGCCACGACAAGGGGAAAACGTTCAAGGTCATTCTTGAAACATTGGAACAAGACCTCGGTTACGCCGTGCATTTCAAAGTGATCGACGCGAGCCATTTTGTCCCCCAGCACCGGGAGCGAATCTTCATCGTCGGGTTTCGCGAGCCTTGCAAGTTCGACTGGTCGCAGATCGAGACTCAGGAAACCGGTCCCAAACTGTCGTCAATACTTCATCCGGAAGATGGCTCCGAAGAAGCAGAGGCCCCCTTCACCATTGGCCCCAAGGCGAAAGTATCGCCGAAGTACACGTTGACCGATCATCTTTGGCAGTATCTTCAGACTTATGCGGACAAGCATCGTGCGAAGGGCAATGGATTCGGGTTCGGACTCGTTGGACGTCGCGACGTAGCTCGCACGTTGTCCGCTCGATACTACAAGGACGGGTCGGAAATTCTGGTTAGCCAGGGCCGGCGAAAGAATCCCCGGCGATTGACTCCCCGCGAGTGTGCGCGGCTGATGGGTTTCGACCAAGGCTTCAAAATCCCGGTTTCCGATACACAGGCTTACAAACAGTTTGGCAACTCGGTGGTAGTACCGGTCGTCGCAGCGGTCGCAAAGCTGGTTGGGCAGCACCTGACGGCCGCGACACACAATGCCAATGGCAGGCGGAACGGCCGCAAGAGCAGAGCCGTTCAAAGCGTCGGAGCGAACAGTGGCTGACATCGTTTCAACCGAGACTCGAAGCCGGATGATGGCCGGAATTCGGGCAACCAACACGAAGCCCGAGATTGCGGTTCGAAAGGCCTTGTTCGCACGCGGATTTCGGTACCGCATTCATGCCCGCGAAATTTCCGGCAACCCGGACTTGCTGCTTCCGAAATACTGCGCCGCCGTATTCGTTCACGGCTGTTTTTGGCATGGCCACGATTGCGCACTATTCAAGTGGCCAAAGACAAACGTGGGTTTCTGGGAAGCCAAGATAAGGCGAAATCAGTTGGTCGACCAAAGGGTCGCGCAAGACTTACGGCAACTGGGATGGCGTAATTTGACGATATGGGAGTGCTCGCTGAAGGGGCCCGGCAGGATCGAACTGGATAAAGTGGTGGAGCGGGCTGATCGCTGGATCAGATCGCAGCGCCGAACTGGCGTGATAAAGGGCAGAAGATGAGGTCGGGCCACCTTTCGCAATATTTCACCGGTATCGCAGCGAAGCGCCTGCGTGACGTTGAGGTCAATGCAAAGGTATCCAACCAACATGAATTTAATGGTGTAAATGGTCTTCGGGCCATTCTGGGGGATGACGATGGCAGTGCAATAACATCCCCCGCGCGTTTTATTTACCTGACCGATGATGATCCGGCTCCGGAAATCGTTGAAGGGAAAGTAAGCTGGTACGATTCCAGAAGGAACCAGCCCCATCGCGCAGCCGAGTACCGGCTTTACTACCCGGCGTCAGCGGCCATGGAAAAGGCACGGCCCGGTGACCTGCTGGTCGTGGCGCGTCGTCGAGCCGGTGACCTGCTGATTATCATCGCCGACGAAGGCACAACGGCCGAGAATCAGATTCACTTGCTATTCGGACTTGGCGGCAGCGGCCTAAAGTTCGAAATCAAGTCGGAATCTGAAACCGATGAGCTGGAACTGGGCTTTGTGGGAAGATTTATACTTGAACTGCTCGGCATCGAGATCGAGGAGACCGATGAAAACTATCTTGAGCCGATGGTCGAACGTTTCGGAGACTTGTTTCCGACGACGAGAATCTTCTCGGAATATGCTCGCAACACGCTTCGCGGCGTGAATCCGCAAGACGACCCCGACCAGACGATAATCGCCTGGATGGAGCGTGAAGAGCTGCTCTTCCGGACATTTGAACGCCACATTGTCGCGGACCGATTACGCGCCGGATTCGGTCCCGACGGGGATGATGTTGATGAATTCGTATCGTTCTCGTTGAGCGTCCAGAATCGCAGGAAATCGCGGGCCGGCCACGCTTTGGAAAACCACCTGGAAACGGTCTTTCAGACGTTGGATATCCGGTATTCCCGCACAGGCGTCACCGAGAACAAATCGAAGCCAGATTTCCTGTTTCCCGGTGTCAAGGAGTATCACGATGGGGAGTTTCCCATCTCGCTGCTTACCGTGTTGGGCGTGAAAGCGTCATGTAAAGATCGCTGGCGACAGGTGCTGTCTGAAGCAAAGAAAATTGATCAGAAGCACCTGTTGACACTTGAGCCGGGAATCAGTGCGGCCCAGACGACGGAAATGCGGGACAAGCTGCTGCAACTCGTCGTTCCGGCAGCCGTGCACGCGACGTACACTGCCGACCAGCGACAGTGGCTTCTATCACTTCGTGATTTTGTCGGACTGGTCAAAGAGCGCCAGTCGACGACATAGCAGCAATCTGCTGGAACTCCGCTACGCAAATATCGTACGGTTCAACAGGACCGAGAAGAGCGAATGCGCGTTCGATCGAGTCGTCAAGTGCTGCTGCAACTTCGGCGTCGAGTCGAGTGCCGTCGTCCATGACGTATTCGGAAGCGGGCGTATCCAGATGAAAGCCCAAGCCAAACCGTCGGCAGATCAATCGAAGCCAGCTACGTGCGGCTTCCGTGTCACTACCTTTCGGCAACATCGTCAATGCGTTGTCTGTTGACGGTCCGCTTTGTTGCTCGACCCGGGACATTTGTAGCTCCGTCGAGGGTTGGAAGTTCGCTGATTCCCAAGGGTCTCCAAATGTTATCGGCCATCTGATCACAAGTCCAGAAATCTTCTGGCGTTTTGTTCAGCAGCCGCTGCCAGTCCCCGCAGTGCCGATTTCACGCGCGACTTCACCATGGCACGGGGAGTGGATTCCTCGTTTCCGAGTTCGGCGTGCCATGCCTCGTTCACCGCGGCGGCAGCGGCGTCCGGGTGACGGCGCAACAGCTCGTCGTGGGTCAGCGCTCCGCGCAGCCGATCGTAGTAGCCTTCGGGCAAGCCACCCTGCGGAAACTGACGGGAAAAGCTTCGAAGCGTCAGCGTGCGGTGGGCCACCGCGTCCATCTCGATGCTCAGCGCGATGCGGAAGACGGGGATCCCGCCGCGCAGCAGAGCACTGAATCCCTCGCCCAAGCCTCCGGGTCCGGCGAAGACGTCGATGACGGGGATGGCGTCGCGGAGGTGAGCGTGCATGCGGTGCAGAAGGCGTTTCGCGTCGCCGTCGATTCCATGATCGCCTCTTCGGGCATGGAGCGATCGGTGAGGGTCGCGGTGGGCCTTGCTGCGCTCGACCCACCCTACGATCTCAAAAATGAATCGCCCTTCCATGCACCGCCAGGGCCGCTTCCTTCACCGCTTCCGACAGCGTCGGGTGGCTGTGGCAGGTGCGGGCGACGTCTTCGCTGCTGGCGCCGAACTCCATCGCGGCGGCGCATTCGGCGATCAGGTCGCCGGCGTGAGGGCCGAGGATGTGCACGCCCAGGACGCGGTCGGTCTTCGCGTCGGCGAGGATCTTCACCTTGCCCTCGGTGTGGCCGATCGCCTTGGCGCGGCCGTTGGCGAGGAACGGGAACGTGCCCTTCTTGTATTCGACGCCGTCGGCTTTCAGCTCGTCCTCGGTCTTGCCGACGGCCGCGATTTCGGGAGCGGTATAGACGACGCTGGGGATCGCGTCGTAGTTGACGTGGCCGTAGCCGGTCACGATGCGTTCGACGCAGGCGACGCCTTCCTCTTCGGCCTTGTGGGCGAGCATCGCCCCGCCGATGACGTCGCCGATCGCGTAGAGGCCCTCGGCGGCGGTGCGGTAGCGTTCGTCGACGGGGATGAAGCCCCGCTTGTCCGGCTCGACGCCGACGGTTTCGAGACCGAGGCCGCTGGTGTACGGCCGGCGGCCGACGGCCATCAGCACGCGGTCGCAGCGGACCGGCTCGCCGCCTTCGATCTCGACGTCGGCGGTCTTGCGGTTGCGTTTGACGCCGACGACCTTCACGCCGAGCCGGATCTCCATGCCTTGCTTACGGAAGATCTTCTCGGCCTCTTTGGCGATCTCGGAATCGGAGACGGGCAGGAGGCGGTCGAGGTATTCGAGCACCGTCACCTTCGACCCGAGCCGTCGCCAGACAGTGCCCATCTCCAGCCCGATGTAGCCGCCGCCGATGACGGCGAGATGGCCGGGGACTTCGGCGTAGGACAGGGCTTCGGTACTGCTGGTGACGAGTTGGCCGTCGATGTCGATATTCGGCAAGGTCGCCGGCACGCTGCCGGTGGCGAGGACGACGTACTTCGCCTGCAGATCCTCGCGGTTGCCGTCGGCGAGATCGACGACGACGTGTCCAGGGCCGTCGAGGCGTCCGCGACCGAAATAGCGGGCGATCTTGTTCTTCTTGAACAGCCCGTCGATGCCGCCCGTGAGGGCTTTGACGACCTGGTCTTTGTGGCCGAGCATCGTCGGCAGGTCGAGACCGACGCGACCGACGCCGATGCCGCGGCCGGCGAACTCGGTGCCGGCCGCTTCGTACATCCGGCTCGACTCGAGCAGCGCCTTGCTGGGAATGCAGCCGATGCGCAGGCACGTGCCGCCGAGGGCGCGTTCGGTTTCAACGCAGGCGACGTTCAGACCAAGCTGGGCAGCCCGAATGGCGGCGACGTAGCCGCCGGGACCGGCACCGATGACGACAAGATCGTGCTGCTTCATCTCGACTCGAAGCGGTGAGAGGACGGGGGTCAGGCGAATGATAACGCGGTCCGCCGCCGCCGCCACCCGTGGCGGAGTTCACCGTGACACTCACGACAAGGTGAACACCGCTGCGGCGTCGAACGGCAGCCGGGCTGTTTTTAAGAAGCCGGCTGCCGTT
>JBAQZJ010000276.1:0-8147 GCA_049790855.1 Planctomycetaceae bacterium | reverse complement strand
GCCCCCCAGCACGGTTTCTGCGCCTCCAGAAGCGTGCAGACCCCGCTGGTGGGCCGCGCTGCGCTTGACCCACCCTACGGGCTACGGGCGAAGCGATGTCCGACGACCTCCTCGACGAACTGCTCGCGCTCTGCCTTGAAGCCGAGCGACTCGGCGTGCCCATCGATCGATCGACATTGTTGGCACGGCATCCCGACCTTGCGGAGGAACTCGCCGCGTTTCTCGACGGCAACGAACAGTTCAAACGGCTCGCGGCTCCGCTGCGGGACGCGGGGCCGGCCGGCGCAGCCGGCCCTGCGGCGCACTCGAACGACACCGATGACGGTTGCCTGCGGCTGGGGAAGTATCGGTTGATTCGCGAACTGGGCCGCGGCGGGATGGGCGTCGTTTATGAAGCGTGGCAGGAAGGCGTGAATCGTCCCGTCGCGGTGAAGGTCATCTCGGCAGGGCCGTTCGCGACCGCTGAGGAACTGAAGCGGTTCCGAACCGAAGCCGAGGCCGCCGCAAACCTGAGTCACCCCGGTCTCGTGCCGATCTACGAGGTCGACGTCTGCGACGGTCGGCCGTTTTATTCGATGGAACTGGTCGAAGGACAGAGTCTCGCGGATCTGGCGGCGTCGGGGCCGGTTCCCTACGAGAAGGCCGCCGGTCTCGTCGCCTCGATCGCCGAAGCGCTGGACTACGCTCACCAGCGGGGCGTGGTGCATCGCGACCTCAAGCCCGCGAACGTGCTGATCGACGTGAGGGGTCGACCGCGCGTGACCGACTTCGGACTGGCGAAGCGACTTGAAAGGGGAGACGGGGGAGGGGGGGAGACGGGAGACGGTGCGACGCGGACCTTTATCCCTCGATCCCCCGTCTCTTCCGATCCCCCGCCTCTCACCAGGACCGGCGCCGTCCTCGGAACGCCTGCCTACATGGCTCCCGAACAAGCGGCCGGCAAGCGAACGGTCGGCCCGGCGGCCGACGTCTACGGGCTGGGCGCGATTCTTTATCATCTGCTGACCGGTCGGCCGCCTTTCAAGGCGCCGAGTGCGATCAACACCTTGCAGCTTGTGATCGACGGCCGGCTGGAGCCGGTCCGTCAGCTTCGGGCCGACGTTCCGCGCGATCTCGCGATCATCACCGAAACCTGCCTTCAGCGGGAACCTTCGGACCGCTACCGCACCGCCGCCGCGGTCGCCGACGATCTCCGCCGGTATTTGGCAGGCGAGCCGATTCAGGCGGGAGGCATCAGCGTGTGGGGCCGGTTGACGCGGGTCGTCGGGCAGAGCCGGCACGTCTCGCACTTCCGGTTGTGGGGCCGGGCGATCGTCGCTTTCGGCATCATCGTGTTCCTGGCGCATCTCGTGATGCACCTGATCGACCGGGCCGGTGTGACCGACTGGTGGGTCTTCCTGCCTCCCCGGCTGGCGATGTTCGCCCTGCTCGTCGGCGTGCTGCGCTGGTCGCGGAGCGGCTCGCTGCTGCCGCGCGACGCCGTCGAGCGACTCGTGTGGGTCGTCTGGACGGCGTACCTGCTGGCATTCGGTGCGGCAGGCCTCGTCACCGCGGCGGCGGGCGGCGAGCATGTCGGCGTCTACCCGTTCGCCGCCGTGCTCGCCGGCATGGCGTTCTTCACGTTGGGTTGCCATGTCTGGGGTGCGTGCTATCTCGTCGGACTGGCGTTCTTCGCGGCGGCTCCGCTGCTGGTGCTGATGCCCGACTACGCCGTTCTCGGTTTCGGCGTATTGTGGGGGCTGTCGCTGACTTCGCTGGGACTGCGGTACCAGCGGTTGAACCGCACGCTGCCTGTCGACGAGTGAATCGATGTGGTCGCTTGCAGGGACGCGGCACCAGCGTTTCTCGGCATGAAACTCGGATGGCCGAAACGGAGCCGGTCCGATAACCTTCCCGTCGATCGAAACTTTCGGGAGAGCAGGGATGCCCGTCACGCGCGATGCCGGCGGAACGACCACCTCGGGACCGCACTTTCGCCAGAAGGTCGTGCTGAGCGAGGTTCAGGAAACGCTGCTGATGCCGCTCTGGGCGCGGGCGCTGCAAAGCCGACGCTGGTGCCGGCTGCTCGATGATCCCAAGGCGGTCGAGGTCGCCGAGGCGATCGACTACGACTTCTCGAAGTTCGAGCGGTCGATGCAGACGGAGATCGGCTGCGTGCTGCGGGCGATGCAGTTCGACGCCTGGGTGAAGGATTTTCTCGCCCGGCATCCGCGGGGCACCGTCGTCGACGTCGGCGCCGGCTTGAACAGCCGGTTCGAACGCACCGACAACGGCGGCGCCCGGTTCTTCGAACTCGACCTGCCCGAGGCGATGGCCGTCCGCAAACAGTTCTTCGAGGAGGGCGAACGCCGCACGCACATCACCGGCAGCGTGCTCGACCGCGACTGGGTCGAACAGGTCCGCGCGACCGGCGGGCCGTACCTGGTCGTCATTGAAGGCGTGCTGATGTACCTCGCCGAGGCCGACGTGCGCGGTCTGTTCGCGATGATCGCACGCGAGCTTCCCGGAGCGATGCTGGCCTTCGACAGCCTTTCGCGGCGCGGCGTCGACGCCCAGCATCGCTATGCAGCGATGCGGCACTTCGATGCGACGTTCGATTGGGGCATCGACGAGACTCGTCGCATCGAGGAATGGGAAGACGGCTACGTCTGTCTCGACAGCGTGAACCTGCGACATGTCGCCACCCGCAACCGGCATCTGATTCCGGCTCTCGTGCAGCGAGTCGCGGTTCTGGTCGCGACCCTGCGTCGTTCGACCGTCAACGACTACTGGATGACGCTCTATCGACTCGGCCCGGCGTAAGAGGCTCTCTTCAGAGCCGCGACCGTCAGGGAGCGTTTATCGACATGGAGTGCGGCGAAGCGCTCCCTGACGGTCACAGATTTACGCACATATGACGCAGATCACCGCGATCGCGCGAAGCGTAACTCATCCGCGTTCATCCGCGATTGCTTCGGACGTTATGCCGGCAATCCCGTGAAACCGTTGCGGTCGGGTCTCCCGACCACGCCGTCGAGTTGCAGGTCTCGCGAAGAATTGCGGTCGCGCCGATGAGCGATCCCTCACGGTCGCGGCTCTGACGATGCGGCCAGCAGGGCGTCCGGGGTGGTCATTCCGCGGCTCTCCGACCGTTGCCACACCGGACTGGCGGCCGAACAGCCACCGGGCGGCAGTAAATCTGACCACACCTGTCGCGGATTCGATTCGGCGACGATCGCCGAAACCTCGCGGGAATGCGGAGTTTACCGCAATTTTCCATACCGTAGGCGACTGGCACGGTGCTTGCATCATGTCAGGTTCGTACTTCAACGACTTGTTTTTGATCGCCCCCGCAAACGCGATCACCAGACGAAATCAACGAAACAAAACAGGAGGGCGTTGCGATGATGTTCCTGAAAACTGCAATCACCTCGGCAGCACTGTTGGCAGGCGGCCTGGTTGCCGCAACGCCGCAGGACGCCGATGCACAGGTTCGCTTCTCGTTCGGCTCCGGCTATGGGTCCGGATACGGCAACAGCTATTACGGGAACGGCTACCACAATTCTTACTACAACGGCGGCTACGGCGGTCACGGGTCGTACGGTCATCGCGACTACCACGACACGAGCCACTACGACTACCACCCGGGCACGGTCCAGCGGCACCGCAACCATTACCACTACCAGCCCGGCCACTACGACTTCCATCGGTCGGGACATTACGACCACTACGGACATTGAGGCGGCGAGCGTATGACGCAGTCGCTTGTGAGTTGACGATCCGGAACCTTTACACCTCACGTTTTACACGGAGAACTTCGCGATGACGCTCCTGAAATCGGCAGTCACCTCGGCGGCACTGCTTGCAGGCGGTTTCGTCGCCGCGACCCCGCAGGACGCCGACGCGCAAGTCCGCTTCTCGTTCGGCTCCGGCTACGGTTACGGCGGATATGGCGGCTACGGCAATTACGGCGGGTACGGCTACGGCCATGACTACGACTACGGACGCCGCGGCCGCGTCTACCACGATACGAGCCACTACGACTATCATCCCGGCGGCTACCAGCGCCACCGCAATCACTACCATTACGTGCCCGGCCATTACGACTTCCATCAGTCGGGTCACTACGATCGCGGTCGCCGAGGCCATCGCCACCACGACCACGATGATTGATCGGGCGCTCCACCCGCTGATCGACAGCAATTCGAAAACAGACCGCCCGCGCCGGTGATCCGGCGCGGGCGGTTTTTGTTTCATTGCTCGCTTGCGATTTCGCCCTGATTTACCTGGCAGGCGACACCTTCGCCGCAAAGCCGCCTGAAGGTGGAATCGCCACGTCGAGTGAGTCGAACTTCGTGACGTCCTGCGTCCGGCGTGTCACTTCCGTCGGACCGCGTTCCGGGTCGTCGAGAATCAGGTCGGCTTGGAACGTTCCCTCGCCCAGAAACTCGAGCGGCAGCGACAATTCGCGGCCCTCGGTCGCCGTCATGCCGCCGAGCCACCACGTCTCGCCCTTCCGCCGGGCGATCACGAGGCACTTGCCGATCTCGGCGTGCAGGACGCGGGTCTCGTCCCAGGTCGTCGGCACGTCGACGAGGAACTTCAACCCCGGCTCGCCGCGGTAGGCCGCGGGGTAGTCGGCCAGCATCGGCAGGTGGTTCTGATAGACGACGTACATCGCCAACTGATGCCCCCGCGTGCCCTGCACGGGCGGGGCGACGTCGGCATGCTCATAATCCTCGGGCAGCACGTTCCGCATGCCGCCCTGGTGGTAGTCGAGCGGGCCGGCGAGCATCCGCACGAAGGCGATGTTCAGGTTGTGCTCCGGCGGCGTACCCTTCACGCCTTCCGGCTGCCACTTGTTGTATTCCTGGTTGAGCGCCGCCTCGTAGGTCAGCACGTTCGGCCACGTCCGCTCCATGCCGGTCGGCTTGTAGGCGCCGTGCCAGGTGACGGTCAGATGATGCTTCGCGGCTTTTTCGGCGACCTCGTGGTACCAGTGGACCATCTCCTGATCGTCACGGTCCATGAAGTCGATCATGATGCCTTCGACACCCCACTCCTCATAAGTCCGCAGCGCCTCGTCGAGCTGCGGCTCCAACGCCTTCCAGTGCATCCAGAGCCGTAAGCGAACCCCTTTCTCCTTCGCGTGGCGGAGCAGCTCGGGCATGTCGATCGACGGGGCGGCTTTCGTCACGTCGGTCGGGCCGCTCGGGGCGATCGGTCCGCCGTACCAGGCGATGTCCAGGCCGTCGAGCGAGTGATACGGAATGCCCTGCTCGGCGCAGAAGTCGATGTAGTGCTTCATCGTCGCGGTGTTGACGCCCGGCTCGAAATCGACGTCCTTGAGCACGTAATGGTTCCACCACGGAAACGTCGTCTTGCCCGGCACGATCCACGACGGGTCTTCGATCTTCGAGGGGGCGTTGAGATTGAAGACAATGTCCGACTCGATCAGCCGGCCGGGGTCGTCGCTGATCATCAGCACCCGCCACGGCGACTCGAACGGTGCTGTGCCGACGACTTTCGCCTCGTCATCGCGGCCGGGCAGCGGCGAGAGCTTCGAGACGAACGTGTCGGGCCGATCTTCCACGCGGGACAGATACATCCCCGCGTAGTCCGTCAGGCCAGCCTCGGTGACGGCGATCCAGGCGCCTTGCGGATGCTTCAGCAGCATCGGCAGCCCGATCAACTGCGCCGGGTCGATTTGCGAGACCGGCTTCGTGTCGTAGTACCACTCGTAAGGCGTCGTGTAGTTTCGGAGCGGCAGCAGCGTCGCGGTCGGGTCGTTCGTGAACGAAATCTGCGTGAGTTCATCGGTGATCGTGAACTCCGCGAGCGGCCTTTGTTCCGGAATCAGATAGCGGAAGGCGACGCCGTCGTCGAAGGCCCGAACGGCGACGTCGAGCCTGCGATGCGGTTCGTCGATCTCTTCGAGCGAGACGACCAGTTCGTTGTGATGATCGCGGGCCGAGGAGGTCTTGCCGACGGGAATCGCATACGTTTCGTCGCGACTCGCCGTGCGGCTGCCGACGACCTTCAGGCCGCTTTGCAGCGGCCCCGACCCGGCGAACTCCAGCCCCAGCCGGACGGAGGCGAGCGGAACCCCGTCGCGAGCCACCGTCAGCATCGGCTCGTCGTTCTCTTGCAGGGTGAATGCGACTTTGAGCCGCCCGTCGGGAGACTTCACCGCGAGGTCGTCTTGTGCGGAAGCTGCGGCCGGCAGGACGAGGGGCAGGGCGAGCAACAATCGACGGCAGGCGAGCATGGGCGATCTCGTATGGAGAGAAGATAGAGACACCTCATCCGGTCGCGGCGACGGCGTCAACCGCGACGAATGACGTGCGACATCAGAGCCGCGACCGTCAGGGAGCGTTTCTCGACGTTGGTGAACCGATTTGCGCTCCCTGACGGTCGCGGCTCTGATCGCAGGCTGACGCCTGCCGTTCCCCGGTTCCATGTTGAGCCGTCCTCCCATCACGGTCATACTGACGTTCGCACGCAGGAGATCGACGATGACCGACGAGCGAGACAAAGGCCCCGGCGCCGAGCCGAAGGGCAAGCTGCCCGGCACGTTCAAGCAGTTCTGCAGGAAGTATCCCGCGCTGGCGTCGGCCCACGACGCAATGAGCGACGCGGCACTCGCCGCCGGTCCGCTCGACGAAAAGTCGTGCTTGCTGATCAAGATCGGGATCGCCGTCGGCGCCGGTCTGGAATCGGCGGTCAAGAGCCATGTCCGCCGGGCGAGCGAAGCGGGAGTGACGCCCGACGAAATCGAACAGGCGATCCTGCTGGCGATGACGACCAACGGCTTTCCCCGCACCGTCGCCGCCTGGAGCTGGGCACGCCAGCAGTTCGACCGGGACCGCGCTTAGCTGTTTAGCCGCGACCAACGGGAGCGCTTCCGTTGGTCGCGGCGAAACCAACATGTCTTGGTTTGTTGCCAAATCACAGGGCCGTGTGCCGTGATGCTCGACACAGCCGACAGGCCATCCGCCTTCGAGGCCGACCTCATCGCGTTTCGCCTGGCCCGGCAGGCGGACCTGCGGCGTGCGATTCTCGGTCGGTGCCTGGTTCACGGCTTCCCGTTTCTGGCTGGCGCGGTGGCGATCTCCTACGCGGCGTTTCTGGAGCGCTACGCACCGATCGGGCCGTTTCCGTCGGCCGTCGCGATGGTCGCGTTCAATGCGGTGCTCGTCGTGATCAGTTCTGCGATCGGCGTCGCGCTGTTGACCGGTCGTGTCGGCGTGCGAGTCGCCGGCGGGTTCGCATACGGCGTCTTGGGACTGTTCTTTTACGTGGTCACGTGCGTCTGCCTGATGCTGCTGTTCCGTGTCTTGGTGCAATAACAGCATCCCGACAGACTCGAAACCGGTGTTCCTGCGAGAGTCGATGTCACCGTCGCCCGCTTACATTCTCGCCGGCGGGAAGAGCAGCCGGTTCGGTTCGGATAAGGCGCTGGCGCCGCTCGGCGGTTCACCGCTCGTCGTGCGTGTCGCCGAGATGCTGCGCGGCGTCTCCGAGGAAGTGACGATCGTGGCCGACGTCGCGGGGAAGTACGCCGATCTCGGTCTGACGACGATCACCGACCGCCGGATGAACTGCGGACCACTGGCCGGCGTCGAGACGGCGTTGTGCGATCGCGTCGAACGTTTCGGGCCAGGCTGGATCGTGCTGGCCTCGTGCGACCTGGCGGGGCTGAAACGCGAATGGGTCGAGACGATTGCTCGTCAAACCGCGCCGTTTAGCCGCGACCGTCAAGGAGCGCGTTCCGGAACGCGCTCCCTTCGGTCGCGGCTAAACGGGGACGCAAGCGAACATGCGAAGCCAAACGCAATCGCCTTTCGCGAAACGTACTGGCAGCCGTTTCCGGCGGCATATCACACGGACCTGCTGCCAATCGTCGAGGAGCTGCTCGACGCCGGGCGTGCCTCGTTTCAGCAGTTGTTGTCGGAGCCGAAGACGAACGCCGTCGCCCTGCCGCTGCCGTCCGACTGGCCGGCGGTCGTGCAGGCGAATACTCCGGAGGAGCTGGATCGGTTTCGGGAGCAGGCGTAGTTCTGGCTCCCGCCTGACGTCGATTCGAGAACGACGTGCCTCCCAGAGCCGCGACCGTCAGGGAGCGTTTCACGGTGCCCCCTCGTCGATGAGCGCTCCCTGACGGTCGC
>JBAQZJ010000275.1:0-4613 GCA_049790855.1 Planctomycetaceae bacterium | reverse complement strand
CCGTCAGGGAGCGTTTTTCGACTCTCCATCGTCGATGAACGCTCCCTGACGGTCGCGGCTCAGAGGCAAGCTCGATGTTGCAGAGACGTTCAGGCCCACCGGCAGGCTGACACCTGCCGCTCGCCGGGACGTTTCGGTAGAGTGGACGATTCCAAGGACTCCGATGACCGACCACCCAATCGAAATCGACGTCGAAGCACTCCGCGACAAGCTTGCCGCGAGTGACGACTTCCTGCTGCTCGACTGCCGCGAGGCAAGCGAGTTCGAGATCGTTCGGCTGGAGCAGGCGACGCTGCTGCCGATGAGCGAACTGGCCGAGCGGGTCGGCGAGTTGGAACCGCATCGCGATCGCGAGATCGTCGTGCATTGCCATCACGGCGGACGCAGCCTGCGGGTGGCGATGTGGCTGCGCCAGCGCGGATTCGATCGCGCCATCAGCCTCGCCGGCGGGATCGACGCCTGGGCCGAGCGGATCGACTCGTCGTTGCCGCGCTATTGACCGGCCAGGTGCGATCGGGTCGTTCGGCTTGCATTCGTCGCTTGCGTCTTCGCGAATCATCCCGCGAAAACGCAAGCGAGGCATCGCGTCTACTGCTTCTGCGTACACTGGTCGGGGTTGTTGTCGGCGAGCGGCCCTTTCTGCTCGGTGATGACGGGGCACTGCGGCGACATTTCGGCGTTCAGTTGCGTGTATTCCTTCCATTCGGTCGGAAGGTTGTCTTCGTGGAAGATCGCCTCGACCGGGCATTCGGGAACGCACGCTTCGCAGTCGATGCACTCTTCAGGGTGAATGTAGAGCATCGACTCGCCCTCGTAGAAACACTCGACGGGGCAGACCACGACACAATCGGTGTATTTGCAGTTAAAGCATGGTTCACTGACGACGTGCGTCATCGGATTCCGTTTCCTTCCAGCGCCGTGGACCGACCGGGGCGGTCGTCGCACGGTTGTAACGAGATTCGCGCCCCTTCCGCCTTTATCGACAGAACGGGTGCTGAGAAGTTCGCCGACTTGCCACAGACTTCTAGCGGTGACGGCACGGCTTTTCAAGCGAGCCGTCTGGCCGCAGGCGGCAGCGGAACCCATGATAACGGAAAGTCGGGCCGTTTGATGAGCGACTCCGGGGGCCGCCGTTTTTCGTATTGTCACGAACTCTTGCCATGCCTAGAGTTACGAATGACGAGCCGCGAAGCGGCGTGGCGGCTGACCGGACGAAAGGGGTAGTGGGGTGGCCCTGACCGAGATCGACCGCAGTCTGTTGTCCCGTTGCGTGACGAACCAGCCGGGTGCCTGGCGAGATTTCGTCGACCGTTTTCTGGGACTGTTCGTTCACGTCGTCAATCACACCGCCCACGCACGCAGCGTGCCGTTGACGGCGGAACTGGTCGATGATTTGTGTGCCGAAGTGTTCGTCCGGCTCCTCGAGAACGACTATGCGATTCTGCGGCGTTTCCGCGGGCACAGTTCGCTGGCGACCTATCTGACGGTCATTGCGCGTCGCATCGTCGTCAAAGAGATGGCCCGACGGCGGATGGCGGAGGCCATGGGCCACGTCAACGCTCATACCGAGACGACCGCCAACGACCATCACGAGCGACGCATCGAGAATCGCGACGAGGTCGAGCGGCTGCTGGCCCACCTCCAGCCGACCGAGGCCGAGATCGTTCGCCGGTATCACCTGCGCGGCGACAGCTACCGCGAGATCAGCCGGGAGTTGGGCGTTCCCGAGAACACGATCGGCCCCACGTTGAGCCGCGCGCGGCAGCGGATGCGCGAGAAGACGGTCCGGTCGTCCTAAGACGCCTCGAAGCCGCGACCGTTCCGGCCCAGTCTGCCCAACCGGCGTGCGTGACGCAGGGCGTCGATTCTTCGCCGGCGAATTTTCGTCGCCGCTTGAACCTCGCCTGTCGTGAGGTATCTCAACCGTAGGTGTTCCTGTCGGCTTGTGTCGGGCCGGCCGGCGGACTGCGAACGTCACTGCGGATTGAGATCATGACGTCACGACCTCCGATGATGCCGGTGGTGCGCCGGCTGCTCGGAGCCGCCGGGCTGATTCTCGCGTCGGGAATTCTTATCCCGCAGACGCTCGTCGCGGCGGCGGTCGAAGAGACGGGATTCGTCCGGCGGACCTTTCATGATGACGACGGCGACCACGGCTACGTGGTCTACGTCCCTGGCGACTATACCCCCGACCGGGCCTGGCCGGTCATGCTGTTCCTGCACGGGGCCGGTGAGCGCGGCAGCGACGGAGTCCGGCAGTCGGAGGCCGCACTGGGCGCGATGATTCGCCGGTGGGGCGGGTTTCCGTGGATCGTCGTCTTCCCGCAGGCCGAGGATGAACGCGGTCCGATCCGCACGGTGTGGGCGCCCGACGCTCCCGACGGTCGTCGCGCCCTGGCGATTCTCGACGAGGTCGAGCGAACCTACAGCATCGACACGCGGCATCGCGTCCTCAGCGGCTGGTCGATGGGCGGTCGCGGTGCCTATATGCTCGCCGCCGCCTTTCCCGAAAGATGGTCGGCGGTGGCGCCGGTCGCCGGCTGGGCCGACCTCGATCTCGCCGAGAAGCTCGTCGACGTTCCTGTGTGGGCCTTCCACGGCACCGCCGACTCGCTCGTCTCGTACGACGAAGACAAGGCGCTGGTCGAGTCGATCGCAAAGCAGGGCGGCAAGCCGTTCTTCACGACGATGCCCGACCGCGGTCATTACATCTGGAGAACCGTCTACGCCTCTCCGGTCGTTTTTGAATGGATGAGCGATCCGGCACGATTCGCCGAGCGGAATGAAGCCCCGGAGCTGAACCCGATCGCCGAAGTCGAACTGACCCGCGACGAGACGCATGGGCCTTTCGTGCCCGCCATCGAAGTTCACGACGCGGTCGCGGTTCGACTGGGTCCGGACCTGTTTCAGGATCTCTCGGACGTCGCCACGCAGGAACTCGCCGCGAAGCCGACGACGGGCGTCTTGCCCGGAACGACGACCCGGTCGAAGCAAGCGGGAATCGTCTTCACGGTGCAGACGTCGCGCATGAGTTACGTGGTGCCCGTGACCGACGTCCGCGTGACTCCGACGGCGCGGGGCACGCTTTCGATTCGCGTGGCCGTCTCGAACGCACGCCTGACGATCGGCCGCACCGACGTCCGTGGGCTGCTCTGTTCGGCGACGGCCGGGCCGATGAGCGTCGTCCTGGGCCACCGCGCGAGCATACCGATCGAAATCGAAGCGGTTCCCTACCTGTGCGACGAGCAGTTCCGGCTGCGGACGCAGTCGGTGCGGTTCTCGATTCCCCGCGGCAACTGGTACGTCACCCGTCCCGCCGTCGCACGGGAAAGCCTGTTCCTGCCGCCCGATCGCGTCGCCGATTCGCTGGTGGAAGGCGTCTACGCGAACGAAAGTCGCATCGAACGCGATGTTCGCAAATCGGTGGCCGAGGCGATCGACGCCATGCGGCTCGAACTGCCGCCCGTTTCGAACGACCAGTTGCTGACGGCGTTATGGCCGGTGCCGGCCTATCGGCCGCGCATCAAACCGCGGCTCGAACAAATCGCCGTCGACGAGAACGGCCTCGTCGCCGTCTTCGGCATGACGGTCGCCGCCGTCGATTCCTTCCAGCGGCCGCCGGAGGTCAAGACGGTCGATTTCGATCTCGGCCCCGGCGACGTCGGGCAGGCCGACCTGGCGATTTCAGCGGCAGAAAGTCTCGTCGAGCCGCTGTCGGCTCAACTGATCGAAGCGGGCGTCGCGCACGTCAACGTGCTCGACATTCCCGACCGTCGCTACGCGAGTTTCGCCGACCGCGAGATTCTCGGCGAGTTGATTCCGGCAATTCGCTCGTTGCCGGCCGACGCCGCGTTCCGGACGGAATTCTATCTCCGCGAACCGCTCGCTCTGAAAGACACGTCCCTGACGTGCGAGCCGGGCGAATGCTTTTCCGTGTTCGATCTGCGGGTGCCGAACCTGACGGCGGTCGTGTCGGTTCGTGAAACCGCGACTGCGGCGTGGACGGACTACGCCGAGTTTCAATACGACGTCACCCAGCCGATTCGATTGCAACTCGGTTCGGAAGTCGTCGGCGGCCGCCAGGTGATTTCGGCCTGCAACGATTCGCCCGAGATTCAGGCGACGGGTCGGTGGCTGACCGACCCGCCGGAAGATTCGCGCCTCGAGATCGAGGCCGCCGTCCGACTGTTCCATCAAAGCTGGTCCGTCTGGTCCGATGCGTGCAAGCCGACGGCGATCGTCATTCCCGACCTGGAGTTTCGAGGTTACGTCCGACGTCTCGCGCTGCTGGAGCCAGGCCCGCGCGGCATGTCGGTCGGCTTCGAAGAGCCGGAAACCGTGCTGACGAACGAGTCGGAGATTCCGCTCGTGTACCGTACCCGGCACGCCGGCGAACCGCAGGGCGTGCTGCTCACGCTTCTGCCGGGCGAGAGCCGCACGTTTCGCGTCTCGCGGCCGCTGGGATACGAAAGTGCCACAGGCGGCCGTCATGAACGCTATTCGATTCCTCCAGGTCGCGATGCGACGTTCAAGCCGCTCGGCGACGGCCGGTTCGGTCTCGTGCTGGAGTCGTTGCCTCTGCCGCTCGGGCCGCCGATGCGAGTTCCCGGCAC
>JBAQZJ010000274.1:0-5689 GCA_049790855.1 Planctomycetaceae bacterium | reverse complement strand
GAGGATCACGATGCGATCCTTGAGCAGCCGGCTGTAGATGTCCATCGCCCGCTCGTCGCGGCCGTTCTTATCGATGACGTAGGGGACGAGTGTGGTCATGGCGGTGTGGACGTGGGAAGTAGGATGTGGGATGTGATGACGAGTGGCGGGGACGCGGTCGGGGCGGGACAGGATTTACGACATCCCACATCCCACTCCCCACATCCCGCCGTCAGGCGCCCTTCGACGAGGTCGCCTTGGCGAGGATCTCGTCGATCAGGCCGTATTCCTTGGCCCCCTCGGCCGTGAGGTAGCGGTCGCGCTCGGTGTCGCGGGCGATCGTTTCGAGCGGCTGGCCGGTGTGGTTGGCGAGCACCTTGTTGAGCGCGTCGCGCGTGGCGAGGATGTCCTGGGCCTGAATCTCGATGTCCGAGACCTGACCGCCGACCTCGCCGTGCGGCTGGTGAATCATCATCTTCGCGTGGGGCAATGCGAACCGCTTGCCTTTGGTGCCGCCGGCGAGCACGATCGCCCCGCCGCTCGCGGCCAATCCCACGCAGTAGGTCGCGACGTCGCACGACAGAAACTGCATCGTGTCGTAGATCGCCATCGTCGCGGTGACGCTGCCGCCCGGGCTGTTGACGTACATATGCACGTCCTGGTGGCGGTTCTCGCTTTGCAAGTAGAGCAGCTTCATCACGGTCGAGTTGGCGTTGTCGTCCATGATCGGGCCGGCGAGGAAAATGATCCGGTTCTCCAACAGGAGATCGCCGATGCCCATCTGCCGCTGCTGCGTGTACCCGCGGGCGGCAAGTTGCGGATCGAAGGCCGTCCGGCCGGTCATGCCGGGCAGTGACAACTCCGGCCGCGTGCGGCCAAGAGACGAAAGCGGATCGAACATCTTCGCGGTTCCCTCCGAGGGGCGTCTAACGGGCAGGGGAACTGTACGTCGGCCGGGGCGCATTCTCAAGCGCCCGCGCACGGTCTGTCGGAGCCGGTTAAAAAGTCCCGGATCTCGTCGCTGAAATCACATCGAACCTCGCTCATCCGAACGACTGAGCGACCGGGCTTCGTCTTCACATCAGGCGTTCTCCCTGGTGTTGCAGCACTCGAAAAAACGGGGTACCCCGCAGCGTCCGTGAATCGGCGACAGCGGTCGAATACGACCGCGGCCGTGAGGGAACACGGTCGAAGGGGCGCGACGATCCCTGGCCGACGGCAGGATCTAGAATGCCCTGGGTCGGGTTCGTCGCGCAGGTAGCGATCAGCCCCCTTCACCTTAACGTGCATCGCCGCGCATTTTGCGCCGTAAGTCCTTTGGCGACGGTGCGCGCTCAGGACCATTTTGCAGTGCATTCGGAAAGTGTTTGAAAACGAATCCATACCGGAAGTGACTGCCGCAAAACGACCTGCGTTCGGCGCCGTCTCCGTAACTCGTTGTCGACCACCTTCTTTCGGCGGTGTTTTTCGCCGAGCGCATCGCCAGTGCCTTTTCGAGCTGCCGGCACGGCGGCGTCTCCAATGAAAAACCCCCGGACCGAATCGGCCCGGGGGCTGGAAGCTGCATGTGAAACGCGACGGCGAGCGTCACTCTTCCCCTTCGTCCTCGTCTTCCTCCGAAACCGCCGTGGCGACCGGCAGGCCGCAGATGCTTTGCGAGACGGCCTCGACGCGGTCGACCGGTTCTTCGCCCTTCGCCTTCACGTCGACGAACTCGGCCTTGCTGAGGATGAAGTCAATCGCCTTCCGTTCGCGAAGCTGGGCCTCGAGATTCTCGATCAGGCCCGACTTCTGCAGCCGCGCCCGCAGCCGGCGGGGGCTTTCGCCCTGCTGCATGGCCATGAGCATGATCTCTTGCTCGACGTCCTGCCGCGAGACTTCGATCTCTTCCTTGGTCGCGATCTTGTCGAGGACGAAGTGCTCTTTCAGAGCCTGCCGCGTCGTCGTGATCGCGTTCTGGCGAAGCTGGTTCTCGCGGGCGCGAATGTCGGCGACGGTGAAGCCCGCCTGCTGCATTTCGAGAACCTCGCGACGCAGGGCGTTTTCGACCTGCCGGGTGACGAGCTTCTCGGGCAGCTCCCAATTCGCGCTCTCGGTGATCTTGCTGAGCACCTGCGTCCGGGCGGTCTGCCGTTCGCGGTAGACCGCTTGTCGTTCGAGCGTCCGCCGAATGTTGTCGCGCAGCTCTTCGTCGTTTTCGACGCCGATGCGGTCGAACAGCGTCTTGTTGGCTTCGGGCAGTTCCAGCCGCTTGAGGTCGAGCAACTCGAACTCGGCGTGAATCGACTCGCCGCGCAGCTCGATCGTCTCGGCTTCGGGCGAAACCGTCAGATCGGCTTCCCGCTTGGCGCCGATTTCGGCTCCCGAGAACAGATCTTCGAAGTTCGACAGTTCAGCGTCACGGAACCGCAGCACCGGCCGCAGCCGGGCCGTCATCTCGTCGATCTCGTGCAGCGGTTCGCCGTTGCGCGAAAACTTCACGCCGAGGGTCAGGTGGTCGCCCGTCGCGGCCTGCCCTTCGTGCGGCACAAGCTGGCCGTATTGCGACAGGAACCGCTCCAGGTAGGCGGCGACCTGCTCGTCGGTGACTTCGACCTTGGGACGTTCGACCTTCAGGCCGGCGTAGTCGGGCACGTCGAAATCGGGGCGGACCTCGACGTCGAACTCGTACTCGAAATCGCCCTCGTCGGGAATCTCCAGCGCGAGGACGTCGAGATCCGGCTCGTTGATCGGGTCGAGCTCGTTATCTTCGGCGACCTGCTCGAGGCTCTCGACGAGCAGCTTCTGCTTGACCTGATCCTTCAGCTCGTCGCGGAACCGCTTCTGGAGCAGCGCCTTCGGCACGCGTCCGACGCGGAAGCCCGGCACCGCCGCCGATTCCGACATGTCTTCGACGGCGTGCTCGTAGTAGTGCTCGATGTCGGCACGCGGAATGATGACGCGAACGTGTTTGAGGCACGGTCCGGCGTCTTTGACCTCGACCTGAAGGTTGAGCTTGTGCTCGTGCTCTTCGTGGCCGGTCTCGTCGTCGTGGGCGGTGTCGGTGCTCATCCTCAACTCCGTGGGGCAGCGGTTCGCTTTTAGCCGTCAGCTTCTCGATTGGAAACGACCGGCAGCAAGAAAAACACCCGCCGAAGGCTCCGGCGGGTTCTCTGGCAAGCTGACAGCTAACCGCTAATTGCTAACAGCTTCTCAAAGAGCGGGTGAAGGGACTCGAACCCTCGACCTTCTGCATGGCAAGCAGACGCTCTACCAACTGAGCTACACCCGCGTCAAACCGCAGCCACCCGGTCGTTCCGGGAGACCACGGATCGCCGACGGGCCGTTTACACCCCTCGGCGAGCCTCGCATTATCCGGCCCGCGAAACCGCTGTCAACCGACCGGACACCGGGGAAAGCGGCGTGGTTCAGAATCCCGCGAATCAGGCACGCGCGTTCGTTGTGGTGCATCGTCCAGCATGCACTCGGGCCGCAGGCCCGACGCCGGACGAGCCGGCAGGCAAGGCGTGAAGGCGCACCGGGCAGGATTCTCAGACCGTGCCGCCCCTGTCGGGGCGGTGTGCATGCGAGACGCATGCACCACAATGTTGCGCCGCCGTTCCACGTGAAACGCGAACCCGGCTCAGCGTGAACGCCGGGCGTCGGCGGTGGGCAGTTCTTCGTCGCGAGGGCCTTCCCGGCGCATGCCCACGGTCAAGATGATCGTCCCGGCGATCAACAGGAAGGCCGCACCGAGGGCGTTCGTCCAGGTCTGGAAGTAACCGATCGTCGCCAAACCGTACGTCAGCCCGGCCAACAGCAGAATGAATCCGGTTTTCTTCATAGCGCACTCTCCCCGGCGAAGCCAGCGACATCCTACTGTCCTGAGTTCGACATTTGCGGCAGAAGTTTGGCCGAAAAGCGGCGAAATGAGCACCGGAAAGAACAAGCGCGTCCTGACAAAACCTCAGAGCGTGTCGAAACCGATTGTGTCGTCGGTCCCCCTCTCCTCTGGGGAGAGGGGTCAGGGGTTACCCTCTGCGTTCACCTGTGTTTTGCAACCGTCCGAAGTGCGAAAACATCATTGAGCTTTCGCACCCCGACGTCAAACGGCTCCCCTCACCCCCGGCCCCTCTCCCCAGGGAGAGGGGAGACGATTTCCGAGCATCAAATCGAGTCGGAACTCAGAGAATCAGAGTGGACGCACTCCCTCTGGTGCATCCGCCGAGAAGTCCCTACTTCCGGGCCGTCGTATCCGGGCCGACGAGGGCTTCGAGCAGCATGCCGCGGCGGACCTTGCGGGCGAGCACGCGGTAGCCGTTCTCGCGAATGACGTCGCCGCCCCGAACTCGCCGGCCGAGCCGCCGCTCGATCCAGGCGTGCATCGGCTGGGAACCTTCGTCGTCGGTGCCCGGCAACGTGATCCGACTGGCGGCGTGCAACGCCCGCAGCGATGTCCCGCCGCCGACGACCCACGACGCCCCCGAGGGCGTCACGTACATCGGCAGCCGATCGTATTCGTCGCGGATGTCGCCGATGAACTCTTCGAGGATGTCTTCGAGCGTGATCAATCCGGCGACGCGTCCGTCCTTCTCGCGGACCAGCGCGATGTGGGTGTGGCCCTGAATCAGGTTCTCCATCGCGTGCGACAGCGGGGCGTCGGCGGCGAAGCTCGGCAGCGGCCGGACGATGCCGCGAACGTTCGGCATGTCGGGACTCATGCGCATGCAGGCGACGATGTCCTTGAAGTTGACGTAGCCGACGATCTTCTGCGGATCGCCCGGCGTCTCGGTCACCGGGAACCGGGTGTGCATGTCGTTGTGCGCGGTCACGAGGCTCACGTCGAGCGGCTCGTCGAGGGTGAGCATGCTGATGTGTTCGGCCGGCAGCATCGCTTCGCGGACGGGCGTGTCGGGAAGCTCCGACGCGCCGACGATGATGCTCTCTTCGCGGGGGCTGATCAGCCGGCTCGTCCGCGCGACGGCCGCGGCCGCCCGCAGTTCCTGAAGCATCGCCTCTTCGGCGGCCTCCTGCTCCTCCGGACCGGAACGCCGACCGAGCGACATGATCAGGTGCGTCGCGTTCTCGAACAGCCACACCGCCGGCCACACGATGTAGCCGAACCATTCGACGGCCGGCGACAGCGTGAGGCAGACCCATTCCTTGCGGCGGATCGAGAACACTTTCGGCACCAGCTCGCCGAAGACGATCGTGATCGCCGTCAGCGGCAGGACGACGATCGCGATCGCGATCGCCTGTGCGGCCGTCGCTCCCAGCCCGACCCGGCTGAGGAACGGCGCGATCAACGGTTCGAGTGACTCGGCGATGCCCGCCCCGCCGACCGCGGCGGCGATCGCACCGGCCAGCGTGATGCCCATCTGAACGACCGCCAGGCTCGCCTCGATGCTGTTCTTCATTCGCAGGGCCGCGGCGGCCCCGCGTCTTCCCTCGCGGGCCAGCATGTCGAGCCGGCCTGCCGAGATCGACGCCAGCGCGATCTCATACCCGGCGAACAGGCCGTTCACGACGACCATAAACGCGATCACGACCAGCGTTAAACCCCACACGCACTTCGCTCCGAAAATGACGACGACCGGCCGTCAGGGCACTGTATCACCGCAGGCCGGTCGCCGTGAGGGCGCCGGGTTCCGGCAAGGCGGTTCCACGTGAAACACGAATGATGGACGTCGCCCCACAACGATCACCTCTCGTCAGAATCCCTCGCTGGCGC
>JBAQZJ010000273.1:0-2256 GCA_049790855.1 Planctomycetaceae bacterium | reverse complement strand
CGTAAGCACCTCGTACCCGATCGTCCCCGCCGCGTCCGCCATGTCGTCGACCCCGATCGTCGGGCCAAGAATTTCCGCCATCTCGCCGGGCAGCGGGATGTCCGCTCCGAGTTCGGTGATGTCGACGATGGTGGTGTCCATCGAAACGCGCCCGATCACCGGCAGCGCCTTGCCGTGGATCGCCACCTTGCCGCCCGGCCGCGAATTGGACGACGACAGCGAGCGCAGGAAGCCGTCGGCATAGCCGATCCCGACGATCGCCAGCCGGCTGTCGCGCGCCAGCGTCTGCGTCGCGCCGTAGCCTACGCTCTCGCCGGTCTTGGCGTCCTTGATCTGCAGGATCGGCATTTCCAGCGTCACTACCGCCGACATCGGGTTCTTGCGCCCCATCACTGCCCGGCCGCCGTAAAGCGCGATGCCCGGCCGCACCATCTGGAAATGATAGTCGCGTCCGCTCATCAGACCGGCCGAATTGGCCAGCGACGCCGGTATCCCCGGAAACTGCGCCATCACCGACTGGAACAGCGCCACCTGGGTGCGGTTCTTCTCGTGCGCCGGCACGTCGGCGCAGGCGAGATGGCTCATCACCATCTGCGGCTGGAAGCCCAACTGGTCGATCATCCGCCGCACGATGCTGGCTTCGTTGAGGCGGAAGCCGAGCCGGTTCATGCCGGTATCGAAATGCAGCGCCGCCGGAAACGCCTCGCCGCGCGCCACGCAGAGTTTTAGCCATTCCTCGAGCATGGCGATGGAACTCAGCACCGGCATCAGCCGCTCGCGCTGATAGAGCTCGGCCGCGCCGGGATAGAGGCCGTCAAGCACGAAGACATGGGCCTGGGGGAGGGTGGCGCGGACTGCAAGCGCCTCGTCCGGCGTGGCGGCGAAAAAGAACCGCGCGCCGGCGCCATAAAACGCCTTGCTGGCGGCAACCGTGCCGGTGCCATAGGCGTCGGCCTTGACCACGGCGCCGGTCAGCGCGCCGGCGCTCACCTTGTCGAGCGCCCGCCAGTTCCGTGCCAGTGCTGCCAGATCGACTGTCAGGCGCCCGCCCAGGCCTGATGACATTGCTGCTCCAATAAAACGCTACTCTTGCCGCTCCGGCAGATAGTCCGCACGCGCCAGATTGGAAAAGCGCGTAAGGTTGGCCTCGAACTGCAACTGCACGGTGCCCGTCGGCCCGTGGCGCTGCTTGCCGATGATCACCTCGGCGCGTCCATGCACGGTTTCCATGTCGCCCTGCCACGACAGATGTTCCGGTGTGCCCTCCTTGGGCTCCTTGTTCTTCAGATAGTACTCTTCACGATAGACGAATAGCACAACGTCGGCGTCCTGTTCGATGGAACCCGATTCACGCAGGTCGGAAAGCTGTGGATGCTTGTCGTCGCGCGACTCCACCTGGCGGCTGAGCTGGCTGAGCGCGATGATCGGCACTTCCAGCTCCTTGGCCAGCGCCTTGAGCGTCGTGGTGATCTCGGTCAATTCTTGCACCCGGTTCTCGTTGCCCTTGCGGTTGGACCCCGACAGCAGCTGCAGGTAGTCGATGAACAGGATGTCGAGCCCCTTCTGGCGCTTCAGCCGCCGCGCCCGTGCCGCCAGCTGGCCGACCGAAAGGCCGCCGGTATCGTCGATGAACAGTGGAATCTGCGCCAGCACGTTGGAGGTATCCACCAGCTTGCTGAACTGGCTCTCATGGATGTTGCCGCGCCGGATATCGGATGAGGAAATCCCCGACTGCTCGGCGAGAATTCGCGTGGCCAGCTGTTCCGCACTCATTTCCAGCGAGAAGAAGCCGACGATACCGCCGTCTTCGGTCTTGCGATGGCCGTCCGGGGTCACCGAGCCCTTCCAGGTGCGGGCGATATGAAAGGCGATGTTGGTGGCCAGCGCCGTCTTGCCCATGGCCGGACGTGCCGCGATGATCACCAGGTCGGAGCGCTGCAGGCCGCCCATCAGGCGGTCGAGGTCGGTCAGGCCGGTCGCTGTTCCGCTCAGCGTGCCGTCGCGCGAATAGGCCTCGCCCGCCATGGTGATGGCGTCCTTGAGGGCGGTGTTGAACGGCTGGAAACCGCCATCGTACCGCCCCTTCTCGGCGAGGTTGAACAGCGCCTGCTCGGCCTCTTCGATCTGCTTGTCCGGCGTCGCCTCGACCTCGGACTCGTATGCTGTATGCACCATCTCCTCGCCGATGAGGATCAGGTTCCGCCGCAGCGCCAGGTCGTGCACCGAACGGCCGTAGTCGGCGGCGTTGATGACGGT
>JBAQZJ010000272.1:0-2400 GCA_049790855.1 Planctomycetaceae bacterium | reverse complement strand
GCTTGTCGGGGCGCAGTCGGAACAGTCGCTTCGCGAGTTCGCCTTGCGAACCGTCGGCGACGATCGTGACAGATCGCTCTCACCCGATACCCGCACGAAGATGATCGACGGGCTGATCAAAGTGCTCGAAGACGAGAAGCAGCCGGCCGACGTGAAGGCACAAGCGATGCGGTCGCTGGGAACACTCGCCGGCAGCTCGACGGAGGCGGATCGCGTCGAGCAGGCGCTCCTTCTGGCGGCGGAGAAGGCGGAGGATGATTCGACGAAACTGGCCGCCGCGGCGGGCTTGAACAAGCTTGGTTCGCCGCAGGGCGTCGAGCAGATGTGGCTCGTCCTGCAAAACTCGAACGATGAGCAAACGCAAGCGTCCGTCGTGGAGTTTCTCGGTCACGAAAACGCCGTGCCGCCGACGGCCGAGGCGGCGAAGGTTCTGGCTCGCCTGGCCGTTCGCGGGATGCCGGGAACCGTTCCTCGAACGGGGGGAGATGGTTCCGACCCATGGAACGCGCTCCAACTGCTTCAGAACGCCAACAACAACAGCCAAGGCATCCGCCGGCTCATCGAGGCGATCGAAACGACCAAAGATTCCGCCGCGATGTCGAGCGAACCGAACGAGTCGGCGGACGACATGTCTATGATGGGGTCGACGAACGGGGAGCGCACCATCCTGCTGAACGTGCTTGCGACGGCGAAGCCGACGACCGACGAGATCGCCGCGGCGCTCGTCGAAGCTCTGTCGCACAAGGACGCCGGCATTCGGGAAGCGGCGGCGAGGGCGCTCGGCAACGCCGAGCCTGCGGCTCGTCGAGGAGGGAGTCGCGGTCCGATGGGTGGGCCGATGGGTAGTTCGAGAGGTGGGATGCGCAGTCCGACGGGAATGCGCGCCCGCGGGTCTGATTCGTTCGGCGCAGGATATGAGGCAACGGCGAATCCCTTGCAGGCCGCGGACGCCGCCAACCCCTTCGGCCCCGTCCAGACCCCGCCCGAGCAGCCGCAGGTCTCCCCGGCGGTTCGCAAAGAGCTGATCAAGTCGCTGACCGCCGCGGGGACGGACGAGAAGGCGACGCCGCGATCGCGGTACACTTCGCTGAGTACGTTGGCGAAGCTGACGAAGGGGACGGAGGAGGCGAACGCGACGGCCGAGATCGTGGATGGGCGGCTCGAAAAGGCGACGGACGAAGAGGAGCGGCGAACGCTGCGGCTTCTGCTGCATATTCTCGGCCACCAGCGGGCAAGCACCACGCTTTGGCCGATGCTGCCCGAGCCGGATTACGCCGTCGAGTTCGAGCGACGCCAGTTCGACATGCTAAGCGAATTGAACGCCGTCGGTGCCGTGCCGCAGACGCCGCAGGAGACGGTCAAGCTCGCCTTCGCCATTGCCGCTCTGAGACTGGATCAGCACCGGAATCGTGAGCAGTTCGAGTCGGAACGCGAGCGCATTCTCGCGTATGCGCCGCTCCAGGCGGCGACGAACATTCTGGATCGGATGACGACGTCGGGCGAGGGCGTGCGGCGGATCGTCGAAGCGTACGCTCTCGCCGACAAGCCGGCCCCGGAGACGCCAAGCTCGGAAGCGTTCGGCCCGAAGGAATACGGCTATGTCCACAACACGCCGGTTCGCCATGTGCTTCTCGGGGCGATCGTCTTCGTCAAACCCACCTCCGACGAAATCGCCACCGCACTCGCCGAGGCGCTGTCGAACGAGGACGGGGCGGTGCGTGCCGCGGCTGCGGCGGCGCTGGAAAACCTGAACGGGTCGAAGTAGACAAGGCGAGCGGCCGGCGTCAGCCTGCCGGTGGGTGGAACGTCTCTGCCACGGCGGCTGCCGACGGACGCCCTCTTGCTGACGATTCAGGCACGCACAAGCCGCTGAGGACGCACCGGCAGGCTGACGCCGGCCGCTCGCTTGCTGCGCATAGGTCAGGCTCCCGCCTGACGACGGGTGGCTGGGGACGGGCCGAAGATCGCGTCGAGGTGACGTGCCGACGTGATCGGACCGCCCCCAGTCGGGCGCAAATTTCGCGCCCGACTGGGGGCGACGCGATCAAGCCGCTGCTGAAATCAAAGCCGTTCGCGCGTCGACCCCAGCCACCCATTTGGGGGGCTGATCGCCCCCCTGGTCTCAAATCACGAAGTCGACCGGCGTGCATCACAAACGCATCAGAGCCGCGACCGTCAGGGAGCGCTCATCGGCGAAGGATGTCGACGGGGTGGCTGGGGACGGGCCGAAGACCGCGTCGGGGTGACGTGACGACGTGATCGGGCCGCCCCCAGTCGAGCGCAAATTTCGCGCCCGACTGGGGGCGGCGCGATCAGGACGATACTGAACCCGAAGTCGTTTGCGCGTCGACCCCAGCCACCCGCCGTCAGGAAGCATTTGTCGGTAAGGGGACGTCGAAA
>JBAQZJ010000271.1:0-12644 GCA_049790855.1 Planctomycetaceae bacterium | reverse complement strand
AGCACGCACGGCTACGACGTCGTCGATCACGGGGCCGTCGAGCCGGCGTTCGGCGGCGATGACGGCCTCGAACGGTTCTCGGACCAGCTTCGGCGGCACGGCATGGGCATGCTGCTCGACCTGGTTCCCAACCACATGGGAATCGACGACCCCACGAACCGCTGGTGGCAAGACGTGCTCGCCCACGGCGAGGGCAGCCGGTACGCGGGTCACTTCGACATCGACTGGGATCCTCCCGTCGAAGCGAATCGCCACCGCGTGCTGCTGCCGGTCCTCGGCGATTATTTCGGCCGCGTGCTCGAACAGCAGGAACTCAAGCTGATTTATGAGGGCGGGCGGTTCTGGGTGACCTACTACGATCGCCGGTTTCCGGTCGCCCCGGCGAGCTGGCCGCCGGTGTTGCGGCTGATGCTCGCGAAGCTCGATTTGCCGCCCGACGACCAGGTCCGTATGGAGGTCGAGAGCCTGATCATGGCGCTCGACCGGCTGCCGGCGCCGTCGGACCGGGCGCCCGACCGCATGCGGGAACGCTATCGCGAGTCGGAAGTCGCGTCGCGACGACTGCGCGAGTTGACCTACTACAGCGAACTGATTCACGCCGCACTCGACGCCGCAGTCGCCGATTACAACGGCTCGCCGGGCGATCCGCGATCGTTCGATCGGCTCGAGGCGCTGCTTGAAGCGCAGGCCTACCGGCTGGCGTTCTGGCGCGTGGCGGGCGACGAGATCAACTATCGTCGCTTCTTCGACATCAATGAGCTGGCGGCGATCCGCGTCGAAGTGCCGTCGGTCTTCGATGCCGTCCACGAACTGACCTTCCGACTGCTGGCCGACGGGGTCGTCTCGGGCCTGAGGATCGACCATCCCGACGGCCTGTTCGATCCGCCGACCTACTTTGAAAACCTGCAGGAGAGATACCTGCGGAGCCTCGAACTGCGTTCAGAGGCCGATGACGAGGCGAGCGGGGGGCGTCAGCCCCCCGAGCCGCGACCAAGACCTGCGACCGGCCGGTGCGGCCCGTTATACGTCGTCGCCGAGAAGATTCTGGCCCACGACGAACGGCTCGATTCCGACTGGCCCGTGTGCGGAACGACCGGCTACGAGTTTCTAAACCAGTTGGGGGGTCTGTTCGTCGCCGAGGGCGGCGCGGAAGCCGTTCGGAGCGTTTACGAGCGGTTCATCGGACGGCAGGAGCCGTTCCGCGACGTGCTGTACGACGGCAAGCGGACGATCCTCGACTTCTCGATGTCGAGCGAACTGCACGTGCTCGCCTGGATGCTCACGCGGATCGCCGGCAGCCGCCGCGAATCGCGCGACTTCAGCTACGGCACGCTTCGTCGGGCGCTGCGCGAGGTCATCGCCAGCTTTCCCGTCTATCGCACCTACGTCCGGCCGAACGACGAGGATGTCCGCGACGACGACCGTCGGCGGGTGCAGTACGCGATCCGCCTCAGCCGCCGACGCAACCCGGAACTGCCCAAAGCCGTCTTTGATTTTCTGTCGTCTCTGCTGCTGCTCGAAGGACCGAACGACCTGACCGACGAGCAGCGATCGCAGCGACGGAGCTTCGTGCTCAAGCTGCAACAGGTCACCGGGCCGGTCATGGCGAAGGGGCTGGAAGACACGGCGTTCTACCGCTACTACCCGCTCGCGTCGCTCAACGAGGTCGGCGGCGACCCCGATTCAACCGGCGTCACGCCCGACGAACTCCATCGCCACTTCACCCATCGCCGCCTCGAAGAGCCGTTCGCGCTCGGCACGACGACGACCCACGACACGAAGCGCGGCGAAGACATGCGGGCACGGTTGAACGTGCTCTCGGAGATTCCCGAAGAGTGGGAGCATGCGATCGGCCGCTGGCGATACCTCAACGCCGGACATAAGGCCGACTTCGAGGGCGCTTCGGTTCCCAGCGCGAACGAGGCCTACCTCATCTATCAGACGCTGGTCGGCACCTGGCCCTGCGAGCGGGGGGCGTCAGCCCCCCGAGTTCCTGAAGACTACGTCGACCGCATCGTCGGGTACTGCGAGAAAGCCTTTCGCGAGGCGAAGCTCCACACCAGCTGGCTCGATCCCGATGCCGACTACGAGGCGGCCGTCGCCGCATTCGTGCGTGCCGCGCTCGATCCGTCGGCGTCGTCGGAGTTCCTCGCGGACCTCGATCGCTTCGTCGACCGAATCGCCGACGCCGGTTATCTCAACGGCCTTTCACAGGCGCTGCTCAAGATCGCGGCTCCCGGCGTGCCCGATCTCTATCAGGGCTGCGAACTGTGGGACTTCCGGCTCGTCGACCCGGACAACCGCCGGTCGGTCAACTTCGGCAAACGGCGAGAACTGCTCAGCCGGATCGCGTCTCAGGCCGAGACCGACCCCGCGGCGCTGTCGCGCGAACTGCTCGACGCCTGGCCTGACGAGCGCATCAAGCTGTACGTCACCTGGCGGAGTTTGCGACTGCGAAAAGAGAAGGCCGATCTCTTCCTGCGCGGCGACTACTTACCGCTCGAAGCGACCGGCGAGCGTTCACAGCATCTGTTCGGCTTCTCGCGACGTCACGGCGACGCCTGGCTGCTCGCCGCCGTCCCCCGACGGACGGCGGCCGCCGAACGGACGACCCCCGGCCGCATCGCCGCGGGCTGGTGGAAGGACACGGCCCTTTCGTTGCCGGAAGACGCCCCGAAACGCTGGCGGAGCGTATTCACGGGTCGCGTGCTGGAAGCCCGCGATGCGGTAACGGCCGGCGAGCTGTTCGAGGATTGGCCGGTTGGATTGTGGGAAGCGGTGTAGCATCGCCCGCATCACCACTGACACGGCGCGGCGATCGGGCCCCGGTCCCGGCCGACGAAGTGACGCTCGATTACCGAGCGGGCGGTATCATCCGCTGCGATTTGAGGAAATCCGGGTAGTGGCGGAAGATTGTGTTGCTGACGGAATGATAAAGGCCCGCCGTGAGCCGGTGGGTTTGTCGAGATTAGTCCCCCTGTCGCCGTCGCGAAGAAAGCGACAGGAGCGGTTGCCCGGTGATCGGGCCGCGGTATATCTTCTCGCCGAGGAAGCAAAGCAAATCACTCAACGCCTGCCCTGAGGCCGGGATCGCGATCTTCCCGTCGCGAAGCGTTATCGCGTAATCCACTTCGATCGCGTTTTGGCACAGACCGTCTACCGTCTGGCCAGCGAGCAGCCCGCTACTGATGATCGCCCTGATCCGCCGCCGGTTGAGTCCGGAGCAACGGGCGCACATTCCCGAAGCGTCGCCGTCGAAAATGTCCGAGGCGACGAACGCTTCGATGTCGTCGTTCGTCGCCTCGGCGACGTAGTTGACCATCTCCAGCATCGAACTGACGTTCGCGTAACTCCGGAAGAAGAGACGCCCGTCCCAGTAGACCGCGTCGATCCGCCTCTCGATGACGAACGGCGTCCGACTCTCCAACTCGAAGGTGTCCTGGGAAAGCAGCGAGAGAATCTTCCGCCGCCCGAGCAGATCGAAGTTGCGCCAACACTGAAAGACCACACGGCCTTCCCGGCCCACGTGGAATAGCGACTTCACGCCTGCGACGGACTCGTGTGTGGAGAACACCGGCACTTCGTCCGGTGTCGCGATGGCGTCCCGCACGTACTCGGGAAGCTCGAAATCTTCGATACAGATGACGTGCTCTTCGTCCGACTGAAACGTGGGGTCGAACGGCACCCGATTTAGATCGTCGGCAATGAAGTGAGGAATGTGCTCCCTCGCCATTTCACCTAGCCGTGTTTGGGCGACCACATCCAGTTTCAGCCGGCGGGCGCTGTTGGGAGCGCCCGCGATGCGACAGACGGCGAAAGAGTCGAGCGGTCCAACGTCATCACTCATCGGGGAACCTCTAGGCGGATGTAGCCAGTGACATCCGCATAGGTTATCTCCCGTTCAGCCTTGTGGAAGTCCGATTTTGAGATAAGCAGATACGACATGCCGGCATCCGACTTCACTACGTAGAAGTGGTAGCCGCAAAGGGCTAGGACTGGGTTGAACTGAAACACGTTGCTGGCGGCGATGACGGCCGCGACGAACACCAGCGAGTAGGCGGTCAACAGCACCGATCCGGTCATATCCGTGAGACTGGTCCCCGAGAACACGGGGAGCAGGTATGCAAGCAAGAACTCCAGAACTCGGTCGTCAACTTGGTCGATCTCCGTCACCTTGAAGATTCGTCGCGGCATCCGCGCCCGGACAACCGCGACGAGACCCCATGACGCGATCGCCGAGCCGAGGCCAGCGATGATGAGGCAATAGCCCCAGAGAGGGGCGTTGTGTTGAGTGAATGCCACGATCGCAGCCGCGCCGAAGGCCGGCGCTATTGCCGTCAATGTGAAACACGCCCTTGCGATCTTGTTCATTGCACACCCGTGAACTTGCGCCCACTATATTGTAGGTTCGGAACGGGGGCGTGTCGATCAAAAACGACCGCAAATCAGCCTTCATTTCGCAACATTCGCGGCCTCGGTCAACAGCCGTTCGATCGCCCACGGCTCCGAAGCGATTCCGGCGGCAATCGCCGGCGTCGTCTTGACGGCCGAGTGCTTGCGGCAGAAGTTGAAGTGTGCGAAGAACAGGGCCAGCATCGCCTCGTGATGGCGGCGGCTCTTGCTGAAGGCGTTTGTCAGTCGCGTGAAGCGGCGGATTTCCATGCGAACGCTCAAGTTCATGCGTTCGACATGAGACGTGCAGACGTTCGCCATGTCCGGGTGGCCGCAGATTCGCTTCTTCTCGATGCCCACTATCGGGGCCGGGCTGTACCGCGTCTGCGCCGACACCCCGTTCGCCGTCGGTCCGAACTTCTTGATTAGCTGTCCCTGATCGACGTTCCAGCGGAAGGCCACGGGAATCACTGTTCGGTACGGGCCGAATCCGTCGGTCGAGACTTGCGGACGACCGGAGACGGCGCGGCGAAGACTCATCGCGAAGGCGTCGGCATCCTCAAACGTGCGCCGGCCGACTTGGTACGCGAGAATCAGCTTGGACTGTCGGCAGACTCCGATGTAGGTGTAGCAGTCGCCGTGCTGTTCGCCGTACCCGCGAAGCACCCGCGTCTTCTCCTTGCACGCGGTGAACGACCAAAGCTCATCGCATTGAATGTCAGCCGATTCGACGCCACGAACGCGAGTCTGGAAGAACTTCGCGCAGTTCTCGCCGGCCGTGAGGATCAGATCGTAGATCGTGTTCCGGTCGATGCCAGTCAGGCGGGCCGTCGCGCGGATACTCATGCCTTCAAGCAAGAGCCGAAGCACGAAGGCGGCCCGCTTGAAGTCCACCCGCATCGACCCGAGAGGATCGGCGGGCTTGTCGATGAACGTCCGGCCGCACTCACGGCAGCGAAAGCGGGGGTTGCCGTAGCGATCCTTCCCGTGCTTCTTCGTGTTCTCGCATTCGCAGTGCGCGCAGGTCACGGCCTCTTCCCCCGGTCGGGGCGAAGCCGTTAGAATCGCTCTTGCTGAGGGAGGCGATCGGGCGGCAACGCCTGGTTGCGTTCCAGCCCGGTCGAGACGCCAATCTCGGCCGGGCCTTTTCATTGCCGCAGCGCCAACTGCGACACCGTTACTGTAATGACAGTAACATCGGGATGCAAGGGCTTGCCGTGTAATTTTTCCGTCAGTACACTGGTGATATGGTCAGACCGAAGAAAGCCGAAGGCGAGAGCCGCGAGAAGTTGATGCAGATCAGGCTCCGGCCGGCAGAGTACGTCGCGTTCAAGGAGGCGGCGGAGGCGGCCGGGCTGGACCTGTCGGGGTGGGTGCGCGAACGGCTTCGCGATGCCGTGAGGAAGGAACGACGCTACATCAAGCCCTCGGGGGACCGCACATGAAGGTCATCGGGTTTCGGGCCGACGCGCAGACCGTGTTTTGGGCGGTCGTCACGATCGGGGGTGAAAGCCCCGTACTCGAAGAGCACGGCAAGATTCGACTTCCGAAAGAAGTGGACCTCGGCGACCAACTGCACGTCTTCCGCGACCGGCTCGATAACATCATTCAACGGAACAAGCCCGAGTTGGCGGCGCTCCGTTTCCAAGAGACGTTCTTGCCCAAACTCAACCGTAAGAACATTCCGTCGATGCTCGTCCGCGCGAGGGTCGAAGGCGTTGTGACCTTCGCGGCGGCCGCGGCGGGCCTCCCGGTCTGGACGGGGCAAAGCGCGCAAATGAAGTCCGGCATGAAGACGAAGACGCCGGTGAGGACATATCTGGAGATGGACGAGGTCCGCGGCATGGACTGGTCGGACCTGAACGAGAAGGAGCGCGAGGCCGCGCTGGTTGCCGTCGCAGCCGGGCAGGACAAAGGGGACGCCGAATGAAGGTCGTGGCGAGCTACACCTACGTCCCGATTCGCAGGATCGACAACGGCGAAGGAAAGAACTGCATCGGCGTCTTCCTCGCGAACGATCCGGCGATGGGCGGGCTGGTCGCTGTGAAGGAAATCCTCAAGAAGGACTTCCCCAACGCCGCCGACTACTTCCGCGAGGCCGAAGCGATGTTCCACTCGGAGCATCGCAACGTCGTGCCGATCCGGATCGCCTGCGAGACCGACGACCGGGTCTGTCTCGTGATGAAGTACTACGACCGCGGGTCGCTCGCGGCGCGGATCGCCAACGGACCCCTTTCGCTGAAGCGCGCTCTGCGGGACGCCCAACACATCCTGAACGGGCTAGGCCAGATTCACGCGGGCCGCTCGGTCCATCTCGACATCAAGCCGTCGAACATACTCTTCAATCAGAACGACCGGCCAATGATCGCCGACTTCGGGCAGGCCCGCCGAATGGGGCCGCTCGGGTATGCCCCGCTCCCCTCGCGGATGTACGAAACGTGCGTCCCGCCGGAGTGCTTCAGTGACAACCTCGCCAACGAGGCGGCTGACATCTATCAAGCCGGGCAAACGATCTACTGCATGCTGAACGGCTACGCAGTCTTTAGCGACCAGTGGAACCGCTTCCCCTCCGCGGCGGCCTTTCGAGACGCCGTGCGTTCCGGTCGGTTCCCCCGGCGGGACGGGTACCTCCCGCACGTCCCGCGTTCCGTTCGGACCATCGTGAACAAGGCGCTGAGCGTCGATCCGGACGACCGTTTCGAGGCAGCGGCCGATTTCGCCGACGCGCTCGGCAACGTCGGGATCACGCATGACTGGCACACCACCGAGCGACCTGACGGCGGCTACAACTGGCGTACTCGCCGCGTGGACCAACCAGACGTGGTCGCCGAGATGGCGAAGAACGGCCTACGGTGGAACGTCTCGTTCTTCACTGAGCGTGGCGGCCGACGCCGCCGTATGGCCGGAGGCCTGAGCGTCACCGGCCTCCCGCGGGCGACGGCGTTCAGCCGGCTTCACCAGGAGTTTCGGGCGATGGAAGCCTGACGAGATATCGGCCTTCTCGTCGCCACGCGACCTTTCCGAACGCCCGCCGCGCGGCTTCACGTCGTTCGTCCCGACACTCGCGGCAGAACGGGTTCTGCGCGACGGAGTCTGCACTGCGGCTATGCTCCCGGCCGCAGTATTGGCACCGCTTGATGCGTACCTTCATGATGCGGCCTCGGCCTAATAATTGTTAGCGCGACGAACATTTTACTGAACGGGCGCGCGCGAGTCAAGAGCGTCAATAGGTATTCTCGGGTTTTCTAGAAGAAAAACTGGAATGGCTTGGGGCTCGATGTAGCAGATGTCGCAAAAATGACGCCAGATTGAACCTCGCGCGACGGAGCGTTTTCAATGCGGCGAATCGTCGCGGGCTGCGGGTAGTGTCGAAGGGACCACGAAGACGCAAGAGACTGGCAAATGTCTCAGGAAACCTTGAACGCGGAAATCCTCGCCCTCAGCAATGCGAAGGACTGGCCGTCTGCCATCCGCGAGTGGCGGTTGCAGACCATTTGGTGGAGCGACGTTCTCGACTCGTGCCTATGCGGCACGTCCATCAAGGAAATCTGCGTGCTGGAAAACCGTCTCAACGGCAACCACGCACAGGTCGGCAACGTCTGCGTGAAGCGTTTCTTGGGCCTTCCATCGGATGGGCTGTTCAGATCGCTAAAGAAGGTGAAACGCGACACCGTCGCTTCGTTCAACGAGGAGATGATCCGATTCGCCTACGAGCGCAGGGTCATCAACGACTGGGAATACAAGTTCTACTTGAATACTTGGCGGGATCGGACGCTGACGGAGAAGCAGCACGACAAGAAGGTGGCGATCAACCAGAAGATTCTCGCCCGACTCATCCGGTAGCATCAGCAACACAATCTTCCGCCACTACCGAAATCCGTTCGCGATGTCTACCGGGAAGATTGGCACCCGCTGGAACCGGCGCGCTGCCGAACCGGCCGCGCGCGGGCCTCATCGAAATGCGCTTGATGGGCGTCCGAAGCAAGGTGTAGGATTACATGCACGCGTGCATGCCGGGATGCACCAGGCACTCAATTTTTAAGTGGAGAGGAGGACATGTCTTTCGCATTCACAGACGGCGTGGAAATCAACAAGCCGAAGAACATCCTCAAGGGCGTCATGGGCGCGCGCGGGATCCTGGGAAAGGTCAAGGGTCAGGCTTACCTGAACGAGGTGCGGCAATGGGCTGCGGCGAAGTCCCGCACCGCACAGCGCATCTTAAAGACAATCGATGACTTTCCTCATCCCGTGTACTTGGTCGCCATGGATGGCGGTTTCACCTGCTTCGACAATGAACCACTGCCGGGCGGCGTCATCTACATGGATGTGAATATCAAAGTCTCGGTCAATCCGGGCGGCGCCCGCGGCATGCACGCTGGTTTCGAGAAGCTGCATCCATTCATCGTCTTCCTGCACGAATGCGGCCATGCGGTGCAGAACATCGAGAATCCGTCGCAGTTCGCAAACCATGCCAAGGGGCCGCTGTCGGCACTGACTTCGGATATCGCCACCGCAGCCCGGCAACGCGGCGACCGGCTGTTTTCGAATATGCCGTATGTGCAACGCAAGGTCTGGTTCGCGAGCAACGGTCCCGTCACCGGCCAGGCATGGGCCGTGCGGCTCGAATACGATAACGTCTTCCGGCACGAGCGCCCGATCTGCGTCGAGGCGGGAGAACCGCTGCGTGATCACTACAACGACATCAGGACGGCCTGAGGCTGCCGGTCGGTACCGCAAGGCGGGCAAGGCTCCGGCAGGGCCGGGAGACCCTGCCACAACGAGGGAAATCGCCGATGACGACGTGGCGATACTCGGCGCAGAAGCACGCGCCATCTATCACGAATTGAGAGAAGACTATGAACTTGCTCTACGACTCAGGCAACGCGAGATTTCACTGATGGACCGTTTGTATGAAGAAGTGCGGCGGAGCAAGCTGGATAGCGACACCGCAAACTGGGCCTTACAAGATCGAGGCATGGAGGAGTATAAAGCTCGACAAAAAATTGTTCATGCCCTGACTGAGCGGTTGGCAGCGAAGTAATGGGGTGCTTACGAACTTGAGCGGGCTGACGCCTCTCGTCCGGGGTGAACATCTTGTCCGCGCGTCGCCGTCCCGCTAGGATCTTTCTACCGGCTTTGCTTCCACTGTGAATCCATTCGATACCGTGAGATTGATTCATGTCTCCAAGCTTGCGTTCGCTGGGTCTTGACCAGTTGCCTGTCGAACAGCGGATCGCACTGGCCCGGGAATTATGGGAGAGCATCGACGATGAACCGCATCCGCCGTTGTTGACGACGCCGCAGCGCCGCGAGTTGGAGCGCCGGCTGAGCGATCATCACGCGCATCCTGAAGATTTCGTCCCTTGGGACGAGATCAAAAGCGATGCATTGGATCGGTTCCGAAGATGAACCTTGCCATCGACTTCCTGCGTTCGGCTCGCGCAGAGTTCGATAGCGCCGCAGACTGGTATGAAGAACGCCAGACAGGACTTGGCCCCGAATTCACTGCGGCAGTTCAGCGCGTCCTGGATCGCATCGTCTCACAGCCCGACTTCTATCCTCCCGTCTGGGACGATATCCGCGAGGCACTTATTCGCGGATTTCCGTACTGCGTCTACTATCGGGAAGTGCCGGAGCAAGTACTCGTGCTGGCGGTCTTTCATACGTCCAGAAATCCCGCCATCTGGCAGCGACGTGACTGAAACGGCATCGATTTGTGGAAGTCCAAGGTGGATCAGCGCACTCGGAGGGCTGACGCCCCCCGCTCGCCTTTTTTGTTACAGCGCCTCTTCCACCGAGTGCAGCGGGCTGCGGAAGACGGCCATTGAGCAGGGGCGGACGTCGTAGTTGGCACGCTTCTTCGGCTTCCAGAGTTTCGTCTCCGGGTCGAAGGTGTCGAACAGCAGTTCCCAGGCCTGTTCCGATTTGCCGAGGCTCGGCAGGTGGAACACGACCGTCGTGGCGTGGTCGGCGTTGAACAGGATCAGCATCGTGTTGCCGGCGACCGGTTCGCCCTTCACGTCGACGTCGACTTCGCCGCCGTGCAACAGGCAGCCCAAGCTGCGGACGTAGTGCTTTCGCCAGGCATCCTGCGTCATCTCTTTGCCGGTCGACGGGTCGATCCAGAGAATCCGCGGCTGGTTCGGCGGGGCGTCGGCGGCGAGGAACTTCCGCCGGTGGAAGACCGGCTCGTCGCGGAACATCTTGATGATCTGCTTCGTGAACCGCAGCAGCGACTTACGCGACTCGGTCAGCTCCCAGTTGATCCACGACAGCTCGCCGTCCTGGCAATAGGTGTTGTTGTTGCCCCTCTGGCTGTGCGACACCTCGTCGCCGGCGAGCAGCATCGGCACGCCCTGCGAAAGGAACAGCGTCGCCAGGAAGTTCCGCTTCTTGCGTTCGCGAAGCGCGTTGATCTCGGGGTCGTCGGTCGGTCCTTCGTGGCCGCAGTTCCAACTGTTGTTGTCGTCGGCCCCGTCGCGATTGCCCTCGTGGTTGGCCTCGTTGTGCTTGCGGTCGTACGAGACGAGGTCGTTCAGGCTGAAGCCGTCGTGACAGGTGACGAAGTTGATGCTGGCGACCGGCTGGCGTCCGTTCCAGCCGTAGAGGTCGCTCGACCCGAGGAACCGCGTGGCGAACTCGCCCGCGACGCCGCCGTCGCCCTTCCAGAACCGGCGGACCGTGTCGCGGTACTTGCCGTTCCACTCGCTCCACAGGTGCGGGAAGTTGCCGACCTGGTAACCGCCCGGCCCGACGTCCCACGGCTCGGCGATGAGCTTCGTCTGCGAGAGGATTGGATCCTGGTGGATGATGTCGAAGAACGCCGAAAGCTTGTCGACGTCGTGCAGCTCGCGGGCGAGGGTGCTCGCCAGGTCGAACCGGAAGCCGTCGACGTGCATCTCGGTCACCCAGTACCGCAGGCTGTCCATGATCAACTGCAGCACCCGCGGGTTGGTCATGTCGAACGTATTCCCGCAGCCGGTGAAGTCCATGTAGAACCGGCGGTCTTGCGGCGAGACGCGATAGTAGGCGGCGTTGTCGATGCCGCGGAAGGAGAGCGTCGGGCCTTTGTGGTTCCCCTCGGCGGTATGGTTGTAGACGACGTCGAGGATCACCTCGATGCCCGCCGCATGCAGGTTGCGGACCATCGTCTTGAACTCGCGGATCGTGTCGATCGCCGTGCCCGACGCCGAGTAATCGGTCTCCGGCGCGAAATACCCCAGCGTGTTGTAGCCCCAGTAGTTGCCCAGCTCGAGATCGACGAGGTGCCGGTCGTGCAGCTTGGCATGCACCGGCAGCAGCTCGACCGCCGTCACGCCCAGCCGCTTGAGGTAGCGAATCGCCGGCTCGCTGGCGAGGCCGGCGTAGGTACCCCGCGACGGCTCGGGAACCTCCGGGTGCAGCTTCGTGAACCCCTTGACGTGAACCTCGTAGAGGACCGTCTCGTGCAGCGGCCGACGCGGCGGGCGATCGTCGCCCCACGTGAACGCCGGATCGACCACCGCCGCCAGCGGAGCGAACGGGGCGCTGTCGCGCTCGTCGAACGACAGGTCTTCGGCCGAGTCGCCGATCTTGTAGCCCCAGCATTCGTCCGACCAGCGGATCGGCCGGGCGATCGCCTTCGCATAGGGGTCAAGAAGAACTTTGTTCGGGTTGAAGCGATGGCCGCCCGCCGGCTCGTAAGGCCCGTGAACGCGATAGCCGTAAATCTGTCCCGGCCGGACGTCAGGCAGGTAGCAATGCCAGACGTGGTCCGTCTGCTCGCCGAGCGGAATCCGCACGGCCTCGCGCGAGTCGTCGGCCGAGTCGAACAGGCACAGATCGACGCCCGTCGCGTTCTCGGAATACAGCCCGAAGTTCACGCCGCCACCGTCCCAGGTCGCCCCCAGCGGATACGGCTGCCCGGGCCAGACCCGCAACTTCCGCGCTTCAGGGCCGACCGGTTCCGGCGCCGGCTTCACCGGTACAGCCGATGATTGACCGTTCCCGGTCGGCTGACCAGCCGGCTGCCAGATTTCTTTCGGCTTGTCGGTCGCCGGGGCGGAACCCGGCGGGGGAACCGCCTTTTTCGGTGAGACGGCGTCTTCAGGCCCGGTCGTTCCAAGTTTCATCGAACAGCCCTTCGTCGGCAGAGAGTCGCGCTTCAGGACCGTTGATTATAGAGGATTTCGTCGTTTCATTGGACGCAGTGAACACCCGATCCTCAGGCCCGATTCCGACACGAAACGACCGGCGGGGAAACAGCCTTCATC
>JBAQZJ010000270.1:0-4828 GCA_049790855.1 Planctomycetaceae bacterium | reverse complement strand
CTTTGCAGGATTCCGACAGCGCCAAGCGTCCGGGGCCACGTCCTGCGGGACTTAGGCCCCGCCACCCACCGAAAATCAACGAAAGCACCCCGGCGGTGTGCTTTCGTTGACGGACCTCGGCCACGATCCGTTCGCCGAAGCTCGAGCCTTCGGCCGCGTTTTCCGGAACGTGTCCGAGAAGAGTGGGGCGGTCTGGGGCTTGCCGGTGGAGTCGTGCGCCGCCCTTCGGTCCGAGGCTTCGCGGTCACTTCGCCGCGACGTCGTAGCAGAGCAGCACGTCCTGATCGCGGAGGTACAGTTTGCCGTTGGCGATCACGGGGTGCGTCCAAGCGGGTTGGCTGGTGCGTTCCGGTTGCTCGAAGCGCCCGCGTTCGACGTATCGCTCTCGGTTCGGCTCGATCAGGAGCATCTCGCCGTCCTCGGCGCGTAAGTAGAGCCGCCCGTCCGCCAGCACCAGCGAGCCTTTCGGCGCCCGCCGCTCGGCCCAGAGGTCCTCGCCCGTTTTGAGATCGAGACAGACGAGGAAGCCGCCCATGTTGCCGCCGGCCGCGCCGTAGAGGCAGCCGTCAACGACGATCATGCCGCCGTGATGGTTTTTCATCCGCGTGCTGAAGAACACCTCCTCGGCCGTGATCGCGCCGTCGGCATTCTTGCTCAGTTTCACGGCCCCGCCGCCCGCGTCATAGGCGGAGGAGGCGATCACCATTCCGTCGTGGTAGATCGGGGTAGAGACGTTGATCCGGTGGGTGTTCGAGGGGCGGTCGTACCGCCAGAGCAGCTTCCCGTCGGACGCCGCGACCCCGACGAGGGTGGTCGAGGCGAGTTGCACGTACTGCCGCCGCCCTTCGACATCGATCGCGATGGCCGAGGAATAGGCCGCCCCGGAACGGCCCAGGAATCCCCGGTCCCCGGTGGGGGCCCTCGGGGGCCGGGCACTTCCAGATCACCTTGCCGGTCCGCTTGTCGAGGGCCATGAGGGTCGCCTCTTCGGCGCCCGGCGTGCAGACGAGCTTCTCGCCGTCCACGAGGACCGACTCGGAGAAGCCCCAGACCGGAACGATGCCGGCGTGGTCCTTCACGTAATCGGTCCGCCAGACCTCGTCGCCGTCGGTGGTGAAGCAGACGAGTTCGCCGTGTTGGCTGAGGATGAAGAGCCTGTCGCCGTCAACGGTCGGGGTGACGCCGCGTGACGGGCACCCGTCGGGGTTCCCTTTACTTCCGAGTTCGTCGGGGTAGGCGATCGTCGGTTCGGCCGTGGGGATTCGTCCGATTCCCTGCGCTGCGGCGGCGGCGTAGCGTGGACGGTGTCATGTCCGACGCCGCCGTCCTGGTCGACAACCTTCGCCATCGTGGAATCGTCGACGAGCGCGTGCTGAGCGCGATCGCCGCAGTCGATCGTGCCGCATTCGTTCCGTCCGAATGGCGCGATCGGGCCTGGGAAGACGTGGCGCTGCCGATCGGCTCCGGCCAGACGATCAGCCAGCCGTACATTGTCGCCCTGATGACCGAGGCGCTCGCCCTGTGGGGCGACGAAGTCGTGCTGGAGGTCGGCACCGGCAGCGGCTACCAGGCGGCGATCCTGTCGCGGCTCTGCCAGAAGCTCGTCACGATCGAGCGGCTGCCGGAACTCGCCGAAGCGGCGAAACGGGTGCTCGATCATCTCGGCTGCGACAACATCTTCTACCGCGTCGGCGACGGGACGCTCGGATCGCCGAACGACGGCCCGTTCGACGGCATTCTCGTCACGGCCGCGGCTCCCGACATTCCCCCCGCTCTGTACGGCCAACTGGATGACGGCGGTCGGCTCGTCCTGCCGATCGGCCCCGAGGAAGAGCAATCGCTGGTGCTGGTCGAAAAGAGTTCGGACGGCCCAGTGCGACGCAACCTGTGCGGCTGCCGGTTCGTCAAGCTGATCGGCGAACAGGGTTGGCACGGTTGACCGACGTGCCGTTTGCTTTGGCGACTATATACTTGACTCACCACGCCTGATTCGGTAGGATTGGGGCATGAACGCCAATCATAGCGAATCGCCCAAGAGCCTCATCGAAGCAGTCCGGCACTTCTCGGATATTGACCGCTGCAACGAGAAGATGGTTCAGGTGCGCTGGTCGGACGGTCGGATCGTCTGCCCGAAGTGCGGAAGCGACCGCATTGGGAAAATCGAGACGCGGAAGATGCTTCGCTGCAAAGATTGCCGCAAGCAATTCAGCTACAAAGCGGGAACGATTTTTGAGGACTCGCCGCTCGGCCTCGACAAGTGGTTCGTCGCCGTGTGGAGCATCGCCAACTGCAAGAACGGCGTGAGTAGTGCCGAACTCGCACGGTCGCTCGGAGTCACGCAAAAGAGCGCGTGGCACATGCTACACCGCATCAGGCTCGCGATGCAGACGGGTTCGTTCTCTAAGATGGGCGGACCCGGCGTTGAGATGGAATGCGACGAAACTTTCGTCGGCGGCAAAGCCAAGAACATGCACAAGGCCAAGCGTGGCCAGCGCGTCAAAGGCCGTGGCACCGTCGGCAAGATCGTGGTTCAGGGACTCTTGGAACGTGGCGGACGTGTCCGCTGCGGAGTCGTGCCGAACCAGAAGCGGGCCACGCTACAGGGCAAGATTCGCAAGCACGTCGAACCGGGAACGACGGTCTACACCGATGCCCTCGCATCGTACTGCGGCTTGGACGCTGAGTACGTCCACCAGATGATCGACCACGCGAAGTGCTACGTGGAGGGCCGCGTCCACACGAACGGCATCGAGAACTTTTGGTCGTGCGTCAAACGATGCCTCAACGGCACCTACATTAGCGTCTCGCCGTGGCAGTTGTATCGCTACCTTGACGAACAAGCCTTCCGGTTCAACGAACGGAAGGCTTGTGATGCAGAACGGTTCTCGAAAGTTCTGTCGTCAGTGATCGGGAAGCGGCTGACCTACGTCGATTTAGTCGAGGGATGACCAGTATTCACATCGACTGGCAACGCATAGCGCTGAGTGACCCACGCCGCATCTCCGTTGGTCGCGGAAGCCTTGCGGATGCGACTTTCGAGCCAGACTATCCCGGATACCTTCGGCAGCATTGGAAAGCCGATTAGACGAATCACGATTCGTTCTAGCTGCTTCGACCGATCGTCAGAGAATTTCACATCCAGCTTGCCGATGATGCTTTCTTGCTCGTTGTCTCCGGGCGGCACAAGCGCAAGCTCATACTGGAACGTCCGTCCAAAGTCAGACTCTCCTTTTATCCAGACTGACACAACGGCTCCGCGAAATGTTGACGCGGCGTCCGGATGATTTGGAACAACTTGGTCGCCTTCCGCTGGAACCCACAGTGCGACTCTCTCGATCACATGAAACAAGCTAATCGCGTTCGAATCACGATCCTGTGAAATCGACTGAGCAAGGAGCGTATATGCGGGTTGAACCATAGCGGTCAGCACGTCACGCAACAGGAAGGTGAAGTCACGGTGAAGGCAGCACTGATCGTCGGTGAGGACGCCCCTCTTGTGATCTCACGCTCGGGAGCATGATATTGATTGACCAAGTAACGAAGTGTCCGCAACAGATATTCGCGATCCTTCATCCGCCGATCGATGTTTTGATGGAGATCATCCCAGTGCCCGCGAAAAACTCGAATGTGATAGCTCCCATCCGGGTCGCGGTGAGGCTCCCATCCCACAGAGATCGTCAAACCACTCGGAAGGTCGATCTCAAGCAAATCCTCACGCAGGTACGCGGGATTGTCTGTGTCGAAAATAGCACCTTTGACGACGACATCGGGGCCAAAGTCGAGATTGATTGGCGTCATAGTTCAGCACCTTCGTCGCGAAGTTTCCTCTCGGTCACAGGTCGCCCATGGACTTCGTTGAGTCCACTGTCGCCTGAGCACTGCCATTCGACCCACATGTACTTTGTGCGTTCACCGCTACTTGCGCCGACCACAAAGGGCCACTTAACCCAATAGTCGATGATATTGTCGTGGCCGTTTTCAGCCCTTGCCGGAAAGATCCTGCCTCGAACGTCTTTGTATTGTTGCAGCGGAATCCGGCCTGTGTACATCGTCGGGACCGGCATTCCGTCATCGAGGTGAGCGGTCAAAACGCAGTGCATTTCCAAAAGTTCTCTCGCCTGGTCAAACCCCCACCCGTACTGCGAACAAAGATTCGGGTCAAAAAGTGCTGGCCCAGATTTCGTCGCTACGAGCAATTCTCGAAGCCGCGACGATCGTCGCGGCTTGTGTTTTTTGTGGTAGAGCCATTTTGGGCCACTGCACCGCCAGTTGGCTTTGAGGTTTTCGACTGCGCTCACTTGATCGGCATCGGGTAGGCTCGTTCTGTGGGTGTACCATGATGGACGAACGAATCCGCAATGTCACGCCTCCCCGATCAGCCAATTCTACACCAATCGCGGCGGGGGTGGCGGAATTGTTGCATTTGGGGATCAGTTCCCCGGTCTCGTGTGTGGAATATCAGTCATGACGGATGGAGAAAAGCCGGAAATCTCGGACGCAGCGTTCTCGGGACTCTTGGGCCGTCTCGCCCGCGTCCCGAAAGAGGAACTTCAGGCCGAAGAGGCGAAGTACCGGGCGATGCGGGAGCGTCTGAAGGAGAAGGGCGAGACGAAAGCGAAGAGCGCGAAGAAGGCGTGAGCGACCGCCCGGACGCGGCTCTAGCCATCGCTTTCACTCCGGTGAGTCAAGTATATAGTCGCCTTTTTTTGAGGGTCGTGCGGACCGCCTCGCGACCGACCGAGTCGACGATCTCCAACTCCACGAGCCTGTCGGCCAGGAGCTGCATCGTCCAGGAGACGCGTCCGGCGGGCGGAGCGGAGCAGGCCAG
>JBAQZJ010000269.1:0-1686 GCA_049790855.1 Planctomycetaceae bacterium | reverse complement strand
GGCGAGAAGACCTCGCCGCGGACCGACTCGGCCGAGGCGGCCGCCACGGCGGCGGCACGGCCTGACCGCCCGGGCCGACCCACCGACGGCGGCCGGCGAACGATCGCTCGCGGAGACTGGCCGCAGTTTCTCGGTCCGCACGGCACAGGCGTCTCCGACGAGACGGGCCTCGCCGAGAGCTGGCCGGCCGAGGGTCCGCCGGTCGTCTGGACGAAGGACGTCGGCGCCGGCTACAGCGCTCCGTCGGTGCTGGACGATCGACTCGTGGTGCATCACCGCGTCGGCGACGAGGAAGTCGTCGAGTGCCTCGATGCCGTGACCGGCGAGGCCGTCTGGCGTCACGGCTACTCGACCGATTTCACCGACCCCTACGGCTACAACGGCGGTCCGCGGTGTACGCCGCTGCTGACGGCCGACCGCTGTTACACGTTCGGCGCCGCCGGAACGGTGTGCTGTCTCGAACTGGCGACCGGCGACGAAGTCTGGCGACGCGAGACGGCGAAGGATTTCGATGTTCCGGAGGCGTTCTTCGGCGTCGGTTGCTCGCCGGTGCTGTACGGCGATCTGCTGATCGTGCTCGTCGGCGGGCAACCCGACGCCGGCGTCGTGGCGTTTGCCGCGGCGACCGGCACGACGGTCTGGCAGTCCGTCGGCAAGTCGACGTGGGACGGGGAAACGACCTCTGACGGCGACGTGTACCGCTGGACGGGTGAGGAAACGCTCGTCAGCTACGCCTCGCCGTTGCCGGTGACGTTCGACGGCAAAGATCATCTGCTCTGCCTGATGCGGCAGGGGCTGGTGTCGCTCGATCCGTGGACCGGCAACGAGAGGTTTCACTACTGGTTCCGTTCGAAGGCGCACGAAAGCGTCAACGCGGCGCGGCCGGTCGTCATTGGCGATCGCATTCTGCTGACGGCCGCCTATCGCACCGGGGCGGCGCTGCTTCAGGTGAAGGACGACGGTTGCGAAGAACTGTGGCGCGACCGGTCGAACCTCGAGTGTCACTGGTCGACGCCGATCGTCGTGGGCGACCACGCTTACGGCTTTTCGGGACGCCACGAGAACGAAGGAACGCTGCGCTGCGTCGCTTTGAAATCGGGCGAGGTCGTGTGGACCGCCGACGGCAGCGAACCGGTCGCCGACAAGGTCGAACCCGACCGCTTCGGACGCGGTTACGTCCGTAAAGACGACGCCTCTCCGGCTGCGTGGCCCTATTTCGGCCGCGGTTCGATGATCGTCGCCGACGGGAAGTGGATCATTCTCGGCGAGCGGGGAACGTTGTTTCTCGCCGACGTGACTCCCGACGGATATCGCGAACGATCGCGCTGGGCAGTGCCGGAAATCGAGTTTCCCGCCTGGGCGGCTCCGGTGCTCTCGCGCGGGCGGTTGTATCTGCGCGACGAAGACACGTTGGTCTGCCTCGACGTTTCCACACCGACCGCAGCGGTCCCGACGGACGATGCTCCCTGAACGGCGAGACGATTCCGGCGCAATCCTGCTTCGGTGCGCGAGTTTCGGACGAAGCTCCGTGGTTTGAATAAGATGAGATTCGAGCAACGCTTCGGTTTGCCTCCACCGGCAGGTCGAGGCCTGCCGCTCGTTCGTCATTGTCGCGTTTCCTGATGTTTGTCCTCGAAAAAAAGGAGAGATGCGCATCCCTCGACCTCCGAACCGCCGCGACAAGAC
>JBAQZJ010000268.1:0-26105 GCA_049790855.1 Planctomycetaceae bacterium | reverse complement strand
GCCTTGGCGCGGCTCAAGCCCGCGCGGCGGCCTGCGCCCATCGGGCCGTCACCGCAGGCGTTCGTTGACCCAGGCGCGACGATCGGTAAAGACACAAACATTCATCCCGGTGCGACGATCGCAAGCGATGTCGTCATCGGAGATCGGTGCGAGATCCAAGCCGGCGTCCGCATCGGCCCCGGTTGCCGGATCGGGGACGACGTCCAACTCGACCCGAACGTCGTGCTTTATCACGAAGTGCTGATCGGGAACAGGGTCACGATTCAGGCCGGCTCGGTGATCGGCGCCATCGGGTTCGGCTACCGCACGCGCGAGGGTCGCCACGAGCGAATTCCCCACTACGGCACGGTGCGCATCGAGGACGACGTCGATATCGGGGCGTGTTCGACGATCGATCGCGGCGTCATCGGTGAGACTGTCGTCGGGGAAGGAACGAAGATCGACAACAACGTCGTCATCGCTCACAACTGCCGATTAGGGCGTCACAACCTGCTCGTCTCGCAGGTCGGCTTCGCCGGCTCGGTCACGACGGGTGATTACGTCGTCTGTGCCGGACAGGTCGGAATCGCCGACCACGTGACGATCGGTGCGGGTGCCATTCTGGGTGCGAAAGCGGGAGTCCATAAGGATCTGGCGGGCGGAAAAACATATCTCGGAGCGCCGGCTGCCCCGATTGAGGAAACGACACGTGCAGTCATGACGATGCAGAAGCTTCCTCAGCTTCGACAATCGCTGCGTGAACTCGAACGACAGGTCGCGGCCTTACGGAAACAGGTCGAGGGTGGCGCCCACCCTCAGCAGCCAGCCGCATAAGGGGCCAAGCGCTTTGTCGGGAACAATGCGGCACAGATCGGCGTGGCAAGACGAGGCGAGGAATGGCTGCGGCAGCGCAACGGCACAAGCAACGAATCGGGCTGCTCGCCGGTGGCGGACAGTTTCCCGTCGAGTTCGCGCGGGCGGCCGTTCGCGAAGGTTACGAAGTCATCTGCCTGGGCATCGCCGGCATGGCGCCGTCGGGACTTGACACGATCTGTCACACCTTCCGGACCGTACCACTCGCCCGCATCGGACTGGCGATTCGACACTTCAAGCGGCGCGGCGTCGATCGGGCTGTGATGGCCGGCAAGATCGAGAAGCGCATCCTGTTCGATCCTTTCCGGATTCTACGGTTGATGCCCGACTTGCGGACGCTGCACATGTGGTACCACTTCGCGCGAGAAAACCGGAAGGACGACACGATTCTGCTGGCCGTCATCCGCGAGTTCGCGCGTGACGGAATCACATTCGATTCGGCACTCGACTATGCTCCGGAGTTGCTCGTGAACCACGGATTCCTGACGCGACGCCGCCCGACCACGGCCCAGTGGGAGGACATCCGCTTCGGCTGGGAGATCGCCAAAGAAATGGGGCGGCTCGACGTCGGCCAGTCGATCATCGTCAACGACAAAGCGGTCATCGCGGTCGAGGCAGTCGAAGGCACGGACGACTGCATCCGCCGGGCTGGAACGCTCTGTCGCCGCGGCGGCTTCACCGTTGTGAAAGTCTCGAAACCGCAACAGGACATGCGATTCGACGTGCCGACCGTCGGGCTGGGGACGCTGCGAACGATGCACGAAGCCGGCGGCCGCGTGCTGGCGATCGAAAGCGAAAAGACGATTGTGCTGGATCGCGATGAGTTCAGCGTGCTCGCCGACAAATTCGGCATCGCGGTCGTCGCCCTGAACGCACAGGAGCTGTCGTTACGGGCTGTCGCCTAGAACCACTCCTGTTCCATTCTCCGGCTCGCCGCCCCCCCCCCCGTCGTCACGCCAGCCCACCAATTTCGCTGCCCGATTCGCTGGGGAGCGCGCGTCGTTCTTCGCTCTTTCGACCGGGGCCGAGAATGACGCTGAACTTGGTGCCAGCGAAGGCGAGTTCGTCTCCGGGCAGCAACGCACCGCGAATGACCCGCTGGCCGTTGACCTTCGTTCCGTTCGTGCTGCCGAGATCGCGAACGAAGAGCAGGCCGTCGGTTTTGACGACCATGCAGTGCAGCTTCGAGATGCTTTCGTGATCGATGATCAGGTCGCAAACGCCGACCTTCCGTCCGACGACGGTGATCTCGTCGTGAAGGACGACCGGCTTCCCGCCATTGAGCGGCACGAGTTCGGCGTGCATACGGTTCGCGAGGGGATTGAAGACTGGCTCGACAGTCCGGTCGAGTGAGCAATTCTCAGTCCATCGCCGTCACTCGTCAACAGGGCGGCATGATTCCCGGACCCCGTATCGGTTCCTTGACGGTCTCACGGGCCGCTGTTACGTTCTCACCACACTTTCGGCGCCCGCCGTGCGCTTCCACAGGCGTCGGGCGGGTCGGCGCGGCCCATTTGGGCCGCCTCCGAGCCGGATCTCGCCCGGAGAACGCCCCTTGTGCGTCTCACCGATTCGGGTCGAGGAGCAGCGGCCTGCCCGGAAGCAGGAACCATCACAGCAAGAGGATCGGGTTCGATGACCAACAGCAAGTACGTTTACTTCTTCGGTGACGGAAAAGCCGACGGCAACGGCAAGATGAAGGAACTGCTGGGCGGCAAGGGCGCGAACCTGGCCGAAATGGCGAATATCGGCCTGCCAGTTCCCGCCGGGTTCACGATTACCACCGAGGTATGCACTTATTACTACGCACACGAGAAATCGTACCCGCCCGAGCTGAAGGAGCAGGTTCTCGACTCGCTCAAAAAGGTCGAGCAGGCGATGGGGGCCGAGTTCGGCAGCAAGACCAATCCGCTGCTCCTCTCCTGCCGCTCTGGTGCCCGCGAGTCGATGCCGGGCATGATGGACACGATCCTGAATATCGGCCTCAACGACCAAGCCGTCGAAACCCTCGCCAAGTCGAGCGGCAGCGACCGGTTCGCTTACGACAGCTATCGCCGGCTGATTCAAATGTACGGTGAAGTCGTCATGGGCATGAAGCCCGAAAAGAAGGAAGACGAAGACTATTTCGAGCATATGCTCGAAGAGAAGAAGGCCGAAGTCGGCGTCCATTATGACAACGAACTTTCCGCCGAGCATCTCAAGGATCTCGTCAGTCGTTTCAAGGCGAAGATCAAGCAGGTCACCGGCAAGGACTTCCCGACCGATCCGTACGAGCAGCTTTGGGGTGCCGTCGGCGCCGTCTTCACGAGTTGGGGCAACGATCGGGCGATCGTCTACCGCCGTGACTACGGCATCCCTCACGAGTGGGGCACCGCGACTAACGTGCAGGCGATGGTTTTCGGCAACCTGGGCGACGACTGCGCGACGGGGGTCGGCCTGACGCGCGACTGCGCGATCGGCACGCCGGTGTTCGTGGGCGACTACCTCATCAATGCCCAGGGCGAAGACGTCGTCGCGGGAATCCGCACACCGCTGCGAATTGAAGAGACGCTCGGCAAAGACATGCCCGAGTCGTACAAGCAACTGGAGCAGATCGCCAAGACGCTCGAACGGCACTTCAAAGAGGTACAAGACATCGAGTTCACGGTGCAGAAGGGCCGGGTCTGGATGCTCCAGACCCGCAACGCGAAGCGAACCGGCTTCGCTGCGGTCCGCATCGCCGTCGATCTCGTCAACGAGGGACTGATCACGCCGCAGGAAGCACTGCAGGCTCGGCGCATCCCGGCGAACGACCTCAACCAGCTTCTTCAACCGATCTTCGACACCGCTGCCAAGACACAAGCGGTCAAAGACGGGCGTCTTCTGACGAAGGGGATCAACGCAGGCCCCGGCGCTGCGACGGGTCAGATCGTGTTCCACGCCTCCGACGCCGAGGCGCTTTATGCGAAAGACCCGAGCGTCCAGATGATACTCGTTCGGCGCGAGACCAGCCCGGAGGATCTCCGCGGCATGCGGCTGGCGAAGGGAATCCTGACGGCGTTCGGCGGGGCAAGCAGCCACGCCGCGCTTGTCAGCCGGCAGATGGGCAAGACGTGCATCGTCGGCGCCAGCGAATTAGAGATCGACTACCACGACGCCGTCGTGAAAGTTAACGGCAAGACGCTCAAAGAGGGCGATTGGATCAGCATCGACGGCTTCACCGGCGAGGTTTTCGAGGGTAAGGTCGACACCCGCCCGAGCGAGATCATCGAAGTGCTCGTCACCAAGACCCGCAAGCCGGAAGACGCCGAAACTTACCGTCGATATGCACAGCTTATGGAGTGGGTGGATCAGTACCGCACTCTCGGTGTGCGCGCGAACTCGGAAGCCGACGACGCCGAAAAGAGCGCCGCGTTCGGGGCCGAAGGAATTGGCCTGTGCCGGACCGAGCACATGTTCTTCTCCCGCCTTGACGCGATGCGGGAAATGATTCTTGCCGAGACGAGTCAGGAACGCGAGAAGGCCGTTGCGAAGCTCCTCCCGCACCAGCGGGATGACTTCAAGATCCTGTTTCAGGCGATGGCCGGAAAACCGGTCACAATTCGCCTGCTCGACCCGCCTCTGCATGAGTTCCTCGGCGAACACCACCTTCACGAGCAACCGGACCTCGCCCATAAGCTTGCCGACATGGTCGGCAAGACCAAGGAAGAGGTCTTCCGGCGGGTCGAGGAACTGAAAGAGCAAAACCCGATGCTCGGGTTCCGCGGTTGCCGACTCGGCATCGTCTTTCCCGAGATCACGGCGATGCAGGCGCGGGCGATCTTCGAGGCCGCCTGCGAGTTGAAGAAACAAGGCGTCGACGTGAAGCCCGAGGTCATGATTCCGCTCGCCGGTTTCAAGACCGAGTATGACAATCAGGAGAAGATCGTCCGCAGCGTCGCCGCCAAGGTCTTCGAAGAGACCGGCGTGAAGGTCGATTACCTCGTCGGCACGATGATCGAAATCCCGCGGGCCGCCCTGACCGCCGACCAGATCGCCGAAAAGGCCGAGTTCTTCAGCTTCGGCACGAATGACCTGACGCAGACGACCCTCGGCATGAGCCGCGACGACTACGGCCCGTTCATCGGCTACTACCGCGAGAACGACATCGTCCCCAACGACCCCTTCCAGACGATCGACCAGGAGGGCGTCGGCAAGCTGATGAAGATCGGCGTCGAAGGCGGCCGCAAGACCCGCCGCGACCTCAAGATCGGCATCTGCGGCGAACACGGCGGCGACCCGGCGAGCGTCATGTTCTGCCACCGCGCAGGACTGAACTACGTCAGCTGCTCGCCGTTCCGCATCCCGATCGCCAAGCTGGCGGCGGCGCAGGTGGCGCTGCAAGAAGCGAAGTGATCCAAATGGACTGGCTGAGGCATACGCCAGAAGCCCGGCTTCTTGAAGAAGCCGGGCTTCTCTGTTGCGCGACGTATTTTTCTGGTAGCTGGGTGCAGCGCTTGTAGAATCAGTAACGGATTAACTCTTCGTCGCGATGCGTCGTGCGTGCGACGGTTACGATCGCCATCCCTCGATCTGCTGGAGTCAACGACGATGGCGGAACGCCGAGCGGTAACCGTTCTTGAACTGCTCGTCGTGCTGACGATTCTGGCGCTGTTTCTCGGCCTGTTGTTGCCGGCGGTCCAGTCCTCCCGCGAACGAGCTCGAGAAACCGTCTGCAAGAACAACTTGCACCAGATCAACCTGGCGATTGCTCAATTCGCAGAGGTTCGCAAACAGCTTCCCTCTCCTGGTCAACCCGGACTCGTCGGCGGTTGGACCATCGAGATTCTGCCCTTTATCGAACGAAAGAACTTGAGTCAGCGCATCAGGCCGGGAACCAAGATCGACGACGCCGGGGAGTTGCTTTTGCGGTCTCCGCTGGTCTTTCAATGCCCAGCCCGGGACGCTCTGGACGACATCCCCGACGGCGTGATGGCTCCATCGCACTATGTTTTTGTCCCGTCGCACGAGAGAGAATCATTCATGCTGTTCGACGCTCCGGTCGAACTTCAGGCACCTTGGGCGAGCGGTCCGGAAATGAACGCCAAGGCATTTGGCGCTTCAATTGGACCTCACCACGGCGGCTTTCATTACGCGAACGGATTTCAGCATGGCGTCGATTTCATGCCCGGTGGTGAATGACGTTCGATGAGCATCGGGCACTTGGCTCCACGCTATCGGACGACGCCAAGTAGTGATTGACATCGACCGGACATCGTCAAACATTGGTATAATGAGCACAGTCACCGAAATCGAAGCCGCGATCAGCCGCCTGTCGGGCAAGGAATTGGCCGAGCTGATGGCGTGGATTCAGGAGCATCTCGCCGAGGCCTGGGACCGTCAGATCGAGGCGGATCTGGAAGACGGCCGCCTCGACGCTCTCCTATCGGAGGTCGAAGGCGAGTACCGTGCCGGTCTGAGCCGGCCGCTATGAATGACTTCGCACCTCACCCAAGATGACATCATGAGCGCGTGGAAACCAAGCGGCGTCATCGGTCTGTCGGTTCTCGTGTGCGGCGTTCTCTGCGTCGGACAGCGAGCATCCGCCGGGGACGCACCCAAGTTCGACCCCGCGCTCGGGGCTATCGCGGGAAGCTCCAAGTGGGAAGAAACGACCTTCGTCATCCTCGCAGCCGACGGCGACCGCGTGGTCGCGATCCCCAAGACGGAGGGGCAACCGTACGGTTCGAACCCCCTCTTTGAAAATCGAAAACCGCCCGGGTTTGGCCCGCGGATGTTTTTCGTGGAGCTCAAGCCGGGCAAGTACGAAGTTCTCGCCATGGCGCCCGGCAAGCGGCTCGCCCGGAACACCGTCGAGGTCACCGCCGACAAGATGACCTTCTTTTGGGCGATTCTCGAGGAAGATCGCAGCGAGCTGAAGGTCGACGACACGCTTCGTGCAAAGAGAACGTACTTCTTGACGAAGGCGGAGGCGATCGAAGAGGCGCGTTTGAAGGAGCAGCCGTAACCCGGCGAGGGTGGTGGGCGAGGAGGCTGCCAATCTGCTCTCGGCGGGGTGGCCCAGCAGGACCAAGAAAGGACGGTCGATGGCAAACACATCGACGAGACCGGCGTCGCCGACGACCGACGATCGGGACCAAATGCACGCCCTCTACCGCCAGGGCGGCGAGGAGCGACAAATGGCCCCGCACATCGTCTATCCGGAGCCGGCCTGCCCTCACGCCGGCTGCGACCAAGGAATGCAGGCGATCGACTTCCGGCTAGAGGACCACGGACGCGCTGTCCACGACCCTCTTGTCAGAGCGTGGTGGGACGACATCGGCTTCGTCGGTTGTTGCCCGCGATGCGGCGGCTGGATTCGCTTCACGATCCGTGGCAAGCAGGCGCTCAGTGAAGATGAAGCGGCCGCCTATTTGCACCTGCCGGATGACTGGCACCGCGGCGCGACCATATTGTGACGGCAGAAGGTCGTTTGCCGAAAAATCAAAGAACTCTGCCCTTTCCCTGTCTTGACAAAGCCGGTACGATTTCGCGTGCCTCGGCGAGCGGATCGCTCGGGGTCTATCGAGAGTGCGACTGCCGACCGTCATTTTTTCAGGGGTATTCCTGCCGTGAGATTCGTCGCCCGTTCCGGGACATGGCGGCTCTCGCGGATCGCGGAGTCGTAAGCGGCTTCCGGAATCCCGACTGCTTCTGTCGCCGGTTCGCGCTGGCGATCATCCCGCCTGTTGAATCGGGCGTTCCGTTGCCAGATCGACCTGCCGATCTGGCCCGGCGGTTGCCCCGACATCTTTATCGTTTGTTCTGACCGCTCGCCGACGGGCACGCCGTCGGTTCCTCAACGGCCTTTTTCCCGCGTCTGATCCATGCTGAACCTCGCCAAACACCGCAACATCGGAATTTCGGCTCACATCGACTCCGGTAAGACGACGCTCACCGAGCGGATCCTCCGCTACAGCGGCCGCATCCACAAGATGGGCGACGTCAAGAGCGGCGACCGCGGCGCCACGATGGACCACATGGAACTCGAGAAGGAGAAGGGGATCACGATCACCTCCTCCGCGACGAGCGTCGGCTGGCAGGATCACACGATCAACATCATCGACACGCCCGGCCACGTCGACTTCACGGTCGAGGTCGAGCGCAGCCTGCGCGTGCTCGACGGGGCGATTCTCGTTCTCTGCAGCGTCGGTGGCGTACAGAGCCAGTCGCTGACCGTCGACCGTCAGATGAAGCGGTACAAAGTGCCGCGGCTGGCCTTCATCAACAAGTGCGATCGCACGGGGGCGAACCCGAAAAGCGTCGTTGCACAGATGCGCGAGAAATTGCACGTCAATCCGGTCCCGATTCAGATTCCGATCGGCCTCGAAAGCAATTACGAAGGCAGCATCGACCTCGTCAAAATGGAGGCGATCTTCTTCGACGGCGCCGAAGGCGACAAGGTCCGCCGCGAAGCGATCCCCGCGGAGTTCCAGGCCGAGGCCGAAACGGCTCGCAACGAGATGCTCGAAGCGCTCTCGCTGTACGACGACGAGCTGATGGAGCTGCTGCTCGCCGAGGAGGCCGTTCCCGAAGAGAAGATCTGCGGTCTGATCCGCCAGGCGACGTTGTCGCATGAGATCGTGCCGGTGCTTGTCGGATCGGCGTTCAAGAACAAAGGTGTCCAGCCCCTGATGGACGCGATCTGCGCCTATCTGCCCTGCCCGACCGAAGTCGAGAACGTCGCGCTCGACAACAACGAGCTCGACGAGAACGGCCAACCGACGAAAGTGAAGCTCCGTCCGGAAGAGAATCTGCCCGTCGTCTGCATGGCCTTCAAGACGGTCATGGAACAGTTCGGCCAACTCACCTACACGCGGGTCTACCAAGGCAAGATCGTCAAGGGCGACAGCTACATCAACACCCGAACCGGTCAGAAGACCCGGTTCGGGCGGCTGGTGCGCATGCACTCGAACGACCGCGAGGACGTCGATGAGGCCGGCCCCGGCGACATCATCGCCGTCGTAGGCGTCGACTGCGCCTCGGGCGATACGTTCTGCGGCGGCGACGTCAACTACTCGCTCGAAAGCATCTTCGTCGCCGAACCCGTGATCACCCGCAGCATCGAGCCGATCAAACGCGACGGCGCCGACAAGCTCGCCAAGGCGCTCGAGCGGTTCCGTCGCGAAGACCCGACCTTCCGCGTGATGAGCGACGAGGAGACCGGTCAGACGCTGATCGCCGGCATGGGCCAGCTCCACCTGGAGATTTACGTCGAGCGAATCCGCCGCGAATACAAGGTCGACTGCATCGTCGGCGACCCCCGCGTCGCGTATCGCGAGCGTCCGACCCGACAGATCGAGTTCGACTACAAGCACAAGAAGCAGACCGGCGGCTCGGGCCAGTTCGCTCACGTCAAAGGACGGCTGGAACCGCTGCCCGAGGACTACGAGACGACCTACGAGTTCGTCAACGAGGTCACGCAGGGGCGCATTCCTAAGGAATACATCCCTGCGATCGACAAGGGTTTCCGCCGCGGCGTCGTCAAGGGGCCGCTCGGCGAATACGAAGTCGTCGGCGTGCGAATGGTCATCAACGACGGGTCGTACCACGACGTCGACTCGTCGGAAATGGCGTTCAACATCTGCGGCTTCGACTGCATGCGGGAGACGCTCAAGAAGGCGGGGGTTTCGCTGCAAGAGCCAATCATGAAGCTCGAGATCGAGACGCCCGAAGAGTACCAGGGGTCCGTCGTCGGCCACATTTCGTCGAAGCGCGGCATCATCAACAACTCGACGACGCGAGCAGGCGTCACGGTCGTCGAGGCCGAGGTGCCGCTGTCGGAAATGTTCGACTATGCCAACGAACTGCGGAGCATGACGCAGGGCAAGGGCGGCTTCACGATGGAGTTCTCGAAGTACAAGCAGGTTCCGCAAAGCCTCCAGGGCGAGATCCTGACGATGCGGAAGCAGCAGAAGGAAGAGAAGATGGCGATGGCCTGACGCCGCTGCGGTCGCATGATAAGAAGAAGCCCGCGGGATCGACCTTCCGCGGGCTTCTTCTGTTGAATCACGAAACACATGAACCACGGAACAGACGGAAGACACGGAACGGGGAAGAAAGCCACCTTGCAGGACGTCTGAGCGAGAAGTTTTGAAGTTTTAATCGCAGCGACGCAGAGGGCACAAAGGACGTTCCGGGATTAAGGTTCCTCCGTTTTTTCCCTGCGTCCTCCGCGGGATCTGCGGTGAAATCTCGGTCACATGCTTTGCCCCTTTCCGTGTCGTCCGTGTGTTCCGTGGTTCACTCCTTTTGGCTGTTTCAGCTGTTTCGTGGCCTGACGTGCTCACAGTTCGGCGACACAATGGAGCCAGCGGGATTGCATCCCCGCGGGCTTTTTTCATGAACGCGGGTAGCCCCGACGCCGTTCAGGCGTCGGGGTTGCTTCAGCAACAAGAGGGTGCTCCATTCGCAACCGTTGGTCTTTGGGGGAACGGCGACCGATCGACCGGTGTGTTGAAACAGAATGGGTTGCGGAGGACGATCTGTACAAGGGGAGCGGATGGCGCTCCCTCCTGTCGCTGCGCGACCCCGACGCCTGAACGGCGTCGGGGCTACCCTGCTTACCGGAGGCGGCGGCCATGCACGTCGAGGTCACTCCGACCCTCATCGACCAGTTCCGCGAGACCTTCGAGGGTGAGGTGCGCCCGGGCTGGTGCTGGATCACCGACGGCCCGGCCGACACGGCCGTCTTCGGAACGATCGATTCCCTGACCGCCGAGCAGGCGTTCGCCTCGCCTGTCGAAGGCGCCCGGTCGGTCGCCGCTCATGCCGCGCACCTCCGCTTCGCGCTCGACTTGACGACCAGGCGGCTTCACGGGGAGAACCCGCAGGCCGACTGGAGATCGAGCTTCGGCGTGCCGGAGACGACCGCCGCCGGCTGGGAATCGCTCAAGCAGGATCTGCGGCGGGCTTACGACACGATCCTGGCGGAGTTCGAGCAGAACAAGGATCTGCCTCCGCAGGAGTGGGTGCCGATCAACCTCGTCGGTCTCGCCGCGATGACGGCCCACAACGCTTACCACCTCGGCGCGATCCGTCAGATCGCGCGGGTGGTCTGGCATGGTCAGGCTCCCGCCTGACGATTGGGGTCGCCAGGCGGGAGCCTGACCTACCACCAGTCAACGCCTGCTCGGACGTTTAACCTGACCACGCGCGATACATTCGTCTCACACAGCACCATGGTTCCTGCACAATTCTCCGCAGTCGGCTCGTACTGCATCAAGCAATGTGGCTCTCTACAGGTAGTGCAGCCCGACGCATCATAGCAGTCCTCGGCAAAGAGCACGTGCATCGCCTCGTGCCAAATCACGAACGGGTTGTCTTTCTCCCAAGCCACGGCCCATTCACCCTGCTGAGCACCTCCCCATTGCGCCATCGGGTTCTCTTGCCGAATCGCGTGGGCTACCTCGTGGCTGGCCGAGCAGAAGACGAACAGCTTCCGGCTGTCGAACGGGTCATGGGCTAACTCAGACGTACCCACAATTTTCCGGGCCAAGTACCCGCCAACACGCTCGCGGTCAACGTCAGAAAGCTCACGAAGTTCGACGCGGGGAAATTCGGGATACTGGACCGCGAGCCGCTCATGAAGTTCGCTCAGGGATCGGCCCACGAACTCGCGTTCGGAGGTTTCGAGCGCACACCAGTCGATCACCACCGGCTCCACCGCCATAGCACGTTCTCCTGCCGCCGAACTCTGCATATGTGACGGCATGCACCGAGAGTACGCGGCAGTTCTCGCCTGTCAATCGCATTCGTGGCAGGGGATACGGTGAACTTCGACAAACGATTCGCTGGACGAAAAAGAAACACTGATCTTCACTAATATGCACGGAATTCATTTTAAGAGCGATGATTCGGAAGCTTTCAGAATTAGTGGCGATCAGTGACGATTAGTGTTCGATTCCTCTTCTTGGTTCTCGTTGGCTAATCCGTGGCAGACCAGAGCGACAAGCACGCCGCGATCCACACCGCCTGCCTTTTGGAAGCGACGGCCCGCAAGCCGGGGAACGTTCACCCGCTCGCAGCATTCGCCGATTGCGACTGGGAGACGTTCGCAGTCAGTGCAGAAGCGATCGCCCCTGTCCTCGCCGGCGCGGCGAGCCGGCCACTCGGCGAATCGATCCTGCGGGCCGTCGAGGCCACGCAGACGCGCGTCGGTCGGAACACGAATCTGGGTATGATCCTGCTATTGGCACCCTTGGCCGCGGTGCCGGAAGATCAACTCATCTCGATCGAATCGATCGCGGGAGTTCTCGATAGAACAACCGTTGAGGACTGCCGGCTCGTGTATGAGGCGATTCGTCGCGCCCATCCGGGAGGGCTTGGCTCCACGAAAAAAGAAGATGTCGCTGCCGCTCCGACGGTCACGCTTGTCGAAGCGATGCGACTCGCAGCAGACCGTGATGCGGTTGCCCGACAGTACGCGAACGGCTTCGCGGACGTGCTTGCCTGGTCGGTTCTATTCACAGCCGCTGACGTCCAGTCGCTCGAGGGACAGATCGTCGTAAGGCATTCGGAAATGATCAGTCGGGGATTGGAAACGTTGATCGCGCGAAAGTGTGGCCCAACAATCGCCGCCGAAGCCACTCGGCGAGCCGCGATTCTATTCACCACATTTCTCAGCAACGAACCGAGAATTGAAGTTGCCCTCGCAGATTTCGACGCCTGGCTGCGTGCGGACGGCAACCGCCGCAATCCCGGCACGACCGCCGACCTAATTGCGGCGAGCCTGTTTGTCGCGATCCGCGACGGGCGAATCCCGTGCTTCGCGGCCGACGAAGTCCGGACATACGGCGACGCACTGCGACGGTCCGGAGGAATGTTGCCGTTTCCGGCGTCCGCGTCGCGTTGAACGCGCGTCGCTTCGCACTTATGCTGGATCGCGTCGGAGGCCGCCGATGCGTCCGCCGATGGCCCTCCCCGCATTTCCCGCCTGACAGCATGCCGGACGAATCGATCGCCGTTGAGGTCACCGCAGCCAATTTCGAGCAGGAAGTCGTCGAAGTCTCGAAGACGATGCCGGTCGTCGTCGACTTCTGGGCGCCGTGGTGCGGTCCTTGCAAGCAACTGGGGCCGTTGCTCGACAAACTCGCGGCCGAGTTTGCCGGCCGATTCCGCCTGGCCAAAGTGAACACCGAGTTGGCCCCCGACCTGGCCGCCGGGTTCGGCGTTTCTTCCATTCCATTCGTCGTCGCGGTTCGCGACGGGCAGATCGTCGATCAGTTCGTCGGCTTGCTGCCCGAGCCGGCGCTTCGCGAGTGGCTGGGTCGCCTGCTGCCCTCCCCCACCGACGACCTTCTTGCGAAAGGAAAGTTGCTCGAAACGTCAGACCCCGAAGCAGCCATCGAGGTGTATCAAGAAGCGGCGGCGTTGTCTCCCGGCGATGATCGGATCAAAGTCGCGCTGGCGCAGGCATTATTGGCGTGCAATCGCGACGACGAATCGCGAACCCTCATCAACGAGCTTAATGCCCGAGGCTATCTCGAACCCGAGGCCGAACAGGTACGGTCACAGCTTGTCCTGCGTGAGACGGCCGCCGAATCCGGCGGCATCGACGCAGCGGAACGTGCCGTCGAGGCAAGTCCCGGCGATCTCGACTTGAAGATCCGGCTTGCTGATGCGTTGGCGGTGGGACAGCAGCAGGAACGGGCCTTCGAGATTCTACTCGACGTCATCCGAACCGATCGTGCCGGACACGGAGATGCGGCGCGAGCGTCGATGGTCCGAATCTTCGCCCTGCTCGGTCCGCAGAACCCGCTCGTTTCAGACTACCGGCGAAAGCTGGCGACCGCGCTGTATTGAATCGTGGCAGACAGAGTGGCAATTCACATTCGCTTTTCGCAGAGACGAGCATGATCCTGCCTCAACGCGGTTTGGTGTTCGCGATGTTCGTCCTATCGACCGTGGTCACGGTGGCGCAGGAGCCGACGATTCGATCGACGGCGGTCGTCGATCTGTCATTCGATGAAACCGACGGCCCTGCCGAGGATCGCGCGACCGGCGGCACGGTCCGTGACACTGCTCAACCGATGAACGGCGCGACTCGCGTGACCAGCCCGTTCTGGAACGTCACGGCCGGGCAGGCAGCCCGCCTCAACCCTTCCGGGAACCCCTTCTTTCAAATTGCCGATTCCGCCGATCTCGATCATGCCGCAGGCACAACGCTCAGCTTCTACTTCCTCAGCCTGCATGAGTTGAAGGACGCAGTTTTCCACGGCATCACGGCGAAACGTCAGCCGAACGATCAAGGCTCGAAAACGAACTACGGGCTGAACTTTCAGCCGTCCTCGAAGAAGCTGCAGGTTTATATTCACGACGGATCGGGATTCAAGGTCGTCGGCTTTCCTCTGGAAGCGGCATTCGGCGTCCGGCGGCTCGCTCATCTGACGGCGACGTTCCGCCCCGGTGATGCACCGGCTCCTGACGCCGACACGGACGCCGACGACCTGGAGATTCGCCTGTACGTCAACGGAATCCCGTTGAAGCCGATGGATGCGCCCGGTGGAACCGTCACGGCGGACGCCGGCTGGATCACCGACGTTAATTTTGCAGGCTTGCTCAACGACACGCCGTTGACGATCGGCGCTTCGTTCCCGAACGGCGAGACGGTGTCCGGGTTGTTCGATGAATATCTCGTCTTCAACCGCCCATTGACCGCCGAGGAGGCCGCAAAACTCTTCATCGAGGTCGCCGGTCCCGACGGCGCACAACTTGCGCGACGGGAAGCGGAAGGTGTGCCTGCGGTGGAACCAGCCATCACGAACATCGTCCCCCGCGGGCTTCAGGTCGGCGCGACGACCCGACTGACGATCGCCGGACGCAACCTGGGGCCGGACCCGGTCTTGTCGCTGCTCGGCCTGCAGGCGACAGCCGAGGTGCAACCCGATTCGACGACCGAACGTCTCATCGTCGACGTGACGGTGCCGGCCGACTCCGCACCGACCGCCGTGCCGCTCTCGGTGAGAACGCTTACCGGCCTCAGCGATCCGGTGCCCCTTCCGATCGATCGGTTGCCGCAGCGGATGATTCCGAAGACGGACGAACCGGTTTCGCTGCCGGCGGCTTTTACGGGACGGTTACAGGGGTCGAACCGACAACGGATCGCCTTCGACGGAACCAAGGGCCAGACGTTCGTGGCCGAAGTCGAGTTGAAACGGCTCGGCGGCAAGGCGGACCCTGTCCTCGAGTTGAAGACCGACGCGGGGGTTCCCATCGATATCGCGTGGGGGCGTTCGATTCGGGGCGGCGATCCTCGACTCGTCACGACGTTGCCGGCCGACGGACGATACGTGCTCGAACTCCATGATTTGGCGTATCAGGCCGCCAACAGCCCGTTCCACCTCTTGGCGGGCGATCTGCATCTGATGGACGCCGTCGTGCCTTCCCTCGTCGAAGTCGGCACGACGCGCATGGCGACTGTGGTCGGCATCGGCCTCGACGGACAATCGGTGGAACTGGCATCGGCGACCGGAGAGCCGACCGCCGTCTTGAGCGGACCGGCGGTTGTTGCCTCTCACGGCGTATTGCCCGTTGCGACGACCGGCTTTGGTCGCGTGCTTGACGAATTGGCAGCGACGGCCGGCACGATCGGCGTCGGCGCCGTCGAGACTACCGTCGCCGGGCAGTTGGTCGACGCAAGAGAGATCGATCGCTATGCCCTTCAAACGACCGCCGGACAAGCGATAGAGATTCACGCCGACGCGAAGGCGATCGGCTCTCCCGTCGAGCCGGTCCTCACGGTCTACGAAGCGGATCGGGAAATCGAACGCAAGTCCGCGCAGCCCGGCACCGGCACGGTGTCGGTGACGGTGACGCCAAAGACGGGGCGCGTCGAAGTTCGCATCGGTGATCGACTGTCGGCGGTCGAGGGCATCGCCCGTCTCTACCGCCTGCGGATCGTGCCTGCCGGGTCTGCTCAAATGCAGGTGACGTTGCTCGACTCGGCGATCGTGTTACCGAGCACCGGGCGTGGCGTGACGCGTCTTCGCGTCGAACGACGCGGCGACGTTGGGCCAATTCGACTCATGCCGGATGGAGCATCGGGGGTCGTCATCGAACCTGACGTCATCCCGGCGGGGCAGCCGGCCGAGGAGGTGTTCGTAACCGTCAAGGCGGTTCCGGATCAAGAGATCGGCCAGACGTTGTCGCTGACCGCGGAGGCCGAAACGCCCGCCGGCCTCGTTCGCCGGCCGGTCCGCGTTTCGCCGGGAACGGTGGTCGAGCAGTTCGACCCCACGCGGCCGCAATTCCAGGTGCCGATCGTCGTGACGTCGGCCGCCCCGTCGATCGAACTGGTGCGCGTGCCTGCGGTTGTGCACAAGGGTACAGAGGCAACGATCGGATTGAAGGTGGCGGGCGACTTGCCGGAAGGCTATGCGGTGCGTTTCTCGCTCGTGTCGGACGAACCGCCGCGGCCGAATGATCCCAAGAAGCCGGCGGACGGTCTGAAACCGACCGTTCGCTTGTCGCAGGACGCCGCGGTGCCGCCCGGCATCTCCGATGCCGCCGTCACACTGCTGACCCCGGCCGACGTTGCTGTTAGCCAAGTGCGTGCGGTACTCAAGGCCGAGGTCGTCCCGCATGCCTGGTCGAACCAGGTGGTCGCGATTGGATATTCCGCACCAATCACATTGGCAGTGCAGGATGCGATCGCCTCCGCCGCAATCACCGGATCGAACGCAGTCAAGAGCGGGGAGAATCAGGTCGCTTTCGCCATTCACCGTCATGACGGTTTTGCAAAGCCGCTTCGTGTCGAGCTGCGCGGCCTTCCAAGCGGCTTTGCGGCCGCGGCAGTGGATTTGGCTGCGGATCAATCGGAAGCGACACTCGGCGTCGTCGTTCCAGCAGACGCTGCCGCTGGCCCGGTTCCGAACGTCGAACTGGCCGTTCTCGGCCCCGACGGCACGGTTCTCAAGTCGATCAAGCCGGTTGAATTGACCGTTCAGCCCTAATCTCGACGTCTCACGAATCTCCGTCGCTATTGGCTCGACGACCGGCTGCCGTTGGGCGAGCCGGCGATCGGGACACCGGCCGGCAGCGGACGGGCGGCGACGGCGAAACCCGTGGCGTACGCGTGCTCCTGCAAGAGACGGTAGGCCTCGAAACTGTCAGGGTAGACCCAGAAGGTGATCGTCGTCCCCGCATCGGCGAGCCGGAGCGCGGTTCGGTATTTCGAATCTCCTGCGAGCGCGACGTCGACCGATTCCGCCACGAGATCGGATTCCGGGGTCACTTTCCAGCCGCTGACGCTGATCCGCATCATCTGAGTCCCCTGCTGCAATTGGTCGACGACGCTGAGCCGTTGCCGTTCGACGACGTATTCCATCGAGAAACCATCGATCGGCCCGACCCGGCCGCGGTGTTTCCGGAATTTTGCAATCCAATCCTTCTCTCGTTCGATTTCGGGTTTGAGACGCTCGACGAGTTCTTCGATCGGAATGCGGGCGACGCGACCGTCGGCGATGCGGAAATGCAGTTCCTTGCCGTGGACCTCGCGGCCGATCGGATTCAACCGATGCCGCAGGATCGTCACCTTTTCGGCCGGCACATCGCTGATCTGGAGGCCGATGCCGTGGAGTTCCGACTGCAGTTCAGCGAGTTGTGAATCGAGCTGCACCGACTGGTCGTCCGCCGCGGCGAGCGACTCGGCAAGGCGTACCTGCTCTGCGACGACGTTCTCGGCATGCGCTGTCAGTGTGACCTGCGCTGCACTCAGTTGCGTCGATTTCTCCTGGAGGGATAGCCGTTCCGCCCGTAGGAGGTCGATTTCGCGACGAGCCGTCTCGATCGAGGCTTGCAGCGCAGGTGACGCCTTTGGCGTTGGGAGAGATTCGGGGGCCTGGGCGACGATGATTTCGGGACGCGGCGCGACGACGGGAGCCGGTGCCGAGGCCGTCGCTGCGACCTCGGACTGAGCGGCCTGTTTCGAAGCCGACTGTCCGACACGCACGCCGACGATGACGATCAGAATGATCAGAATCCCGACGATGTTGGCCACGATGTCGAGGAAGGAGTCCGACTCGAGAGACGCGCCTTCCTCACGGTGCCGCCTCGACATAGTTCAACTCCAGAAATTCGGGAGCATTCGGGACAAGGACGATCTCACCCGATGTCCGGAGGCCCGCGCGGCCCAGCGCGAGCCTCAATTGATCGAAGTGACCTGTCGCCCCCGGTCGTACTTTCGCAAACAATCGAGGCGACCAGTAGAACTGTCCCGGCGCCCGTCCCCACTCGACGGCTTCTTTTTCGATCGCCGCGAGCACCGCGCGAACCGTTTCGGAATCGACGCCGGAAGCGATCGGAATCGGCGGCTGCAGGCCGACCGTGACGTCATCACCTGTCACGACGAGGGAGACCGGACGTTCCAATGAAATATTTGCGGTCGGATTGTTCACGCCCCAGCGGCGCTTCGCGTTCGTGATGCCGAACATCGGCAGTCCGTCGTCATCTCGCTCGGAATCTTCAATCGTCGATCCAGTCGGCATCCGAACCGGCAATCGATCGACCGTCGGCCGCGACCCGGCGGTGGCAAGAGAATCGGCTCCTGACGGCGGCGAAGGCGGCGAACGACGTTCCGCCTGCAACGAATGTGGCAACGGGCGTTCGTCAATTGTTTCGGCGGTGCGGCCCAGCGGTCTTGCCGGAGGAAGCGGCGGCCTGTTTCGGTCGGCGGTGGGTCGGTCCCCGAATGGCGAAGGGTCTGGTTGCGTCGGGTCGTGTTCATTCGGGTCGACCTCGAAACGGCCGGTCGGGAACATCGACTCGCCGCGTGCGAGGCTCGCTTCGCGAGGAGAGCGATTCTGCAAAACTTCGAGTACGGCGGTACGGCACGCCGCGCGGGCGGCGGAGTCGACTTCGGGAACGTCGATCGCGAGATCATCGGTCACAAGCTCGTACCCGGTCTCTGCGTCGAGCGACTGCAACATTGCCCGCGCCGCATAATACGCCGCCACTCCCTCTTCGCGAACGAGCAGCAGGACGTACGGCTTCGGCGATGCGGTCCCGTCCGTCTCGATCCAGTGCCGCCGCAAGGCGACGACGCCGGCGAGCAGTGGGTTGTAGTCGGGCTGGTAGCCTTCGATGTCGGAAGCGGTCAGTTCGACTCCCTCGGGAAGAAATCGAATCGTGCTGCCGGTGCATTCGACCAGCACGGGCCGGCGAGCGGTGCCGTGTCGGCCGTCGTAAGGCACGATCGTCACTTTCGGTTCCGCGGCCTCTGCCGCCTGATGCGCCGAAACGAGATTGCCTTCGGCACGTCGAATCGCATCGAGAAGCTTGCGTCGTTCGGCTTCGCGCTCCTGAATGCCGATGTTGCGGGCTTTCAATCGCTGTTTTGTCGCTTCGGCTTCAAACGTCGCCGAGGCGATTCGAGCCTCTCTCGAATGGAGAGTCGCCGAGTTCTCGGCCACGGCCTGCCGCATTCGTTCAACCTCGCGACGAACAGCGGCCTCGTCGGCGGTGAGTGCCGTCAGCCGGTGTCGCAGGGCGACGTTTGGGTCGACGGGCGGCTCCGAAATAGGCGGCGGCACGAGGACGACGACGACCGGAATCGAATCGGGAGGTCCGTGATCGGGCGAAGGAACATCCGGCCGTTCACCGGTCGCATCGGTTCGCAACACGTCTTCGCGAACCTGGCGCGTCAGGATGATCAACAGGAGAATCAACGCCCCCATCGCGCACAGCAGCACGGCGAGGAATGGAAAGAGAGCGACCGGTGGTCCTGTGGCACGGCGGCGCATGTCAGCACAGTCGGAGAACCGGAATCGCCGGCGGTCGTCGTCGGGCAAAGTCGGAGAACTATTTTCGACCCGCCTCCTGGCGGGTGTTCTGAACGACGCCGGCCTTACGCAGCCCGGTTCCAGGGCGTGGCCCGCGCCGTCAGAAGATGGGTTGCGGCCGTCAGGCTGTGGACGGCTTCTTGCAGCGTTTCGGTGGAGTGCAGCGATTCGAGATTGTCGCTGAGCCGGGTCTCCAGCCGCGAGAGTTCCGCCGACTGCTCGGTCACGCGCAGGAGCAGTTCGCTCTGCCGATTCATTTCCACCCGATGTTCGCGTGCGGTCTCGCCGGTGACTCGCAGTTCCTCGCGCCAGGTTCGCAAATCGGAGCCGACGGCGGAAACAGCCTCGGTGAGCGTCTGTTGGTAACGGTCCTGCATGTCGTCGAGGTCGCCACGACACCGATCCCACAGTCCCCGCAGGTCGGACGAGAACGCCTCAAGCTGCCTCGCTCGTTCGCGGCTCGTTTGCGTCAGCGTGCGATCCAGGCGGTCTGTGCAGGCCGACACGGCCGAAACGAGTTCTTCCCGGGCCGCCTTCAAACCGGCCGCGTGGTCGGTGAGCGTCATCTCCATGCCGAGGGCCAGCGTTTCGGTCAGTTGACCCTGTTGCTCGATGAGCGTGTCGGACCAGCGTCGCCGCATCGACTCGATCGCCCCCTGCCAGGCTTCGGTCTGCGTGCGGATCAGGGCGTCGGTGCGCTCGACGAGTTCAGTCGCGGCGCGGGTTTCGGCCTGAACGAGCGGCGACGCGGCGACGGCATTTCCCAGCGGGGCAAGCCGCTTTCGGCCGAACGTTTCGACTCGCTCCAACACGGCGGATTCGGCGCGCTCGATCGCAAATCCGGTGAAGACGAGCACCAGCGACAACCCGAGCGCCAGCGCCGTCGTATCGAAAGCGACGGCGAGTCCGCCCGTCACTTCGTTCAGCGAACCGCTGAGTTGCTCGGGGTCGATTTCGGCGATCGCCAGCGTGATGCCGATGACGGTGCCGAGAAACCCAAGGATTGGAATCGCCCAGCAGATGTTCCGGTGCAGTGCATAACTGCCGTGCAGTCGATCGTCAGCCAGGTCGGCCAGATGTTGCAGCGCGTCTCCCAGCGACCCGGACGACCGCGGTGCCGCGAGATGGTCGACGGCGTCGCGCAGCCGTTCAGCGACGGCAGTTCGCCTCAGCCCGCCCGGTAGCGCGTCGTGCAGCATGTGCGGAAGCGCTGCTCCGCGTTGGCTCACTTCGGCCCCAGCCCGTTCGATCCGGCTGACGGCCTCCCGCTCGCGAAAGAGAACTCGTACCTTTTTCGTGAGCAGAGCCATTCCGATGAAGAACAGCCCCGTTTCAACATATTCGATCCAGTGACCAGCAAAGTAACGGGTTGCGAATTGCCGATGCCCGTCCGGCAGGTACGGTAACGCCCTGAAGAAACCGAACGTGGCGGCCAACCCCCAAAGAACCGGCCAGTCGAGCACCGTGATCAGGTAGCCCGCCCTCCGGTTTTCCCGTTCCGCTTCGCCGGCCTGCCTTGCCATGACCCAGTTTCCCCACTCTTCCGGGAGTGAACATCCGGACGAACCGCTACGATCATTACTTCGTCATCGGTTCGCGAGGCGGGCGAGGTTGAGGGGTTTGCAGCTGAACTGCGCGGCCAATGCCCCGTTCGCAGTCACCTTCAGGAGGCGATCAATTCAGCGACCGGCGTACCGTCACTCAGCTTGAAGGGGCGGCCGATCGGAGCGACGTGCTCGGTCGACGGGTCCACTGAGAGTCCTGCGAGGACTGTCGCGAACAGGTCAGCGACCGCAACGGGCCGTGTCGGATCTTTGACGCTTTCGGGATCGGTCGAACCGATCACTTTTCCCGCAGTGATTCCGCCGCCACCGATCAGGCACGAAAACCCGTTCGGCCAGTGGTCGCGTCCGTCGAACGGGTTGATTTTCGGCGTTCTCCCGAACTCGCCGAGCACGAGGACGACCGTCGAAGACAGCAGGTCGCGTTTGGCGAGATCGCCGATGAGCGTCGCCAGTGCCGGATCGAGGACGCCGGCCTTCTCGCCGTGGATTTCGAAATTGTTCGTGTGGCTGTCAAAGCCGTCGAGCGTGACTTCGACGGCGCGAACGCCGACTTCGATCAACCGTCTTGCGACAAGGCAAGACTTCCCGAACCGGTTGTCGCCGTACGCGGCTTTGATTTCCACCGGCTCGCCGTCGATCTCGAACGCCTTGAGTTGGTCGGAATCCATCAGGGCAAGCGCGTCCTGCGTCGCTTCGCGATGCAACGTATGTCGATCGGCCGTCGGGCGGCCGCGAAGAAAGCCGCGCTCCAGCACGGCGAGTCCGTCGAGCCGCCGGCGTTGTCGATCGTCGGCCACGTGCGGAGCCGTATTGGTGACCGGTCCACCCGGGTTGGTGATGCGAAACGCATCGAACTCGTCGCCGAGGAAGCCGCCGCGCGGCGGCCATTCGCCACCGTCGATTGCGACGTGAGGCGGTAGCGCCAGATGCGTCGTCGGTCGTTCATGCACCAGAATCGAGCCGAGCGAGGGATGTCGCACCGACGGATCGGGGCGGTAACCGGTCTTGAGGTGATACGTTCCGCGCTCGTGGTCGCCTTCTTTCGAGACGATCGATCGAATCACCGAGAACGAGGTCATGACCGCGGCGACCTGAGGGTAGGCGTCGGCGATCTGCAGGCCGGGAACGGCGGTGTCAATCTTTTTCGTCGGTCCGCCAAGTCGACCCCCAGGATGCGGATCCCACGTCTCGAGTTGACTCGGCCCGCCTTGCAGCCAGACGGTCAACAGTGAAGTCGCTCGCTCCGCCCCCCGGCGATTCGCCGCACGAACCCCGAGGGGGGGAAGCAGGAACGACAACCCGGTCCCGGCGAGCGAAAGCAGGCACGTCCGGCGATCGAGCATCAGTGTGGACGAGGCAATGCGGAACATGGCGGGCATTCGTGAAATCGTCGCGTGCTCTCGTTTCCAACGGATGGTCAGCGACGTCGATCAGGTCGAAGGTGTGGTCGCGCTGGCCGACGCGGCGTCAACGGCGGGTGTCTGACGTCCAACGGTTCTCATTCGACACGAAAATCCGCACCAGCCTGGCATCGAGCGGCACAGCCAAAGCAACAGGCTTGTCGCACCAATCGTCAGCAGTGGTCGCAGCACGCCGTTGGTCGAGAAGTCGAACGTGAATCTCGTCGGCGACGACAGCCACGTCACGTCGCCGAACCGAAGCAGGCCGAGGTCGAGCGTCACCTTGTAACCGCCCTCCGCCTGCGGCCGACCGTGCCCCTCGACGGGGAGCCAAAGCATCGCGACGGTGAGGTACAGCGACACCACCACGACAAAGCAAAGCCATCGCTTCACGCTCGATGGAAACCGCTCGGAGCGCATGGCCTGCCTTTGCTGGTCAATGGTTCCACGAAAACTCGGCGGAATTCACGAGTGACCAGAGCAGATCTTCCGTCGCGCGTCCGCGTGCCTCGGCCGTCGTTCCGGCGACGGACGACAGGAATTGAGCTCGCTCCGTCGAGGTCGGTCGCCGTGTCAACGTGATGAGGAAACACAATTCGATCAGCCGTTCATCGTCCTTCGCCAGCGAAGCCAACCGGCCCGCCGATGTGAACGGGTTCGCGCCGAAAAGATCCTGCGCCAAGTCCCCGTTCATTCGGAGCAACGCCTGCGAAACGGTCCCCGATTGCGGAGCCAGCTCCGCTTCGCCGGCATCACCGTACTCGCGAACGAAGTCCTGCTCGCGAACGAATCGGAGGAAGCGGGCGAACAGATTCGAGTTCTGGTCGATCGTCTGAAGCCTGCCGGCCTGAAGCATCGCACCGATGACCTGTTCGGGCCGGTGGCGCGTCATCGGGAACGTCGCCCAAGCCGATTCCGCAATGCGATATTCGTCTGCGGAAGCTTTGGGAAGCGCCGAGGCCGCGCGGAACGGTCGAGACGACACGATCTCTTCGATCAACCAGCGCAAATCGTAATCCGAATCGCGAAACTTGCGACCGAGCCGATCGAGCAGGACGGTGTCTTCGTCGCCCGGATCGGGAAGGTCATCCACTGGCTCAACATACGGCCGACCGAACAACAGACCCCAAACTCGGTTCGCGGTCGCCCGTGTGAAGCGTTCGTTTCGCGGATCGGTCACCCAGGCGGCCAGGCGGTCTCGGCGGCCACCTTGCGAGGGAAGACAGTTGCCCAGGAACGGAACGGCCGGCTCGACGACGCGGATCGTCTCGTCGACGGCGTCCTCGACCTTGAACTCGAGCGTGTTCTCGAACAACCTGGGTTGATCGACGACGCCTTGAAAACTGACGGCCGATTGACCGAAGAACGCCGCCAAGCCCTGAAACTCAGCCTGTTTCCAGGCGGCAAAGGGATGATCGTGGCACTGGGCGCAATCGATCCGCTGGCCGAGAAATCCGCGTACCGTTCGTGCGGCAAGCTCGTTGTGGTCGAGGATGTCGTTCGCCACGGCCGACGTCACGAAGTTTGCGGCCGGCTCCGAGGTCCATAACCCGTCCGTCGAAAGCACCTCACGCACGATTTCGTCGTACGGACGGTTCTCGCGAAGCTGCTTCGCGATCCAGCGGGTAAACTGCTCGCGGCGGTAAATCAGGAACGGTTCGCCTTCAACGCCGACCCAAGCTCGCGCGAATCGCTCCGCCCAATAATCGCCGAACCGCGGATCGTCGAGCATCATGCGGACCTGCCGCCGTAACCGATCAGGCTGGGCATCGGCCTCGAACGCGCGGATTTCTTCCAGGGAAGGAACGGTGCCGTGTAAGGCGAGCGACGCCCGCCGAAAGACCGCCAGATCATCGACGGTCTCGGCCGAGCCGATTCCGAGACGAGACCACTCGGCGACGAAGAAGGCATCGACGGTCGACCCCGCGGGATCGGTCGACATTCTTGATGGCGCGGTCGCCGGCAGTCGATCCGGCTGTGTGGAGGCGACCGCACCAACAGCGCCCGCCGCTCCGCCTGCCAGGGCAAGAACTGCGAGCCACGCGCGAATCGTCTCGGAGGAGGACACTGGAAACTCCGGTCGACATGCGACACTTGCCGCGACGATTGATTGTACCCACTTCTCCGGCCGGGAGTTTCGACGGACTTCTCGAAACGAAATCCCGGTGGGCAGGGTAAGGTGAATAGGCGAGACGACGAGAGTCGGAATTGATTGCGTTCGGGGCGGCATCCTCCATGACTTCCGCACCAGAAACCGCTGTCGATCGGGCGAATTCAGACACTGTGCTTGTGCCTGTCACGTCTCTGAATCGACCGCGTTCGCCACAACCAGGCCCGTTCCCACGGATCCTTCGCCGCACGCGGTGGATACTTCGAAGAATGGTCTGGGCGACCCGGTTCGTCGTATCGGGAATCGTGCTCGTCGGAGTGCTGGCGATTCTTGCAGCGATTCCGGTGCTCGGACTGTACGTGCTCGGCTATTTCCTTGAGGCCGAGGGACGCGTCGGACGCGGCGAGCGATGGCGGAACGTCCTGCCATGGATTCGCTATGCTCCACGCGTCGCCGCGATCGCGGTCGGGACCACGGCCGTCGTGCTGCCGATTCTCGTGTTCTCCGATTTCGCCCGCGATGCGACGCTCGTGAATCCGACCGGCGGAACGGCGCGCGTTCTGCGAGGTGCCGTGTGGCTGACGGCGGCGATCGCCGTCATTCATCTCTTTCTCGCCTATGCCCGCGGCGGATCGCTGCTGAGTTTTGTCCGTCCGATCAAAAACGTGCGCGTCGGCTTCCAGAATTGGCGAAGCGGTCAGTTCGGCCGGTCGATCGCCGACCGGTTATTCAAGGCGCTGGCCCAATTGCAATTTCTCGCACTGTTCTGGATGGGCGCTCGCGGTTTGGCGGTCGCGTTCGTGTGGCTCTTCGTACCCTGTGCGCTGATCGCCGCAGCGGGGCCGGCGGACACGGAGCGGCTTTTCTTGAAGTTCGGCGGGGCGTTTCTTCTGACTGTTGCATTTCCGATGTTGTTGATTGCGCAAGCGCACTTCGCTGTTCAAAACCGCCTGCGCTCCGGATTCGCGCCGATCCAAACGCTGCGGTTGTTCGGCCGAGCGCCGATGGCGTGGCTGATCGCCGGATTGGTGACGGCGGGACTGGCGCTGCCGTTGTTTCTGTTCAAGATCGTCGCCCCGCCGCGCGACGCCTTTTGGATGTTGACGCCCCTATTCGTGTCCGCAATGCTGCCGGCGCGCCTCATAACGGGCTGGGCGTATCGACGTGCCGCCCGGCGGGACCGTCGGCGGCACGTCGTGATGATCGGGTTGGCGACGGTCGGATTGTTCGCCGTCGGGTCGATCTACTCGACCGGCGTGTTCGTCGCCCAATACATCAACGAGCATGGGCGCCATGCCGTCTTCGAGCAGCACGCCTTCGGGCTGCCCGTGCCGTTTTGACGAACGCCGTTCACGTTTTGCCGCGACCGTCAGGGAGCGCG
>JBAQZJ010000267.1:0-14128 GCA_049790855.1 Planctomycetaceae bacterium | reverse complement strand
GCTTGTCTCTGCGACCGAGGAACGGTCGGGGAACGATTCGCGCACCGGCAGGCTGACGCCTGCCGCTCGCCTTGCACGTGGTCACTTCCGATTCACCGCGTCGCCGATCGCAGCCAAGAACTCGGCGAGGAAAAACGGCTTCGGCAGCACGGCCTGCACGCCGGCCTGACAGAGTCTCGCGATCTCCAATCGTGCCGGCAGAGCGACGATCGCCACCATCTGGCACATGGGATTACGAGCTCGCAGTGCGGCGATTTCCACCCGCGCTGACGCGGTCTCAGTCGTGAAATCCCACAGGACGATGGTTCCGATCAACATTTCCTCGAGCGGCAGCACATCGACTTGCGATGCACGACCGAGATCGGCAAGTAGTTCGCGGAGCGCAATATCCGGCGTCACGATCGAAACCGTCGCCGGCCGTCCGATCGGCCGCGACGATGCCAGGTCGAAGCCGAAAACTTCATCGCGGCCCGCCGTCAGCGGCAACCTGACGCGAACCCCGGTATGCACTTCGACCGACCGGCGAACTCGCGACGTCGCGCTCCACAACGGCACCACGACTGATTCCGGCCAGACCCGCTCCGATCGCATCGCCGACGCACACCAGGGGCCGAGCGCAACGACGAGTTCTGAAAGCGGCTCCGACGCGATCAAGGCTTCGACGTCGCGTCGCGAAAACTCGCCGGGCCGATGTTGAACGACGACGATCAAATCGGGGGACGCATCGCCCGCCGACATCGCATCACCCGGCGATTCGACCTGCGTGAATGCCGCCAGAGGCAGAATCGTCGCGAGTTCATCGGCCAGCCCTCGTGCATCAGGCAGGTCAAACCGACCGATCAGCCAGACCGTCTTCATGAACGGATCATCGCGACTCACGCGATGCGGTCAAGTGAAGTTCGCACGCCGCTTGAAGACGGCTTGTCCGGCATCGGGACATCTGGGATAAGTCAAAGCCCGCCTTGCCGTTTCGCGACTATGGAACCGCCCACACCGTCACTAATCGCCGCGCTGCGAGACCTGGGACTGGCGCGTCCTCGCGATCTTCGCCGGGCGGCGCGGCATTGTCGACAGCTCTCGCTCGATCTGCCGGCCTTCGATTCCGTCTGGATCGACTCGCTCGTCCGCCTCCGCCGGCTGACGCTCTTTCAAGCGAAAGAACTGCAGGAAAGACGGGGCGACCGTTTGCGAATCGGCGGATACGTCGTTCGCGATCGTCTCGGCGAAGGGCGCGACTGTTCGACGTATGTCGCGCACCGAACTCGTGACGAAGCAGTCTTCACGCTCAAGGAGATCTTCGTCGCTGCCGAGCGAAGACCGAGTGTCGTCGATCGATTACAGGCCCTCGTCGCGGCAGGCAGTGAGTTTCGTTCTCCTCATCTGATCATGCCGCACGAAATCGTGGTCGAACCAGAACGAGTCGTAATCGTCAGTCGGCATGTTCAAGGGCCTGATGCACGTTCGGCACTGATTCGACAGGGTCGATTCGCGGATGCAGACGTTGCCGAAATCGCCCGACAGATCCTTGAAGGACTCCAGGACGTACACCGGCTCGGGCTGGCTCACGGCGATATCCATGCGGGAAACCTGCGACTGAACGGCCGCCACGGAGTCGTACTTGTCGATTCCGGCGTGCGGCAGGCGATTCAACCCGTGGTCTCGATTCACGATGCGCGACCGCCGAGCTGGTATGAAGGCACGGCCCCCGAACGGCTCGGCACGAGCGTTGTCGCATCGCCGTCCTCCGACGTTTACTCACTGGGCTGCCTGCTCTGGCATCTGCTCGCCGGGCGTCCGCCGTTCCCGGCGGGAGACGCCCTCACAATGCTCGCGGCACATCGGACTCGACCGTTGCCGCCCGTCCGGGATTTCGCGCCCGACACGGCGCCGGCGCTCGCCCAGTTAATCGAAGACGCCACGCGACTCGATCCCGAGGCGCGGCCGACCGACCTCGCCGAGCTTCAACGCCGCCTCCGTTCCATGCGCTCTGTCGGCGGCAGCGGAATGCGGCGTCGTTCGCGGTCCGTCATGGGCAAAGAGTTTCCTTGGCCGACGGCGGCAGCCGCGTTGCTCACATTGGGTGCGGCATGCGTCGGACTGGCCGATCGAAATGCGGTCACGACGCTGTTGTCGATCGGCGCCGGAACCGGCGACATTTTACAGCGTGGTGCGGACGACGAAGCGAACGGCGAGACGGTTCGGCAGTTCATCCCGCTTCCGGCGCCGGATGACCAAGGGATCATCTCGCTCGACGATGCCGGGCCGTACTCCGTCTCGGACGTCGACGTTCGCGGTTCGCTCATCATCCGCGGCCGATCCGATCGACCGGCGACGATCGTCATCACCGATCGACCGTTGCACGTTCGCGCCGACGAGCTGACGCTCGAATACATCCACGTCGAAAAGCAATCGCCACCGGGTTACGCCACGGGAACGGCAGCGCTGTTGCTGGTCGAGGCCCAGAACCTGACGATCCAATCCTGCCGGTTCGATTGCCCGATCGCGTCCATAGACCGGCGAACGTCGTCACCGGCAGGCATCGCCTGGCGAATGATTGACCGGAAAGATCCGACTGCAGGCCGGCTCACCCTGAAAGACAGCGTCGTCCGAGGCGTTCGAGAAACCTTGATTCTGGCCGATCCGGCCCGCAGGGTGCATCTGTCGAACATCCTGGCGGTCGGCGTTCACTCGTTGGCTGCAATGCAGGACACCGGCGAGATGCCGACCGAGCTGACCATCGAACGCACGACTCTTCGCGATGCTGCCGCTGTCGTGCGACTCGGCAGTCAGGCCACCGACGGCGAAGTGCAGATTATCGCGCGCGACAGTATTCTCGATCTCGCGACGAATGGCGCGCTGTTCACCGCGCCTACGTCTATTGATCATTTGAAATGGCGCTGGCAAGGCTCGGGGGTCGTCACCACAGGCGACGTCCGTGCATTCGCAACGACCACTGCGATCGTGACCGCAGATGCGTCGGTTGCAGATGCGCCACAATCCGCCGACGTTGCCGGTATCAGCCGTGCGACAGTCGAATTTGCGGGTTCCGCGGAAGGCTCCGATGCCGCATCGGTGGCGACCGTGCGCGGCGTTCCGCGTCAAGCCGGTCAGCGACTGGGCGTCGACCTGTCCTGCTTGCCGAAGGCAACGCATGTTTCCGGCGGGCCGCGTTGATGGCGCGCTTCGCGGCGTGTAGGATGCCCGTGGCCCGATTGCCGACTTGTGACGCCGTGCGCGATGAGTAACGTTCCGACTGGCCCTGCCCCATGTCCCGACTGGACGAGGCGGCATTTATTGGGCTTGGAGGATCTGTCGCCGGCCGAGATCGTTGCGATCCTGGATCGGGCGGAAGAATTCCGGCGGTTGTTCGACGCCGGCCAGACAAAGCTCGACCTGCTGGCAGGAACGGTCGTCGCGAACCTGTTCTTCGAGCCGTCGACGCGGACACGCACCAGTTTCGGCCTTGCGGCAAAGCGTCTGAGTGCCGACACCGTCGATTTTTCGTCCTCCGGCAGCAGCGTCTCGAAGGGCGAAACTTTCCTCGACACGGCCCGTACCATCGAAGCGATGGGCGTCTCGCAAGTCATCGTGCGACACCACGTGCCCGGTGCGCCGCACCTGCTCGCGCGACGATTGCAAGCGTCGGTCCTCAATGCCGGCGACGGCACGCACGAGCATCCTACTCAGGGGTTGCTCGACATTTTCACGATTCGTCGGCACAAGGGGCGTATCGCAGGGCTGACCGTCACGCTCGTCGGCGACATCCTGCACAGCCGCGTCGCACGCTCGAATATCTGGGGACTGACGAAACTCGGGGCACGGGTCATCGTCTGCGGACCCGCGACGCTCATCCCGCCGAAGATCGAACGGCTCGGTGTCGAAGTTTCGACGAATCTCGATGAGGTTTTAGCCGAATCCGACTGCGTCAACCTGCTTCGCGTCCAGTTCGAGCGGCAGCGCGGAGCGTTCTTCCCGTCGATCCGCGAATATGCGCATTTGTTCGGGATGAACCGACAGCGGCTGAAGCGTGCCAAGCCGGAACTGCTTGTGCTCGCTCCCGGACCCATCAATCGCGGCGTCGAACTCACGGGCGAAGTCGCCGACGGACCGCAGAGCGTCATTCTGAACCAGGTCACGAACGGTCTGCTGATCCGAATGGCGTGTCTGTCGCTCCTCGACGAATCGCGGCGAAAACCTCCGGTAGGAGGAGCGTCATGACGGCACGACTGATCTGCGGTGGCCATGTCGTCGATCCCGCAAGCGGTTTCGACGGTGTCGCCGATCTCTTGATCGAGAATGGGCGAATCTCGGCGGTGCTTCACCCAGGCGAACGACTGCCGCATCCAGGTGATGAAGTCCTCGACGCGACCGGCAAGATCGTCTGCCCCGGCCTGATCGACATTCACGTCGCATTTCGCGAACCAGGTGACGAGGAGGATGAAACGACCGAATCCGGCTCGCGGGCAGCGCTCGCAGGGGGGTTCACCACGGTCGCGTGTCTGCCCGATACCTCACCAGCAATCGATACGCGGGCGTCGGCAGAGTTTCTGAAACTGCAAGGCGAGCGCGCCGGAAACTGCCGCGTGCTGCCGATCGGCGCCGTCACCAAGAACACCGACGGCGTCGAGCTCGCCGAGATCGGTCAGCTCGTCGACGGCGGCGCCGTGGCCCTGTCCGACGGCAAGAAGCCTATCGCCAACGCAGAGATCATGCGGCGGGCGCTGCAGTATGCCGGCATGTTCGACCGGGCGATCTTCAACCATCCGCAGGTGCCCGAGCTGGTCGTCGGCGGCGTGATGCACGAGGGATACCATTCGACGCTGCTCGGGCTGCGCGGCATGCCCGCCGCTGCCGAGCATATTATGGTGAACCGCGACATTTCGCTCGCAGAACTGACCGGCGGCCGCTTGCACCTGATGTGCGTCACGACCGCCGCGAGCGTCGAGTTGATCCGCCGTGCGAAAGCAGCCGGCGTCCGGGTGTCGGCCGATACGTCGCCCCATCATCTCGCACTGACCGACGCGGCGCTTCGCAGCTTCGACTCGAGCTTCAAGGTCGATCCGCCGCTGCGATCGGAGGAACACGTCGTCGCCCTGATTGAAGGCTTGAAAGACGGGACGGTCGAAATCATCTCGTCGGACCATCAGCCGTTCTCAGATGAGAAAAAAGCGGGAGAAATCCTGTCCGACCCGGCGGGAGCGGTGGGGCTTGAAACGCTGCTGCCTGTGTGCATTTCGACGCTCATCGAACCCGGGCATCTGACGTGGCGGCAGCTGATCGCGACGCTCACCATGAATCCAGCGCGGCTGCTCGGTCTTGACGCCGGCACTCTGACTGCGGGGGCGACGGCCGATGTCACGATCATCGATCCGAACGCCGAATGGACGATCGATCCGCGGGCGTTCCGATCACGGGGCCGGAATACGCCCTTTGCCGGCTGGCACGTCAAAGGACGAGTCGAAGTGACGCTCGTGGCGGGCGAGATCCGGTACGCCGCACAGAACCCGCGTTGGTAGAATGCGGACGGTGACGTACGCAATGTCCGTCAGAGCGTCACGGCCGAGGAAGCGCCGACTCTCGTCGAGTACGTTCCCATCGTCGGTGCCGATGCGGCGTTCGCCGCGTATCCCGTCAAAAAGTTCTGATGAACGCTCGAGGACATGTCCCTTTCGTATCACCTGATCGACGGTTACAACCTGCTTCACGCGGCCGGGCTGGCGCGAGCGACCTACGGTCCCGGCGATTATGAGCGAGTGCGATATGCTCTCCTCATCCGCATTGCCGACGGTCTGGACGACGCCGCCCGCGAGCGGGCGACGGTCGTCTTCGATGCGTTCGATCCTCCCCCCGATGCGACCGCGCGCTTTCGTTTCCGTGAGTTGACGGTGCAGTTTGCGGGCGACTCGGGCGACGCCGATTCGCTCATCGAAGAACTGATCAGAAGACACTCATCGCCCCGACAGCTTCGAGTTGTGTCAGACGACATCCGGCTCCAACGGGCTGCGAAGCGGCGGGGAGCCTCGGCCGTCAAATGCGACTCCTTTCTGCGTCGTCTCGAGCGATTCGCAGCTCCGCAAACGAACCCTTCGGGCCGTTCTGCCGGCGACGATACGCCTCCGGCCGCAGATGCGGCCGACTGGCTCGCCTACTTCGGCCTGGCTGAGGACGACGCCGCGAAAGAAGTCGGGAAGTCCGTCGAAAGCGTGAAGGCGGATCAACCCACCGCCGAGTCGCGAGCCGACTCTTTTTCTCAAAGCCCGGCAAATTCGAGACGCAAGTCGTCGCAGGCCCAACCGTCCTCGACTGCGGGCGGTGCGAAGAACGACATGAATCGTGGCCAGATACCGCCAGCCCGGAATCGAGACTCCGAAACGCCCGCCGAGGAACTCTCGTTCTGGCAACGCCGGATCGAAGAAGCGTTCGCGGAAGAACGATCGTCTCGCCCGCATCGTCCGGAGTCGAGTTGACGGCGACGGGCGACGATCGCGACAATACCGCCCATGATGCCGCATCGCTTATCGATCGTGCTGGTGCTTCCATTCTCGCTCGCCGTTATGGGCTGTGGCGTCGAGACGTATCAGTCGCGCGTCATCCACAACACGATCCCGTTCTTTCAGTATCATCAGGAGCTGAATGCGAACTTGGGACCGCGCTGGCGGAAGGGCGAAGTCAGCTTGCGCCTGCCTGCCGGGCTGAAAGAGATTCCCGGGCCGAAGAAGAACGAGAAAGAGGCCCGTGACAAACGAATTCCAAGCGGATTGAACATTGAGGAACTGACTGGATTGCTCGGCGGATTTCGCGGCGAAGTCGAGGCCGTCAATTCGGCAGGCTCGACGGTCCAGACGCCGTTCTACGCGCTGGTGTTGTCCAATCGCGTGCTGCTCGCCTCGCGTGACACGAAGGCAAAGCCGGACAAGTTCGACACCGTGCTGGTGAACAGGCTTGCGGAGGCGCTCGGCGGAACCGAGCTCAGATCGACGCCCCGCCACGTCGTCGGGGGACAGGACTTTGCACCGAGCCTCGCTTACGAAGTTGCGAGGCTCGATGCGGCCTCCAGCAACCCGGCGATGCGCTACGAGGTCTATCTCCATCGGCAAGGGCCGTTGCAGGTGGCGATCGTGTTCGTCGTACCGCAGGAGGCCGCACGCTCTGAACGGCTGAACGAGCGGATCGAACTCTCGTTGCAAACATTGCGGCTAGGCGGCGGCGAACAGGCGGCGGGGGCTTCATCGTCCGGGGGCGGCAGCCCGAGCTTCTGAAGCGACGGACGCGTTTCCCTTCCTCCATGAAAGCGAACGGACTTCATGAAGGTCGAGGAAACCGAGTCGACGACCGGCAGTCCGGGGCTGGTGCGAGCACTTGGGCCGGGAATGGCGACCGCGCTCGTCGTCGGCAACGTCATCGGTGCCGGTATCTTCCTGAAACCCGGTCAGGCAGTCTCCGAAGCCGGAACCGTGCCCGTCGCGCTCGCGGCGTGGGCCGCCGGCGGCGTGCTCTGCCTGCTCGGAGCCTTGACGATCGCCGAGTTGGGGCTGCGGTTGCCGAAAGCCGGCGGACTATACGTCTATCTGCGGGAAGGTTTCGGTGGGCCGATCGCATTCCTGTTCGGCTGGACTGAGTTCGTGTTCGGCATGCCGGCGTCGATCGGAGCGCTCGCCGCGGGTTCGACATTGCAAATCGGCGCAGTCGCCGGTCGTCCCTTCGCCGTCTGGGAGGGAGCCACGGTCGCTTCGCTGCTGATCATCGGGCTGGCGGCGATCAACGTCGCAGGCGTTCTCTGGGGCGGCCGTACCCAATTCGCGACGACGGCCGTCAAATGCCTGTTTCTCGCCGGACTGGCGGCGTTGCCGTTCGTCATCACGCTTGCCGGCGGAACGGCGATCGACACGTCGCACTACACACAGTCGGTCGGTTCGACAGGTGGCGATTCATCACTGCCCGCTCGTTTTTCCGGCGCCTTGCTGGCCGTGCTCTGGACTTACAACGGGTGGCACGTCATCGCGCCTGTCGCCGAGGAAGTCAGCGAACCGCAGCGGAACATTCCGATAGCGCTCATCGTCGGTTCCTCGATCCTGATCACCCTGTACCTCGCCGCGGTGCTCGCCTACCACGGCGCGCTGTCGACGGATACCGTGATCGACGCGAGCCGTGAAGGCATCTTGCCGCAGACGATGACCGACACGCTGCTGGCCCCGCTCGGCGGCGGCGTCGTGGCGACCGCGGCGCTGCTGATTTCTCTGGCGGTGTTCTGTTCGATGGCCGGGTCGCTCAATGCGAGCTTGATCAGCGGCCCGCGCGTCGGCTTCGCAATGGCCCGCGATCGGGTCTTTCCGGCGGTGCTCGCCGAGGTCCACCCCCGGTTCCGAACCCCGGCTGCGGCCATCGTCACGCAGGCGAGCATGTCGATTACGCTGGTTCTGGCCTCGGCGGCGTTGGTCGCCAGTTTCGATCACTTCCGGGAGCGGTCGGTCTTCGACCTGCTGTCGGATTACGTCACCTTCACGGCGAACGTCTTTCTGATGTTCGCCGTGGCGGCGATTTTTCCGATCCGACGACGTGGCGGTCCGTTACCTGGTTACGTTACGCCGCTCTATCCCTGGATTCCGCTGGCGTACATCGCCGCCTCGCTGGCGTTTCTCGTTTACATCTTCATCGGGAAGCCGGCGGAGGCCGGAGTGGGAATTCTGCTTTCGTTGGCAGGGCTTCCCGTTTACTGGTGGATGAAACGGCGGCGCTCACCGCAGTCGCACCTGGGCAGCGCGTAGCGGCGTCACTTCTTGGTGTCGGCGGCCTCTCGACGCCCCGCAACGCTGCGTGTGAAGGCCTCGTAGGCATCGCGGTATTCCGACGGCACGAGCGGATTCACCGTATTGACGTCACCGACGTCTTCCACGCGCCCGGTCGGACCCGTGCGTGCCGCCGGGCCGGTTTCGATTTGCAAGTTTTCGAGCATATGCTCGAACTCTTTTCGCTCGGCGATCTGCTGCGGCGTCTCGTCGCCGGTCGGCTCGGCGAGATTTTTGCGAAGCCGATCCGCGAACCGACGCATGTCGTCGTCCGTCCAACCTAATTCATTCAGCAATTCCGGATCGACCTCGCCTCGCTCCAACTCGTCTTCGAGCTTCTTCAGAGCCAGATCCGTCGCCTGCCGGGTATAGGCCGCGTTCGCTTCTTCAGCGACTGCCTTGGCGTTACCGCCGCCTGCACCGGCCGCTCCGCTTGCGGTTCCGCCGCCCCCACCATTGCCCGCCTGGCCGCCGCCGGCCGCTTTTCCCTGTCCCGGCTGTCCCTTTCCACCATTGCCTTCACCGGACTTCCCTTCGCCGGACTTCCCCTCGCCGGACTTCCCCTCGCCGGACTTCCCCTCGCCGGATTGGCTCTCGGAACCCGCCTCCGCCGGCTTCTCGTTACGAGGCTGGTTCGCCGTCCCTGGCTCGCCCGTCTCGTTCCCTTCTTCGTTTTGAGCCGGCGAGTCACCGGGCTGAGAGTTCCGGTCCTTCGGAGACGTCTCCTCTGACGGTTGCGTACCACCGGGTTGTGTGCCTGTGTCGGATTGGCTCGGTTGTTGCGATGGAGTGCCGTCGGCATTCGGTTGACCGGTGCCGCTTTCGCTCGCCATCGGTTTCTCGCCGGTCTCGTCGGAATTCATCCCCGATTCCACGTCACCGGACTTCGGCTGATCACCCATCGGGCCGGCGTCGGCCCCGGGCTGCGGCGAGTTCCCGCTCTCCCGTGGCGTCGTGGAAGGCTCTTCGGTTTTCGGCTTGGTGCCATCCGTCGCCGTACCGCCTTCCTCGGGCTGCGATGCGGTCTTGGCTTCACCCGTGCCGTCGTTACGGCTCGCCGGCGATTGCTCACCGGTCGCAGGTTCGGATCCGGCCGGCGACTCGGTGGTCGGCTTCTCAGCTCGATCGGCGCTATCGTCCGCCGTTCCTGGAGTCTCTGCAGCACCCGTCGCCCGATCACCGTCACGTCCCGTCATCTCCTGACGTGGACTCGTCGCGCTGCCGCCTTCCTCCTCCACGGCCGATGATGACTCTTCGCCCGGCGCCTCGGATTCACTGCCGGGCTTTTCCGTCGGCTGCCCGTCGGCTGGCGTTCGTTCGTTCGCTTTGCCGCCTTCGCGACGAGAATTTCCACCACCCTTTTCAGCCGCATCGTGTGCATCATTGCCAGCCTTGCCGGTTTGCTCGCCCGGTGTTTGACGGGATGCCTCTCCGGTGGACTGTTCTTGGCGGTCGGAAGCCTGTTTTTGCCCGTTTCCGTTGTTCGTGCCGTCTTGTTGGGGTTCCGACTCGCCCTTCTGCGACTCGCCCTTCTGCGACTCGCCCTTCTGCGACTCGCCCTTCTGCGGTTCGTCGTTCTGCGGTTCGTCGTTCTGCGGTTCGTCGTTCTGCGGTTCGTCGTTCTGCGGTTCGTCGTTCTGCGGTTCGTCGTTCTGCGGTTCGTCGTTTTGCGGTTCGTCGTTTTGTTTGCGCTGGTGTTCGAGCAATTCGCGCAATGCCACGTCGTCGGCTCTGCCGTCGTTGTTCACCTTCGAATCGGCCTGTTCGTCGCCCTTGCCTTTCGTCGGCTCTGCCGTTTCACCGGGTTCTCCGACCTCACCCGCTTCCGGGCTTTCCGGACGTTCTCCTTTCTCGCCGGCAGGCTCGTCTTTCGACTCATTCGGCGGCATCGGATCTGAGTCCGCTGCTGCAGATTGTGATTCGCGGTCCCGCGCCGCTGCGTTGCGTTCCGCCTCCGCCAGTTCCTGCTGTTGCCGTTCGCGGTCTTCGGCAAGTTGCTCCTCGACCTGTTCCTTGGCGACCGGTTCGGTGATCGTGACGTTGAGCTTCGGCGTATTGCGGCGATTGAATTCGGGTTCGCGGTTGTCACGGGCCTGGACATAGAACGTCACGACGTCCCCCGGCTTCAATCCGAGCGGCGCCAATTCCCAGTCGTGACGAAACTTTGCCTCCGCCTGCGCGCCTTCCCACAGCACCGTTCTCTCGGGCAACTCCTGTCCTTGCCGTTCCAACCGCAGCGTGAGTTCACGCAGCTCGAAGTCGGGGTCTCGTGCGGAAACGAGCAGCGGGATGATCGCATTAGCCGGTCGTTCCAGGTCGCTCTTCGGATCATGAAGGATGACTTCCGGCGGCTGGTCTGGACGGATCGCGATCGGGTAAACGGCGGGGTTCGGGTTCGTCTTGCCGGCGGTGTCGCGGCAGTCGATCCGGTAATGCGTCGGCGACGTGCCGTCGGTGCGAATCGCCAGCATCCAGTTCGCGGTGAGCGTGACACCGTCGGCGGCGACGCGCATCGGCACCTCTTCGCCGCGAGCCAGGAAGCGTTCGTCATCGGCAAACACCAGTTTCGCCGACTTGAGAGGCCGGTTCGCCGTCGCGGCCAGCGTGACAGTCGTGCCTTCGATCGCATCGATCGGCGGCGTGTCGCGCTCGGCGGGTTCCAACCCCGTATACGGCGGGTGTTGCAACATGATCGACGTCACCGTCGCCACCGGCGGTTGCTCGACCGTGACGGTGAACGGGCCGGCCGCGTCGTCGTTCGCCTCGATCCGGTAGGTCAGATCCTGCGTGAGACCACGACCGGCATCGCCGATCAAGGCCGCTCGGTATTCACGAGTCGTCTCGTCGTGCAGACGCAGTTCGACCGGTTCGTCGGCGAAGCGTCGATCGCGGGTGCTGTAGAAGAGAACGACTCGCTCGGGAGTCTCACCCCGAATCATGGCCGAGACGTCGAGCTGCGCGCCGGCGAGCACCGACACGTCGCCCGGCTTGATCTCGACAATTTCCGTTCGCGTCGCGACGCCGGCCGTCGACGTCGGAAACAGCGCCCGTACCAGCGACGGGCCGACTCGTTTCGGCGACGCCACCGCATAAATGCAGGCGACGAGCACGATCGCAAGCAACGCGTACGAAGTCCGCAGCAACGGACGCCGGTCGAGTGAAGCATCGACGTCGATGTCGGACAGCACCGTCGCCGCCCGCTTTTCGAGCGCCCGACGGACCTCGTCGGCGGGTGCGTGACTCGCACGGCGCAAATCGACCAGCCCGAACAGACTGCCGCGCAGGTCCGGTTCGGAATCTTCGAGCATCCGCGCCGCGTAGAGGTCGTTCACTTGCCGCAAATACGGCCAGACCACCTTGGTGCCGATCCAGAGGAGCGCGACGACGGCCACGACGCCGAGCGCGACGATCCGCAGCGAACGAGGCACGCCGCCGTCGAAAAACCAGTGGTCGGCGGCTACGAACGCGACGAGATAGCCGGTCACCAGCGCAGCGACGCCCGCCACCGCCGCCAGGATGTCCGTCCACTTAATGCCGTTGCGGGCCTTGTCGAGCTGTAGGTCGATGTACTCGTCGAACTCGACGTAGCGTTCTGCCGGCCGCTGGACGGTCGCCATGCTCGCTCCCGGAGATTCGGGTGATATCGGCTTGATGGAATATTCCGGCAACGCGGGCTTCACGGCGTGCCGCCCGGCATTATATCGCGTTCGACGCCCACCGTGCGGGAGCAGTTCCGGTCCGTTCATCAAAAGTCGTCGCAGAGCATGCGCCACGGGCAGGAATGCGCCGCGAGACCGCAAGCGAGGCGGAGATCGTCGCACTCGTTACGGGTGATCAAACCAGCCCCGATCGTTTCCGGAAGAACCATTCGAGGCCGATCAAACCGACGAAAACCGCAAGCAGCCAGGCGTTGTCCCAGAGCGACGTCCGCCGGAACACCGTCAAGCGTTCCCGGCCGGGCGGATCGACGAGCCATCGATCGAGCAACGTCGCAAGTTGTTCGGGAGGGATGACGGTTCCGCCAGACAATTCGGCCAGTTCGGTGAGAAGCGCCGGGTCGGCCGCAGGGTTGTCGAGCTCCAGGTCGCGAACATCGACGAGAAACCGCGTCCAGCCGTCGAGGCCCAGCGAACGACCTTCCCGAGACGCAGCGACCCTCACCCAGTAGTCGCCGGGGGAGGTCGTCTGCCCGAATTCGATACTGTTCCGCTCGGCACCGGCGGGTGCCGACACGCTGCTACGGCTGCCGTCCGGCCGAAGAACTTCCAATTCAAAATCGGCGTCGAGCACGGGCTTGCCGGTCTCGTCGCGAGCTCCGTAGGTCAATGTCACCTGTTGACCGGCGGCGACGTTTCGCGGTTCGGCGAACACCCACACCGGCTGATCCTGATCGAATTCCTTGCGCGAAAGCCACAGAATCACCTGTCGCCAGAACCGCTGATGCTCCGTCGCGTGACCGGCCGTATACCACAGGTACGTCGTATCGCCTGCAAAGGCTATCACTCGCGCCCGTCCGACTTCCTGCGCAACTAGTAACGGGATTCCGTCGGCCGATTCAGCGAGCACCTCTTCAAGCCCTCCGGTACGCACGGTGAGCCGATTCGCGCCTTCCAGCGGCGGCAGCGACCGCCAGATCGCCGCATTTTCGTCCTCCGCCGCGGTGAGCCTCATGACGTAGTGCGTCAATCCTTCGGAGGTCGGCAGCAGTTGCAGCGACCGGTCGATGTGATAGGCCGGGTCGAGAGCGTTCTCCGGATCGACCGTTCCAGGACGCATCTCGACCGGCAGAAACGGGGCGATCGGCGTCGACGACCAGCCCCCTGGTCCGAAACTACGAGGCCCCCCAAGCATCATCAATCCAGCGCCATCGGCGACCCGTTCGGCCAGCAGCTTGATGTTACCGGCGCCGAACGCCGCGGCCGGCACATCGCCGACGAGGTAGGCGTCGTACTTTCCAGGATCAAACCAAGAAGCGTCGATGGACCGGTTTCGTCCGAAGACGCCGGTGATGACCGGGAAGAAATCGAGTTGGATCTTCTGCTCGGTGTTGACGTTGCGGATCCAGCGCTGCTCTGACGACGGCGAGCCGAAGTAAGCGACCCGCAATCCGCCCTTCTGCACGTTGACGATCGTCTCGCGCCGGTTGTTCGTCGTCTTGACCTCGCCGTCGACCGGTACGATCTCAAGCGCGACCTTGAACTCGCCCGGCTGTTGCGGAACAAACGAAAGCTCGACCGGCATGACGGCATTGTTTTCTTCGGTGCGGATCTCACGAACAGGGCGTGAGTTGTCCGTCGCCGGCGCAGGCTTCAACTCACCGCTCTCGCCGGGTCGCTTTCCCG
>JBAQZJ010000266.1:0-5651 GCA_049790855.1 Planctomycetaceae bacterium | reverse complement strand
GTGTAGGGGGTGGCGGTCACGGGCGGCTCGTGAGCGGAAACGCGACGGGGGGACGGGGAGAGTGGGGGATCGGGAGAAAACTCTCCATACGCCGTCCCCAACTCTCCCCGTCCCCCGCTCTCCCCCTCTCGAAAAGACCGGGGGCAAAAGGCGGCCCCAAGTGCACCTGGAACACGATGCTTAGGGCTGCTCCGGTTAAGGCCTGACCCGGTTCACAAGTGCCCACCGCACTTGGAGGCCGCCTTTCACCCCCGGCAGTCGTACCTCATTATCGGAACCCGGTGGCAAGGGTCAAGGATGGCGAGAATATAGGGCCGCGACCTGCGAATTCAGAGCCGCGCCCGTCAGGGAGCGACTGATGCGGGATGCACCTGCTTCATCGCACTCGGCAGGCTGATGCCTGCCGCTCGCCAGACTCCGGCGTAGTAGTGCGTCTATTGGAAGACGTCAGGTCGCCACAGATTCCCTCGCTGGCGCGTCGGGCTTGTGTCGCCCTTTGCGCGCGGACGAACGCACAGACGCGGCCGCGAAAGCCTCCGCAACCCGCAGAAACTGCCGAACCGGCAAAGTCGATTCAACGGGAACGGGTGTTTCGGCCGATGCCTGTTGGAGGAAATCCGCGCCGCCGACGGTCCGTCGGCTTCGCTCCGCCACAGGTGCCGCATGCTCCGCCGCAGACGCCGATTCGACGCCTGTCGCTTCGCGCGGTTCGTCGCCGGTGCTGCTGCGCTCGCCGGGCTGGGGCTGGTCGGCGGCTGCCGTTCTCTGTCGTCGGAACCGGCGATCGCCTATGTCGGCGACTCCGATCTCGAGCATTACGTCGGCCGCGCGACGAGCGTCGCCACGCCGGACGTGACGACTGTTGCCGCCGACAATGCGGTTTCCTATCCCCCGCACACCGTCAGCGATCGGAGTCGCGACGAGATTCGCGACGTCACGCTGACTGAAGCGATCCATCTCTCGCTGTCGAACAGCGAGGTGATTCGCGAACGCGGCCAGTTCCTGTCGCCGACGAACCCCCTGCTGAACAACCCCGAGTTCGTCACGTCGATCTACGACCCTGCGATCCAGGAGACGAACACGCAGTTCGGCAATCGCGGCGTCGAGGGGGCGTTGTCCGACTTCGACGTGCTCTTCACGACTCAAATGCTGTGGGGGCGCGAAGAGCGGATTCAGAACCAGCAGTTCGGTTTCGGGCCGGGTCAGGAACTCCAGCAGGACACCGCGGCGTTCCGCAGCCGGCTCGAGAAACCGATCGCGACCGGCGGCACGGTCGCCTTCAGCCACGACGTCGACTACGAGTTCAACAACGCGCAGAACCGTCTGTTCGACAGCGCGTATTCGGGCAACGTCCAGGCGGAATTCCGCCACCCGCTGCTCGCCGGCTCGGGCCTCGAGTTCAACCGGGTCGCGGGTCCGCAGTCGCGGAATCTCGGTCGCAACGCCCAGTTCACCAACGGCGTGCTGATCGCTCGGATCAACAACGACATCGAGGTCGCCGAGTTTCAACGGGCCGCCCGCAACCTCGTCCGCGAGGTGGAAGAGTCGTACTGGAACCTGTTTCTCGCCTACCGCGTCTACCACGCCCAGATCGTCGCCCGGAACAGCGCCCTCGAAACGCTGCGGATCGTCGAGACCCGCGAAGGTCTCGCCGGCTCCAGCGCCGCCGAACTCGCCCAGGCGAAAGAGAGCTACTTCGACGCCCGCTCCCGCGTTCAGGAGTCCCGCGGGACGCTCTACCGGCGAGAGCTGGAACTGCGTCGCATTACGGGCCTGCCCGTCAATGACGGAACGGTGCTCCGGCCGGCCGAAGAACCGATGGTCGCCAAGTTCTCGCCCGACTGGTACGCCTCGTTGTGCGAGGCGCTCACCAGCCGAGTCGAGTTGCGCCGACAGAAGTGGCAGATCAAGAGTCTGGAACTGCAGCTCGCCGCAGCAGAGAACGTCGCCCGGCCGAACCTCGATTTCGTGTCGCGTTATCGCGTGAACGGGTTCGGCGACAAGTTGCTCGCCGGTGACGACGACGACTCGCAGAACACGCAGCAGGGGCTGGACGACTTTTACAACACCGTGCTCGACAACGACCAGGCGGGCTGGGATCTCGGCCTGGAGCTGTCGATGCCCGTCGGCCTGCGGTCGGCCAAGTCGCAGGTGCGGTGGTACGAACTGCGGCTTGCGAAGTCGCGGGCGGCGCTGGCCACCATCGAGCACGAGATCAGCCACGAACTGGCGGCCGCGTTCCAGGAGATCGAACAGTTCTATCAGATCGCCGAAACCAGTCTCAGTCGCCGCGCGGCTTCCGAAGAACGCGTGCGAGCCTACGAGGCCGGGCTGGCCGTAGGCGGAATCGGCAGCGGCGAGTCGGGCGGCTCGTCGGGCGTCAACATCGATCAATTGCTGCGGTCGCAAGCCGCGCTCGCGCAGTCGGAAGTCGCCTACTGGCAGGCGATCGTCTCGTACAATCAGGCGATCGCCGACGTCTACCTTCGCGAAGGCACTCTGCTCGAACGCGCGGGCGTCTCACTGTCCGAGGGAACGTGGACGCCCAAGGCGTACGAGCAGGCGATTCGCGAGGCATGGGCTCGCAGCCATGCGTTCCGCAATCCGTTGCTCGACGCCGAGCCGGACCCGTTCGCGCGAGAAGGAGACACGCTGGCGACTGCCGTCCCCGAGCCGATCGTCCGCATTTCATCCGAGCGAACGCCGGCGGACGTCGCCGTTCCCCCGGCACCCGTACCGATGCCAGAGCCGCAAGCGTCGGCCGTGTCACCTGCCCCGCGACCGGTGCGTCCGACCGTCGGACCAGTCGCCGTTCCGACGGCCGCCGACTTCCTTCCCGCGACGCAAGCGAGAAGCGTCCCAACGGCGAGGAAGTATGTTCCCGTCACCGAGCTTCCCCCGAAGCCGGCTCGGCCCAGCACGAAGCGGCCCGGCCCGGCGTTCCTCACGCCGCTGCCCCCGGTTCGCACAACCGCTCCACGGGCGTTTCTCGACCCGGACCGCGACTCGTCGTCCGCCAGCCTGCCGACCTGGTACCCGGATGCAACGCGGGTCCAACCTGCGGGACGCTGACGGCGGCGGTCAGTCGATCGGAGCCGCGACATCCGTACGGGGTGGCTGGGGACGACGCGGTTTCGACGAGGGGGACAATGTCGATGCGATCGCGTCGCCCCCAGTCGAACGGCCGCTCGACTGGGGGCGGGCCGACGGTCGCCCTGTGGATCCGCAACGCTGATCTCGGCCCGTCCCCAGCCACCCATTTCCAACGGAGCCGCGACCACCGTCGCGACATTCCCATTGTCTTCACAGTTCCTTAACAATTCGTCGGTGTAATGGGCGACGAAAACCGCCTGCCGACGAACTGGAACGAAGAGAGACGGCCCATGATCCGGCTGGAAACACTGTCGCGAGCATCACTCACAGCGATCGCGCTGCTGTGCTTCTTGTCCGCAGCGCCGGTGACGGCGCAGGTGAAGGTCGACCCGAAACTGCCCGATTACAAGCCGGTCGCGGGAGTCTCCGGGACGCTCAAAAGCATCGGCTCCGACTCGATGAACAACCTGATGGCCTTCTGGCAGGAAGGCTTCCGGAAGCACTATCCGGGAGTCCGCATCGAAGCCGAAGGCAAAGGGTCGTCGACGGCCCCGCCGGCCCTCATCGCCGGCACGGCCCAGCTCGGGCCGATGAGCCGCGATATGAAAGACGCCGAGATCGCCGGCTTCAAGCAGAAGTTCGGATACGAGCCGACGCAACTGCGGACCGCGGTCGACGCACTGGCCGTTTTCGTGAACAAAGACAACCCGGTCGAATCGCTCACGCTGCCAGAGGTCGACGCGATCTTTTCCCGGACTCGCCGGCTCGGCCATTCGCCGATCGACACCTGGAACCAGGCGGGAGTCGAAGGGCCGCTGTCACGGTTGCCCATCAGCGTCTACGGCCGCAATGCGGCAAGCGGCACTTACGGCTTCTTCAAAGAGGCGGCTCTCGGCGACGGGGACTTCCGCCCGAGCGTGAAGGAGCAGCCGGGCAGTTCGGCGGTCGTTTCGGGCGTCGCGGGCGATGACGCGGGAATCGGCTACAGCGGAATCGGCTACCGAACGCCGGACGTCAAAGCGATCGCGATCGCGAAAACGGCCGATTCGACACCGGTCGAGCCGATCGAAGAAAACGTCTATAAGCAGAAGTACCCGCTTTTCCGCTTCCTGAGCGTCTACGTCAACGCCAAACCGGGCGCCCAACTTGACCCGCTGCGTCGCGAGTTCGTCAAATACGTCTTCAGCAAGCAGGGGCAGGAGGCGGTGGTGAAGGACGGGTACTTCCCGGTTCCGGCGGCACTGGCGGTCAAAGAGCTGGAAAAAGTCGGCATCAAGGTTGAGCCGGCGAAATAGCAAACCGTGAGGGACTGGAGGAACGGTCAAGGACCGCCGTTCTCCGGCTTGGCGGGCTGTGGCGACCAGACTCGGTCTGGTCTCGCCGCGGCCGGAACCGCATGGCGGATCGAACGACATTCACGGGGCGTGCGCGACAGCGGCGGACCAAATGGTCCGTCCGCCTCGCCGATCGCGTGGCGACGTGGCTCATTACGGTCGGCGGAATCGGCACGATCGCGGCGATCTCGGGCGTTTGCGTCTACCTGCTCTGGACCGTGCTGCCGCTCTTCATGCCCGCGTCGCTGGGCGATCCGGTCGTCGCGAAGCGGCAACCGTTGCCCACGACGCCTGTCGCCATGCGGGTCGCCGACTCGAACGGCATCGCATGGGCGATCGACGCCGATGGACAGGTGACGGTCTTCCGACCCGATTCCGGCGAGGTGCTGAAACGCGAACCGCTTGCCGAGACGGGTCCGCAGCCGACCGCGATCGTCGCCGGTCTCGATAGCGACGATGTCGCGATCGGATTCGAAGACGGCACAGTCAAACTCGGCAGCGTGCGATTCGAGACGACGTTCCTCGATGCGACCGGCGACGCGGCGGACGCCTTTCAGAAGCTGCGTCCCGGCGAGCAAATCACGAGCGATGCGGGAGTCGTCCTGCGGACCTCGCAAGGACTGTTGCGGCAAGAGACGGTCGTCGTGGAGTTCACTGGCGAACCAGTCGAGATTTCGCCTGGCGTCGCCGTGCGACGGCTGGACACGGTCGACACCGACGCGGGGCCGGTGCTGCTGGCCTGGTCGGACGACGGCGCGGCCCGCGTCGCCACGATCGGCATCAGGGAAGATCTCTTCACCGGCGAGGTCACGCTCGAGGCGGGAACCGTCGCCAGTCTGCCGGCATCGAAGGCGCCGCAAGGTCCGCCGCTGTTCGTCGGTCTGGCGGCGCGTGCGGCGGGAGCCAGTCTCGTCTGGCCGGACGGAACGCTGCTGCGGTACGACATTCGCGACAAGAGCGCCCCCAGTCTCATCGAGCGCAGCGACCTGACGGACGGCGAAGTCCGATTGACGCAGGTCCGAAATCTGATCGGCCGACTCACGCTGCTGGTCGGTGATTCGAACGGCAACGTTTCAGCGTGGTTTCCGGTTCGGTCGGACGACGACCCGCAGAACGCCGACGCGGCGGCCGACACCGCGGCGTCGCAGTCGTCGCATCTCGTGAAGGGTCACGATCTCGGCGACGGACCGGCGGCCGTCGCGGCGCTGGCGCCGTCGAGTCGAT
>JBAQZJ010000265.1:0-10126 GCA_049790855.1 Planctomycetaceae bacterium | reverse complement strand
CGGCTCTGTTGCCATCGCTTCACCAGCCCGAAATCGCTGACGTAGGGGCGACCGTCGACGTCGATCAGCACGTTCGACGGCTTGAGGTCGCGATGGACGAGACCGCGCAGGTGGGCTTCGTGAATCGCACGGCAGACGGGGGCCATCGTACGGGCCGTCGCGGCTCCGTCGAGCGGTCCGTCGACGAGTTTCTGCGCGAGCGTCTGTCCTTCGATCAACCGCATCGTGAAGTAAGGCCGACCTTCGCCGTCGCCCGTGGTGCCGACTTCATAGACGGGCACGATGTGCGGATGTTCGAGCTTCGCCGCGGCTTCGGCCTCGGCACGGAAGCGGGCAAGCTCGGCCGGCCCTGCGAGATCGGGCCGGACGATCATCTTCAAGGCGACGGTGCGTCCGAGCGTCTTCTGCCGGGCGCGATACACGACGCCCATTCCGCCGCGGCCCAGTTCTTCGAGCAGTTCGTAGTCGTCGAACGATTCGGCGGGTTCGGTGACGTTCGCCGTCGAGGGATCGTCCGAGACGACGGTCCCCCCGAGCAGCCCGGCGACCTGCGCCGTCGCCCAGAGCGAACGAAGCTCGTCGGCGAGATCGGGATGCCGGCGGCAGACCGCGTCGAGATCGACCGCGCGGCCGACGGCGGATTCGGCGAGCAGTTCGTCGAGCAGCGCGGCAAGCCGCGCATCGCGATCGGCGTCAGTCGGTTCTTCGCTGCACATGCAACCCCGATTGTAGCCGGATCGCGCCGCGAAGCCCGGCTTCTTGAAGAAGCCGGGCTTCTGTGTCAATGCGATCAGAAGTCGATTTGTGCGCGGGCCGCGAGGATGTTGGCGTCCGATTCGCCGGTCGGCTGGGCATCGAGGAAGGCGTGGATGTAGTTGAACTGCATCTTTGTCCGCGGGTTGAGGTACCAGTTCAGCCCCGCGGTCAGGTCGGTCAGTCGGCCGCCGTTGATGCCGCCGTCGTTCAGGTCGAGCACCGACCAGCGTCCCGCGACCTCCCAGGCGCCCAGCCCTCCGCCCTTCTTGACCGGATCGTTCGGCAGGATTCGCGTGAAGACGCCGTTGGCACGGCTGTAAGGTCGCACCTCGCCGGTGAGGATGTAGCCGACGTGCGCGTAGGCTCCCCAGAAGGTCGGGTTCGATCCGCCGGACCGGTCCACGGTCATCGAATAGATCTCGGCCTGCGTCCAGAACGAGCCGGCGCGTCCGGCGACTTCGCCGCCGAACAGGTTCGCCTGCTCGGCGGAGACCAGCCCGGTGTCGACGAATGCCGGGACGTTCAGGAACGCTCCCGACGGCACGACCGGCCCGGGCACTTCGTTGGCGAACACTTCCGGCTGACTGAGCGTGCGGAACGTATCGAACGACGAGTTGAGATAGCTGTAGCTGCCGCCGAAGTGCATCAGCGCGTCGTCGTCCTTTTCGCCGCCGAGCACGATCGTTTCGCGAGTCGCCATCGAGTAGCCGCCGCTGTCGCCGACGTTCCCGCCGAACACGTCGGTCGGATAGCGGAACCCGGCGACCGCCCAGGTGATGTTGTCGTCGTCGACGCTGTCGAGCAGCCCGACGCCGATTTGCCGGAACGGGACGAGCGCGAACGGCAACGGTCGCTCGATGAACGACAATTCGCGGACACTCGTCGTGCCCGTCATACCGAACGGCATCCGCCATTGACCGACGCGGACTTTCGCCGGAATGCTGAGCATGTCGCGGAAATCGGCGTAGACGTCCATGAAGCTCGGCCGACCCGGGGCCGCGAAGTCCATCTCGATCATGTAGCCGATGTTCTCCCACACGTCGCCGGTCGCTGCGAGACGGGCGCGGCGGAAGTCGGCCCCGTCGGGAACGTCGCCCACCTGCTGCTTGTTCGCATCATCCTGATCGAACCAGACCGCATCGGCCTGAAAGAAGCCCGTCACCTTCACCGTCGGGTACTGGCTGCCGGGGTCGGTCAATTGCACGCCGCAAGGCGGAGCCGGGTTCCAGGGCGCGAACTGGTTCAGCGACGCCCCCGACGACGCCGTCATCGCCGGCGAGGTGACCGGTTCGGGCGCCGGCGGCTGGTCCGGCGAAGGCGGAATCGGCGGAGCGGCGGTCGCCGCCGGTGAATATCCGGTCGGCAGGACGCCCGCTGTCATTCCCGATCGGCGGATTTGCGGGCCGAACGGATCGGTCGCACCAAGATGACTCGGTCGGTCGCTGCCGGAGGTCTCGGCCGCCGACACGGAGCGTTGGTCGCCCGATTCGTCTCGCGGATCGATCTCGCTCGAGAGCGCGGTCGCCGTCACCAGGATCGCTGAAAGGCTCGCACAAAACACAGCGCAGCGGGCCGCAACACGCACCCGATTCATCTCGATTGTCTCCGCGATCGGATCGGCGAAACGGGTCGGCGTGAGGATCATCGGCGGAATCGGTAAACTCACCCCAATCAAACCGGTCGTTTTCGTGGGATTCCAACCATTTGCATGGTCACCAATAGCAGGAAACGAACGATGAGACGGCATATTCTGGCGGGCTGCCTTGGCATCACGACGCTGTTTCCGACCGCCGCAGCGACGGCTCGGGGGGCTGACGCCCCCCGCTCGCCGAACGTCGTGTTCATCATGGCCGACGATCTCGGCGTCGGCGAACTGGGCTGCTACGGGCAACAGCGCATCCAGACGCCTCGACTCGATGCGCTCGCGCGCGAAGGAATGCGGTTCACGCAGCACTACTCGGGCTTTCCCGTCTGCGCGCCGGCCCGCTGCTCGCTGATGACCGGCAAACACGCCGGTCATTCGTACATTCGCAACAACGGCAATCCGCCGGATCGACGGAAGAACGAAGCGGAAGGGCTGTGGCCCGGTCAGAACCCGATTCCCGACGACGCCGTCACCATCGCCGAACTGTTCAAAGCCCACGGTTATGCGACCGGGGCGATGGGCAAGTGGGGTCTGGGCTACGAAGGTTCGACCGGCGATCCGTCGAACCAGGGCTTCGACCTGTTCTTCGGCTACCTGTGCCAGGCGCACGCCCACAACCACTACCCGCGGTTCCTGTGGCGAATCACGCCCGAAGGCCGCGAGCAGATTCGCTATCCCGGCAACGACCGCACCCTGCACGGTGAGGCCTATTCACAAGACGAGTTCTTCCGCGAGGCCGAGGCGTTCGTCGACGCGAACAAAGACCGGCCTTTCTTTCTGTACCTGCCGATCATCGTGACGCACCTGGCGATTCAGGTGCCCGAAGACGAACCCTCGCTCGCCGAGTATCGCCGGTCGATTCCCGAAGAGAACTACGAGCATCGTTCGAGCTATGTCGAGCACCCGACGCCCCGCGCCGGTTACGCGGCGATGGTGACCCGCATGGATCGCGAGATCGGCGAGCTGATCGATCAGGTCGAGCGTCTGGGCCTCGGCGACGACACGATCTTCGTGTTCACCAGCGACAACGGTCCGACGTACCGCCGGCTGGGCGGCGCCGACAGCGACTACTTCAGCTCGGCGCAAGGCCGTCGCGGCCGCAAGGGCGACGTCTACGAAGGCGGCATCCGCGAACCGCTGATCGTCCGCTGGACCGGAAAGATCGAACCCGGCACGACCAGCGACCTGCCGACCTATTTCGCCGACTGGCTGCCGACACTGCTCGATCTGACGGGGGCGGCCCGCACGTTTCCGCCGGACAACGACGGGATCAGCTTCACGCCGACTCTTCTCGGCAATGCCGACGACCAGAAGCGGCACGAGTTCCTCTACTGGGAGTTCCCCGCGTACGGCATTCAACAGGCGGCTCGCACCGGCGACTGGAAGGCCGTCCGGCAGAATCTGGGAGAACTCAAGCCCGGCGAGAAACCGAAGACCGAACTCTACAACCTCGCCGACGACCCGAACGAAACGACCGACGTCGCCGCGAAGCACCCCGACGTCGTCGTGAAGCTCGAAACGATCATGGCCGAACAGCACGTGCCGTCGGAGATGTTTCCGCTGGCCGGGATCGATGAGTTCAAACGACGCAACGCGAAACGCTGATCGGATGCCGCGCCGCTTGCGATTTCATCAACCTTGGACGGAGCATCCGATGAACTCTCTTTTCGCCTCCGGACTTTTCGCCCTCGCGGTGTTTCTTCCGAACGCTGCGACCGCTGCCGAACCGTCCCGGCCGAACATCCTGTTCGCCTTCGCCGACGACTGGGGCCGCTATGCGAGCGTCTACGCTCAGGTCGACGGGCCGGGCACGATCAATGACGTCGTGAGCACGCCGAACATCGACCGGGTCGCCCGCGACGGCGTGCTGTTCCGCAACGCCTTTGTGCCGGCTCCGTCATGCACGCCCTGTCGCAGCACGATTCTGTCGGGTCAGTATTTCTGGCGCACGGGACGAGGCGCGATACTGCAAGGGGCCGTGTGGGACGAAGCGATTCCGTCCTTCCCGCTGTTGCTTCACGACGCGGGCTACCACATCGGTCAGACCTCGAAAGTCTGGAGTCCCGGCACGCCCAACGACGCCCCGTTCGGCGGAGCACGATTCGCCTACGACAAGGCCGGCGGCCGGTTCAATCAGTTCTCTCAGAACGTGACGGCTGCGGTCGACAAAGGAGTGCCCGTCGAGAAAGCGAAGCAGGCGCTGTACGACGAGGTCGCCGCGAACTTCGAGGCATTTCTCGCCGACCGCGACGAGGGCAAGCCGTTCCTCTACTGGTTCGGCCCGACGAACGTGCATCGCAAATGGGTGAAAGGGTCGGGCAAGGCGTTGTGGGGCATCGAGCCGGACGACCTCGAAGGCAAGCTGCCCGACTTCCTGCCCGACGTGCCGACCGTCCGCGAAGACGTCGCCGACTACCTGGGCGAAGCGCAGGCGTTCGATGCGGCGCTCGGCGTGCTGCTCGCGAAGCTCGAAGCTGCGGGTGAATTCGACAACACGCTCGTCGTCGTCAGCGGCGATCACGGAGCGCCGGGCTTTCCGCACGGCAAATGCAACCTCTACGACTTCGGCACCGCCGTGTCACTCGCCGTTCGCGGCCCCGGCGTCGAGGGCGGACGCGTCGTCGACGACTTCGTGAACCTGATGGATCTCGCGCCGACGCTTTTGGAAGTCGGCGGTGCGGAATCGCCCGCCGTCATGACCGGCCGCAGCTTCGCGAACGTCCTGCATTCCGACAAGGCCGGCCAGGTCGACGCCGAGCGAACGTTCGTCGTCACCGGTCGCGAACGTCACGTCGCCGCAGCCCGTGAAGGCTTCGTGCCCTATCCGCAACGAGCGATCCGCACGAAGGGCCATCTTTACATCGTCAACTTCAAGCCCGACCGCTGGCCGATGGGCGACCCGGTCCACCTCGCCGACGGTCACACGCCCGACACCGAAGCACTGATCGAAGACACCTACGCGACGTTCCTCGATATGGATTCCAGTCCCACGAAGGCCTGGCTCGTCACCCATCGCAACGACCCGCAATGGAAGAAGTATTACGAGCTTGCCTTCACACCGCGTCCGCGCGAAGAGCTGTACGTGCTCGCCGACGACCCCGACCAGGTCCACAACGTCGCCGCCGACGCGCAGTACGCCGACGTGCGTGCGGAACTCGAATCAAAGCTGATGGACGAACTCCGCCGGGCGAACGACCCCCGCGTGACGGGGGACGGCACGCACTTCGAGACGCCGCCCTACTCAGGCCCCTTGCCCCAGAGCCAGACTCGCCGACCCCGCCGCGCGGCACCGCAGCCCAAACCAACGAACAAGTAAGTTATCTCCGCTCCCGTTGATTCGGAGTCTGCGCTTCACGAAGTCGCTCACTGTGTCATGGAAATCGTGAGCGTTGCAGACCCGTATGGAGTGCCGTTCTCGGCGTCGAATTGAAGCGTAATCGGCAAAACATCGCTCTCGCGAGGTTTTGTGAATGCAAGTTGGAAGACCCGCGAGCGTTGTGCTTGTTCACCACCGACTTCCTCGATCGTGATCCAGCCTGGCAGGTCTTCGGGCGGAGCGACGGCCAGATTTTCGTCTTCGGAGACGACCAGAATCCGCCTCGTGATGGGTTTGTCGCCGAACGCCTCCGATCGCAGGACAAGCTGTTCCGGCACGACCTGCAGCAGCGGAACGAGCACGCGCGTTCCGTGAATCGCGAGCGGACTCCCGTTTCGCGTCACGGGTGGATCGCCCTTGACGGCGAGCGTGAAAGGCTCGGTCTCGCCCGACGTCGCGGGCAGTTTTGCCACGAGTCGAAACCGATAGGTTCGTTGTTCGTGCTCGCCGCGAGGTTCGGCGGCAGGCGGCGCGATGAGATCGACGGCGACCTCGCCCGCCGGGTCGACGATTTCCGTCAGCCACGGTTTGGCTTCCGGCCGTTCGAGCGTGATGATCTGGAACTCCTGCGTGGCCTCTTCGCCCGGCTCCTGCCCCGCCAGTCGCAATTCGTCGGGAACGACTACCAGGGCAGGCACCGATCGCTCGGGACCATGCAGGACCAGCCGCAGTATCGGCACGTTGCCCGCCGGCTCGGTGAAAACCTTCACGACGGATTCCCTTTCGCCGTATGTCGGCAACGTGGCCGTCAACCGCAGGGGCACCGACTCACCCGGACCGAGCGTCGTTTTCTTGAGCGGGCCGGCCAACGTGCAGGAGCAACTGGCGTCGACCGAGACGATCCGGACGTCCTGGTCGCCACGGTTGACGATCTGGCAGGTGACTTGCCGTCGGAGATCTTGGTCGCCTTCGGCGCGCAGCTTGACCAGTGCCGGCTCGATGACTAGCTCCGCAGCCTGCTCCGCTCCTGACTGCTTTGCCGGGGCCGGGGCTGAATCGACTTCGTCGCATCCGGCACAGCACGCCAGCGAAGTGGTCAACACCAGAAAGAACACGCCTTGCGGAAACCTCATCCGGAAACCTCCACAAGTCATGCTGGAGTTTGCGAGGCGTCAGAACCCGCCGATCGTCTCTTCGCCGTCGACCGAGGCGATGCCGCGCCACAGGGCGAGATCGACCGTTTCGCTCATGAACCGGACACCGCCGTCGCAAAACAGCACGTGCACGCCGCCGGCATGGTGGCTGCGAGCGGTGATCGCGTCATGGCTGTCATGGCAGTCGGGTATCCGCGAGTTCGGTGCCAGCACATGGTTGTACAGCGTGAGATGATTGGCCGTCAGCAGCCAAGTCGCCCCATCGAACGACGCGTGGTCTTGGACGTTCGCGGGAACGAGCTTGCACGCCGCAACCATGTCGTCCGGAAATTCGTTGACTGCCGTCATCTCGAGAATGGCTCGATCCCGCCACGGATCGTAAAAAGCGGGATCCTGATCGCCGACAACCCGCTCGGAAAAGCACGCAGTCGATGACAGACCATCGGTAATGCCTTGGAGTTTACAGCCGAACGTTCGCGCCACGCCGAGAAGAGCCCGATTCGAGCCACTGCCCGGAGACTCATGATGCCCCGGCGTCGATCCGCGACACATCCGATAGCTGTTACCTCCGGTCGGAACCGAATCGGCGGGACAGGCCAGAACGGGAACGGACTGCGTCAGTAGTGCCGCGTTGAGCGGGCTGCCCGGCGGATCACGACCATCGCCCGCACCGTCGCCAGTCTCGGCAACATCGATGGAGTCCCAGATGCCGGACATCTCCAGAAACGGTAGCAGGCGTGCTTGCGGCGAAAGATTCCGCGGGACCATCCGCCCCTCAGGCATGATGATGACCCGCACCGACGCCGGCGGCAGCATGCTGCGATGAACGTCGACGTAGTTCTGAGTCGCGAGCCCGATCTGGCGGAGCCGGTTCGAGCAGTCGGTACGAAGAGCCGCCTGCCGAGCCGACTGAACCGCTGGCAGCAGCAATGCGAGCAGCAGCCCGATGACACCAATCGTCACCAGTAGCTCGATGACGGTGAAACCGCCACGAACGCCGGCTCTCACGGACTTCCGGCGGCGCAACGATTGAGTCAAACCGAGATAAAACAGCACACCAGCTGCTGTGGCGATCAGAAGCAGCCAACGGGAACTGGCAGATGGCATGCCACCGGTGTCCAAAGCAGTCTCACTGCGGGCGACGACAAGCGCGGTGCCCTGCCACTGGAAATCCTCGCGGAAGTTCTGATGGAGTTGCCACCGCGGCGACTCCGGAAAATCCACAACCAGAAACCGACCATCACGGCTCTCGACGGCCGTCACAAAGTGACGGCGACCTTCACGGTTGATGACTGGCAAGATCGCCGCCATTTCTCCGTGCCGATATGATGGAACCGACGTATTCCAACGAAAACCATCGGCCGCAAAACCCAGTTTCTTGGCGGCGACTCTAAGTTCGTCCAAAGAGTTGTCGCCCCCGTTGGGGAGGAGAACCTCCTTCATACGCACCAGCGAAGCATCGCCTTCCAGAGCAGACGAAGCGATGTAGAGAGAATACAGCCCGCAGTTCATCGCACCACCGGCATCTTCAGACGCAACTCCCGCAATACAAATACAAGAGATGATTGCCTCGACACTCATCGCCAAACCCTGCCATGCGAGGTGAAGGGTATCAGGGGCATACACCGGACGTTCCGCTATGCGGCATTGCGGTGTGATAGGTGCGAGTACACTCATCGTAGCCGTTTAAAATCGTGCATTGGCTGTCAGTATAAACATACCGAAAGCCACCACAATATGGAAAAAAGTCGTCACAACCTTCGCGATCATGCTCACTTGTGTTTTGATATTGAATACACGCGCTTTGCTGGGGATCACTGTCACATTTGACCCAAAATGAACCCACCTTCTTACACTCGGCGCAGCCGCCGCCCGTAAGTGTCGCAGGCCGTTCACAAATGTCGCCGCCTCGAATTTCCGCGAGTTCAGCTGTGCTCACCCAGCCAGGCGACGATGCGGATATGGTTGCGATGGCGAACGACGACACGATACCTACCAACCCAAAAAATTCGTGAAACATTGGATGCCCCTTTTCCGACACTGCCCAAAAGAGCGATCAAGAGACCTGCCTCGAACGCCAAAAATAGACGAATGCGGCAGCCAGTAGACAAACCGCTCCGCCGTACAGGCCGATGGTTGCCCAGAGCGAATTACTCGGTGGCGCGGCGGTCACGCCGGGCGACGTTGATGTCGCAACCGGCGGAACGCCCTTCGCATTAGCAGCCGCTGCCAACTCCGCCGCTTGCTCCGCCAAGGCCTCTTCCGGTTTGTAAACCCGTACCTTGCGGGCACCGGGCACTGTGTCGTCAATCAACTGTGTGCCGGGTTGCGGCTCGGGAACGAATGCGACCTGCTGAATGTCGTGATTGACGAGGCTCAGTGTCACTTCCAGGTCCATGGTGGATAAACTTGACTCAAGTCGCATTCGCTGTGGTAGCCATCGTGTTCGCTCCAAGGCGTCGTCGTGAACTTCATAAAAGTCGTCGACCACGAGTCGCGTGATACCCAACTGCTGAAACTGCTCGTTGGATTTGGCTGGTTCGCGGGAGATCTCCACTGGCAGGCCGTCTCTTTCAGGGCACACAACCGCCGTCCAACTCCAACGCCCATTAATCTTTGAATCCTGCTCGCCCAGACTGACGCGGTACGCCGCCAGGTCGCCAAACGACTCGGTCGCCACGATTCTTGCCTGCGGCGCGTCCAGCAGGTCCGCGAGACTGACGGACGGCAAGCCGCGCAGTCTCATGCCAAGCCAGTCCGCCGGAGTGCTCATATCGAGAGCCGCCGGGCGTGTTGAAGTCTTGCTGATGCCGCGAATTTCGCCGTCTTTGCCGGGCACATAGTTGACGTTGTGTCCGTAGCGGCCGTCGAAACTCCACCAGCCGCGCGGCAGCTCGCCGGGGCGGGCGATCAGTCGAAGCCTCTCACCGGACTTCAACCACTCGCGCTCGCCCTTCGTAGTTCGCTCGTCGAAGGTTTGTGACTCAAAGTACTGCATCTCGATCGTGTGGAGCCCCGTTAGCGTCTCGCGGAGCTGTGCCGCGAGGTCTTGAGGGGTCGGATCGGCAGCACGGGCAGGGTGTGTGAGACCGAGGACGGCGACCGCGATCAGAGCATGCGGCAACCATTTCGTGCAACAGAGAGGCGTCACTTCGGAAGCCATTACGAGGCGCTCCTTCGATTCCGATGTCACCGTCGAAAATCGATGGTGAGTGGAAGAGGAACCGCAGGCTAACACACAGAGACGCCTTGTCC
>JBAQZJ010000264.1:0-13181 GCA_049790855.1 Planctomycetaceae bacterium | reverse complement strand
TGGGCGTTCAGCAGGTGCTGGCGTTCAGACGAGCAGGCGTCGGTCACGCCTGGGCCGGTCTCGATTTTCTCCGCCGCCAGCCAGTGCCGGCACAGGCTGCACCGGTCAGGCCGAGCAGCAGCAGGCTCGACGGCTCGGGCACTGCCGCGGGCTCGATGGTGGCGGTGTAAACGCCCCAGTCTCCGTTGGTGAACGCGGCCGTGAAGGCGATCGTGTCGCCTTCGATGGAATCGGGGCTGAGGAAAATGAGCTCAAGCTGTCGGCCATCGAACATTTCACCGACAAAAGGGCTGCCGATCTGTGCGGTGGCGATGGTCAGAATCTCATACAGCGTTCCGGCGCGGCTGATCCACAGCGCTTGCCGGAGCGTGTCGGCATCCAGAAGGTCGTACGCCACGAACCCGACCGTGTCTTCCCAGATCGGCGTCAATGCCGAATCAAACAGGAGGAACTCCGTCCCGTCCGGCGTCAGCGTGGTCGCATCGGCAACGACCGACAGGACGCCGTTCAAACTCGTGTAAACACCGGAGAAGTTGCCGGCGTCCGGATGCGTTTCGGTTCCCGTGGCACCGAAGGCGATCGTACCGTCGTCCGAGACGGATGGCGGGCGGATTTGCGAGAACGTGCCGGTCGAGTTCGGCATCGCGTCGCTCGAATCGACGACCGTCGTCAAAGCGCCGCCCGTCCCGGTGTAGATGCCCTGGAACCCGGTGGTCGAAAACTGATCGGTATCGCCCTGAAACACGACCGTGCCGTCGGCAGCGAGCTGCGGGCTGGAAAATCGATCGAAGTTACTTGTCGTTCCCGGAGCCAGCGTGTTCGTGTCGACGATCGTGGTCACGTTTCCGCCGACAATCGTGTAAATGCCTTCTCCAGCGGGATTCAAAAAGCCCTCAACCGCCACGGTGCCGCCGTTGACGTCGGCGCTGAGATACGTATCGATGCTGCCGCCGCCGGGCAGGGACGTGCTGGTGTCGGCGATGCGGGTTGCCGCTCCGCCGGAAAACGGCACGGTATAGACGCCGGATTGCGTGGTGTCGAGGTCGTCACCGACAAAGACGACGGAGCTTCCGTCGGTCCGTGGGGAGCTAAACAGGTCAAAGTTTCCGGTTCCACCCGGAATGGGCGCCGTCGAGTCCACGAGACGGCTCAGCGTGCCGCCGTCGCTCGTGTAGACGCCCCAGACATTGACCTGGTCGCTTCCGGTGAACAGCACCGTGCCGTTCGAGATCGATGTTCCGGCAAAACGCGTGAACGTCAGGCCGCTGGTTTCGGGAATCGGTGTCCCCGTGACGGCGACGGCCTCGAAGGTGACGATGTCGGCCCTAAGGCCGCTTGCCATGCTGACGATCGTCGCCGTCAACAACGCGGCCGCAACCCTCACCAGTCCCCATGCCATGGCCCGAGCCTCGTCAGGTTTGGTGGTCCGTCTGGTTCTGCAAAAGCGAACACGTGAACTCGGGATCTCGTCCAAAGTTCGACGGTCTCCAGAGCGACCTCCTGGCGCACTTTTGTCAAGTCCGCGATCAACCTTAATTGACCCGATGCGTCAAATGCAACAGTTAACGGCACGAATGAGGGTGGAGAAGCGGATTTCGGCAAACACAGAGATCTGCGTTGAATCAGCCTCTCCTCCGCGTCGTCTCCCCTCTCTCTGGGGAGAGGGGCCGGGGGTGAGGAGAGCCGTTTGACCTCGGGGGCAAGGATCGTTGCCTGGTGTCGAATTTCGGAACAATGGGCTGGGCAACCGGAGCCGCAAGGCCTCCCCTCACCCCTAACCCCTCTCCCCAGGGAGAGGGGAACCGGCGTCATCGACAATCAAAAATGACGACACCCCGGCTGACGAAAGATGCGCCGGGCGGACGCCGAACCGCGTGGGCAAGACCACAGACCGCGGCTTGGCTTGAACATCGCCCTCACGCTTCGCCCGCAGGCATCGGCTGCGCGTCGTCTGAAGTCGTATCTTGGGCACTGCCCGCCGGCTTGGGAGCTTCGACGGGGGCCGGTGCGGCACCTTCCGCCGCCGACTCGGCTGCGGGCTTCGGCTCCATCGCAGGGTCTTGCGGTTCGGTCGTCTTCGGCTCGACCAGCGCCTCGCGCGAGAGCCGCAAGTCCTCGAAGTTCTCGGTCGAGATGACGTAGTACCAGTCGCTGAACCGCTCGTTCAGCTCTTCGACGCGCTTCTTGCCGTCGGCGAGCGTCTGGTCGTAGGCGTTCTTGGCCGTCTCGTAGTCGGTCTTCGCCTTCTTCGCCGCCGCCTCGGCCTTTTTGCGATCCTCTTCCGAGGCGTCTTCGGGCAGCGGTTCCGGCTCGCCGGGCGGCTTCGGCGCCTCTCCGAGTTGTGCCGGCTCCAGGCGTGCCGCGATGAAGACGTAGCGGCCCGTCTGCGAACCCTTTGAGTCGTCTTTTTTCAGGTGTTTGGGCCGGTCGGCGTCTTCCGCGTCGCCGAATTCCAGCTCGAACAGACTGCCGGTGAACTGGTCGCCGAAGAACAGGTCGTAAGCGACCCCGTCCTTCGTCACGGCAGTCAATTGGCCCTCTTTGGCGACGAGCTGCAGGGCGCCCTCCTGAGTCTGTGCGAGGAAGAAGCCCCTGTCGGCCAGGTTCTCGCGGAGCAGATCTGCCGCGAGTTGATTATTGATGACCGTCGTGTCGAGCGAGAGATCGGGTTTCAGTCCCTTCGGTTTGGGACGGACTCCGATGATCTTCAGTTCGTCGAGCACGCGGGTCAGGTTGTTGACGTTCGCCGTGTTGATCTGTTCGGTCGTCTCGTCCAACCCCTCCAGCGTCCAGGGGCCGAAATCATCGCCGCGCACGAGCACGCTCCGATCGCGTCCGACGATCGTGCCCCGGTCTTCATCGAGCGAATAGTCGAAGATGTCGATCTTCTGCAGATCGGTCGAACTGACCTTGAGCAAATCCGACTCGATCCAGTCGGCGAAGCGGGTCGACAGCTTGAGATCGACCCTGGCGATGTAGGTTTCCTTCTCCTTCGGTTTCCGAACGTAGAAATAACCCTCGCGATCTTCGACCGCCTCGCCGAGGATGTAATCTGCGAGAACGTCGCCCTTTTCGTTCTTGAGCGTGATGCGGCTGCCGCGGCCTTTCAGCATGGTCGCGTCTTCGCTGCTCGGGTCGATCACGCCGAACCGCTCGTGATCGTTCTCGCGACGGCTCGCAAGCCCGGTGCGTTCGATGCCGACGACCGATGCCGCCGTCTTCTCCAATTGGTCTTCGGCGTCGGCCGGATAGCCATAGGGCGAGATCGACCAGCCGTGCTCGCCCCACGTGACGTCGAAGGGCTTGATCGCCGTCGTCTCGTCGTCGTAGGTGACGACCTCGAGAGTTCGCGCGGCGAGCGGGTTGTCGAACTCCGGATAGAACTCCTCGCCGACCAGCTCGAACGCTTTCGGTGCGACCGGACGAGTAAGCGTCGCCGAAGCGGCGGCCAGTCCGACCGTCACACCAGCCGCGGCGACGAACAGGCTCGTTTTCGTCCATTCGGTCATGATTCTCTTCGCTCTTGACGTGGCTTCTCTAACCCTGTTTCCTGCGGAGCGCAGCCCCGATCGAAATCATCGATCAACGACACGCACCGGCTAACCTCGCACCGACCGCTCCGGGTCCATTTCGCGACGTTCGCGGACCAGTCGCTCGGTCAGCACTCCGAATCCGAGAACCACGGCCGGAATCGGCGGCAGGACCACCGCCCAGAACCAGTACCAGTTCTCGGCCTCGTTGACCTGCCGCTCGGTCTGGGCCTTGAGCTCCTCTTTCTTTCGATCGAGCAGCTTCTCTTGCTCCTGACGGAACACTTCCAATCGAAGCTGTTCGTTCGCCAGCGCCATCTGCAGCCGTTCCTGGCGGGCGCGGCCGCTCAGCGACGTATCCTCTTCGATTCTCGTGCGGGCCTCGGTGAACTGCTCGCGACGCTGATCGACCTGTTCCTCGAGGATCTTTTCCGCCTCTTCTTCCTGTGTTCGCAACTTCTCGTAGAAGATCGCCGTCTGCCGCTCGACGGCTTCCAGCGTGCGCTGTTCGGCCCGCCGCTTGCGAAGTTCAAGGTACGATTCGTCGCCGGCAAGCACGTCGACCGCATTCAGAATGAAGGCGACGTTGTCGAAGGCCAGTGCCGCGTTCTGCAAGCGCTGCTCGAAGAACCAGTCCGAGATCATGTCGATATCGGCGACGAAGACGACGTTCGGTTCGCCTTTCTTCTTGCCCTTGATATGAGCAGCGACGGCATGGACGGGATCGTCCCTCGAATATCGCGGGCTGCGATTGATCACGAAGTCGGGGCTGAACGTCATCGGATTGAACGACTGCTCGGCGAACTCTTCCCACGCGAGCACTCCCGAAACCGGCCCGGTCACCAGCAGCGGCGTGTAGTCGAACGTGCTCTTGTCGCGTTTCTTCACCTCGCCCGCGTAGGCGAGCAGAAGTTCCTGCAGGCCGGCGGTGATCTTGCTGTCGGGGCTGATCGACTTCGTATTCGTATCGGTATTCCGAATGAAGAGGTATTCCTGCGGAACCAGGTCGCCAAACTCGGGGTGCGGGTTGTAGTCGGCCCAGACGATCGAGTCGTGGGTCCACGTCATCTTCAGAGCCTGCATCAGCCCGGTCAGTTTTCCCTCGTCGGCTTTCGGCACCGGCGGCTGCTGATTCATGCCGAACATACCGCCCGGGCTGGGCTTCGGCAGTCGTGGTGCGACACTGATCCGACCAGGCGCATTGAGCGTCATCGGGTAGGGATCGTCGAAGATCAGAACGGGCTTGCCGCTTTCGACGACGGCGAGAAAGTTCGCCATTTCCGGGTCGGTCAGCGAACTCGGCATGACGGCGATCAGCACGTCGAACTTCGACGCGTCGATTTCCGTCGCCGGCGAAACCGATTCGACCTCGTACTGCAACCGCAGTTCGCGGACGATCTCCCAATCGCGCTGACCGCCGATGACGTTCGCATCGGTCTCGAGCACGCCGACCGTCAACCGGTCGGCCTTCGACACCGTGCCGAGCGATCGGGTCAGTTCGTATTCCAGCAGCGAACCGGGGCCGAACGTCGGTATGACGACTTCGTCGTAACTGCTGGTGAACACGACGCCGAGAAAGACGTCCTCGCGGATCTGCCGGCCGTCACGCTCGGTCACGACCGGGCGCGACTCGATTCCGAACGCCTTGGCTTCCTCGGCCTGTTCACTGAAAGGCTCGACGTCGACGATGCGCACGTCGATCTTTCCGCCGCCGATCTCTTCGTATTGACGCAACAGGCCGACGAGCCGTTTGCGGGTCGGCACGAATTCGCGGGGGACGTCGGGGCTGAGGAACGCCTGGATCGTGACCGGGCGTTCGTCGCTCATGTCGGCGATCGCCTTTCGCGTCGTCGACGAGAGGCTGTAGATGTTCTCGGCCGTCAGATCGCCACGAGCCATCCCGCTCTGGGCGAGGACGTTCAGGCCGAACAGCACCCCGACGACCGAGACCGCGCGAATCGCATACTGCAAGCCCATCTGAGTCTGTTCGCCGCCGGACCAATGCCGTTTGCGAACGACGATGTAGTTCAGATACAGCATCGCCGCCGCGAGCGACACGAAATACAGGACGCCCGTCAGCGGAATCATTCCCAGCGTGAAATCACGAAGCTGCTGACCGACGCTCAGTTGGCCGAGAAGTTCGTCGGGCAGGTCGATCACACCGAAAATCGTGCGAGGCAAACGGTCGATGAAGACCGGAATCGCACAGAAAACGGCGCCCAGGACGAACGCCACGGTGGCGCTCGACGTCAACGAGCTGGCGAGGAGACCCGTCGCCAACAGGGCCGCTCCGGCGAGCCAGTAGCCGGTGTAGGTTGCGGCGATCGGTCCCCAGTCGGGATCCCCCATCCAGCCGAGCAGCACCAGATTCGTGACGCTGAACGCCAGTGCGATCGTGTAGACCGCAAGCACGGCGAAATACTTGCCGATCAGAATGTCGAGGTCGCTCGCGGGCAACGTGAACAACAACTCGTCGGTGCCGAGTTTCCGCTCATCGGCCCAGGCCGACATCGTGATCGCCGGCACGAGAAACAGCAGCAGAATCGGAAACGCGGCACTGAGCTGATCGAGATTCGCGAGGTTGTTGCTGAAGAACGTCTGGTTGAAGGCGAGCAGCGATGCGGCCACGACGAATACGACAATGAACAGATAGCCCAACACCCCCGAAAAATAGCTCTTCACGTTCCGCGCAAACACGGCCCGCACCGCCGGACTGACGACCAGCCGGTAGACGGCGAAGACGAAGGGAACCAGGGCCGCGACGAGGGCCAGAAGTGTCAGCAGCGTTCGCATGGCGTTGTCGGTTGGTGAAGTGAAAGCGTCAATGTCCATGTCTCACTGAGGAGCGCAGGTCTCTGCACACGTCAAGAAATCGCGGATGGACGCAGATGACGCGCGGATAAACGCGGATATCTGACGGCAGGTCGCTCGGAGGCTCGTACTTCGCGCGATCTGCGAAAGGTGATTCATTCGGACTCGCGCCGCACAGAGATCTGCGTCAATCCGTTCTAATCCGCGTCTATCCGCGGTTTCCGTCGAGTGATCCCGAGACCCATGCTCCAAGGCGAATGGGGAAGCGGAATCGGGCGCCGTCGGCATCGTTTGAGGATCGGGAACACGCATCTCGCAATTGCCAGTTGGATCTCTCCGATTCGGACATGCACGGCAGGTGCGCGCGACGCAAGCACGAAGCATCACGCCGCCGTCAGCGAGCGGAACCGGGCTTCCATTTCGGTTTCGCCGGCGCCCATTTCGTCGACGGAACCGTCATAGACGATCCGTCCTTTGTCGATCAGGATCACCCGATCGCACATCGCCTGCACTTCTCGCAGGATGTGTGTGCTCAACAGCACTGTCTTCGTCTCGCGCAGTTTTCGAATCAGCTCGCGAACCCCCTGAACCTGATTCGGGTCGAGTCCGCTGGTCGGTTCGTCGAGGATCAGCACTTGCGGATCGTGCAGCAGCGCCTGCGCCATGCCGACACGCTGCCGAAACCCGCGCGACAATTTGCCGATCGCCTTGTGCCAGACGCTTTCCAGCACACACGTCTCTGCGACGTAGGCCAGCCTGTCGCGCAGCACCGAACCACGCATGCCGCGCGCGCTTCCGGAGTATTCGAGCAGGCCGGCCGGAGTCATTTCGTTGTAGAGCGGTCCGTTCTCGGGCAAGTAGCCGAGAATGCGGGCCGCTTCCAGCCGATGCGAGCCGACGTCGAATCCGCCGATGCGGGCGTCGCCCGAACTCGGGGCGAGAAAGCCCGTCAGCATCTTCATCGTCGTCGATTTTCCGGCCCCGTTCGGGCCGAGAAACGCGGCGACCTGACCACGCGGCACGGTGAACGTGACGTCGCGACAGGCCACGAACGGTCCGTAGAATTTCGAGAGGCCGATCGCCTCGATCATCGCCGACGCTTGGCCGGCCTGAGTCAGCGGCTCGCCCATTCATTCCCTCCGCACTGATAACGACACGAAAGATCGACCGCCGCGGCGGCGCCATTTGCAACGCTTGCGGGGCGGCTTCTATCGGGGTGTACGTCACTCAGTACGGTCGGAGTTGGGAATTGTCTAGCGAACGGGCAGATTTTGCGGGCATTTCCTCACCACGGACGGCGCAAGCTCAAGCCGCCCCAACGCCTGACTCGATCCGCGCGACTTCGCGAGAAATCGTTCGCAAACGCGCACCAACGGGCGCACTTCAACTTCACGCTCGCGATGCGGGCATGATTCAGGCAGCGGGAGCCTCCGACGGCGCATCGGGGAAGACGACGTCGTGCCGCTTGCGGAACGCCTCGTACCACGTGCGTCTCAGCTCGAAGGCTTCGTTCGACATCCGGACACGGAACGGGCTGAGGAAGAAGAACGGGTTCTCCTTCAGGAATTCATCCCGCATTTTCGCGATCTCTTCGGTCGACGAACGGCTCTCGACCTCGACGACGTAGTACGTCGAACCGTCGGTGGACGCGGCGACGCCGCTCTCGCCGACCTTCAGCGTCTCGAAGACCGTTCGCATGAACGCTTCGCCGGCACCGGGAAGCTGCGGAAGATCGTTCGGCACGATGTCGGGAAGCTGAAAGCCCTGACCTGGGGTGGTGGAACGCCGAAGCCAGGTAAACGGGCCGACCTGCTGCACCGTCAGCGTCTGGCCGCCCGTTTCGCCGGTGGCCGTTTCATCCGCGAGCACCGTCGCCAGCGGCTCTTTGCTCGAAGCGGCCTGCTTGGAAAGTTCCTCGGCGCGTTGTTTGGCAAGATCGCGACACTGCTGCAGCTTCCATTCGCGGACGACCTTCTCCCGGACGGACTCTTCGTCGAGCGTCGGCACCCGCGGAGGTGCGTCGGCGATCTTCAGCGCGACATAGCGGCTTTCGTTGAGAGGATTCTGCGCGGGGATCGGATTCAACGGCTGGTCGGCCGACGTGCGGAAAAATTCGTCGACGATCGGCGTCGTCTCGCGACCGAAAATCGGTGCGTCCTTCTCCCAGCGAACGGTACCGCCGACCGGATAGTCCTCTGACTCGTACAGTTCGCTGCCCGAAAGGAAAGGCGTCATCGAGTATTTGAGGCCATTCGCTTCGGCGTATTTTTTCATTTCCGCGACGACCTCTTTGACCGAGGCGCGACGATCGTCGTCGAACTTTTTCTGCTGTTCCGGATCCTCGGGATCCTCCGGGAATGGAACGGATTCCTCAATTCGCAACACGAGTTCGCGAACGTCCTCGAGAACTTTTTCCAGCTTCAAATCGGCCGCCTGACGGGCGCGCTGGTTGAGCAAATCCTCGCGGATCGCATCGAGCATCGCCTGCGACGGCTCCGCCGGCGAAGCCGGGGCCGGCTGGCTGGGAGCGGGCGGTGCCGCAGAATCCGCCGCGGGAGCGGCAATCGCGCCAGCAGCCTTCGGCGCCTCGACAGGAGCATTCGCCCCAACGGCTTCCTCGTCTTGGAAGGCGACGAATTCCGTGCCGTCACGAAGGAGGGCATTGGCCCCATCTCCTTCGGGCGCAATATCTTCCGGCGTCTCGAGAGCCGGCGCGGATTCTTCAGGCATCGGCGACGGTGTGTTTGTCGGCCGGGGTGCTTCCACGGGTGGCGTCCCGCCTGCCGGGATGCCATTGCCGGCTTCCGTGCCGCCGACACCCATCGGGGCAGTGCCCGGAGCGCTGCCCGGCTGGAACTCGAACTGCGACCGATTGCGATCGTAGAACGCGCGAACCTCTTCATCGGTCGGCGGCGTCACCGATTTTCTCACATCGGCCATCGAGACTTCGAGCGAGGCGACCTGCACTTGCCGCGGCACGAGAAATCCCGGCGTTCCGCCCACCCCGGGCGGAACCGACGTGTAGCGATCGAAGAATTGCACAAGCTCGTCGTCGGACGGGTCGTCGACCGACGCGAGAAAGGCTTCCGCCGGAATCGGTGCGACCGACACGCCCGCCTCGACGGACAATTTCTGATAGTCGGCCCACAACTGTTGTGGAGTCGGGTTGGTGCGGGGGGAGGGCGCGAGCAGGCGGAGCGCCTCGCGCGCCCGAAGCTGAGATCGCAAGGCTCCGATCAATTCGCCGGTGCCGATCTGCATATCGGTGCGGATCCGCTTGAAATCGGCATCGGTCATCTTTCCCTGCGTGACGTCGACGATGAACCGCCGAACGGCGTCGTCCGTCAACGTGATTCCCAGTTCGTCGGCCTCCTGGCCGAACAGGTAGGTCATCACCGCGTTCTCACGCTGCGTGGCGGCATCGGCGACGTTCACGTAGCCGAACAGCTCCGGCGGACGATACGACGCCTGCTGTTCTTGCGGCAGCTTGTCGAGAACGAGCTTGGAGGCATGGGCAAGAAAGTTGTTGGCGGTCTGCTGTTCGTTGCTGATGCCGACGATATCCTCCTGCGAAAGATTTCCCTTCGAGGTGAAGGCGACGGTGTTGTCTCCGATGAGGCCCGGCCCATACAGTCCTACGACGGCGCCCAGAACGGCACCGACGCCGGCGATGAGCCAGCCCTCGCCGCCGCCTTTCCCGCTGAGCAACCACAAAGCGAGCGCACCGAGGATCGCGCCCAGGAAGATCGGAAAGTTCGTCGCATTGATCGAATCGGCCACGATGAACGCGATCATCGAAAAACCGACCAGAAGGGCCATCAGAACCTTCTGGTTTTTGCGAAAAACACTGAACGGCGAGGCCATGCGCGATTCCCGATCCGTGGGTCGGAGAGGGGCGGACGAAAAACCGGCGGCTTGACAGCCGCCGGAGGATTCCTTTAACCATGCCCGTTGCCGGCATCGGCGTTCGGGCGTCCGCATTGTAGCGACGGTCAACTCTCAAACAAAGTTCAACCCCTACCCCACGGACCCTGCCAACACGGGCGCAGACGGTCAGGAAGGACAGCACCCGGTGGCTTCGAGCAAGCAACGACTCGTCATTGTCGAGTCTCCGGCCAAGGCCAAGAAAATCGGATCGTTTCTCGGTCCCGGTTACAAGGTCATGGCGAGTTACGGCCACGTCCGCGACCTGCCGAGCAAGGCCGCCGAAATTCCGACGGCCGTCAAGAAAGAGCCGTGGTCGACGCTCGGCGTGAACGTCGAGAGCGACTTCGAGCCGCTCTACGTCGTGCCTTCCGAGAAGAAGAAGACCGTCAAGGAGTTGAAGGACGCGCTCAAGAACGCCGACGAGCTGTTGATCGCGACGGACGAAGACCGCGAAGGCGAGAGCATCGGCTGGCATCTGATCGAGCTGCTCAGCCCGAAGATTCCCGTCAAGCGGATGGTGTTCGACGAGATTACCAAAGACGCGATCCTCAAGGCCGTCAAGAACACCCGCGACCTCGACGTGAATCTCGTCGCCGCCCAGGAGACCCGCCGGGTGCTCGACCGGCTTTACGGTTACACGCTCAGTCCGCTGCTCTGGAAGAAGATCGCCCCCAAGCTCTCGGCGGGACGGGTGCAATCGGTCGCCGTCCGGATTCTCGTGCAGCGGGAGCTCGAACGGCTCGCCTTCCACAGCGCCTCGTATTGGGATCTCAAGGCGACCCTCACGCCCGAGAAACAATCTGAGTTTGCGGCCGACCTCGCGACCGTCGGCGGCAAGCGGGTCGCTTCCGGCCGCGACTTCGACGAGAACACCGGCAAGCTCAAACCCGAAGCCGACGTGCTGCTGCTCGACGAGACTCAGGCCGGCGCTTTACGCGATCGCCTGCGAAGCGAGCCGTGGACCGTTAAATCGGTCGAGACCCGCGATCAGAAACGCACGCCCTACGCTCCGTTCACCACGAGCACGCTGCAACAAGAGTCGAACCGCAAGCTGGGCTACTCGGCCCGGCAGACGATGCAGACGGCCCAGCGGCTCTACGAGGACGGCTACATCACCTACATGCGAACCGACAGCGTCTCGCTGTCGAACGAGGCGATCACCGCCGCACGAAAAACCGTCCAGGAACGATACGGCAAAGAGTATCTCAGCCCCGAGCCGCGCCGCTACCAGACGAAATCGAAGGGGGCGCAAGAGGCCCACGAGGCGATCCGTCCCGCCGGCACCGAAATGAAGACCGGCGAGGAACTCGGCCTGTCGGGTCAGGAGCTGAAGCTCTATTCGCTCATCTGGAAACGGACCGTCGCCACCCAGATGGCCGAGGCCCGGCTCAAGTTCCAGACCGCGACGATCGCGGCGGACGACGCCGAGTTCCGTGCGACCGGCCGTCACGTCGAGTTCCCAGGCTTCTTCCGGGCCTACGTCGAGGGCAGCGACGATCCCGAGGCGGCGCTCGACGATACCGAATCGGCCTTGCCGCCGCTCCGCGAGGGACAAAAGCTCGACTTGAAACAGCTCGACGCCGTCTCGCACGAGACGAAGCCCCCGGCGCGGTACACCGAAGCCTCGCTCGTGCGGCGGCTGGAGCAGGAGGGCATCGGCCGTCCCAGCACCTACGCCAGCATCATCGGCACGGTGCAGGATCGCGGCTACGTCGACAAGCAGGGCAACCAGCTCGTGCCGACGTTCACGGCGCTCGCGGTCAACCGCCTGCTGGAGAACTACTTTCCGGATCTCGTCGATTACGGCTTCACCGCCGACATGGAGCAGAAGCTCGACGACATCGCGTCGGGCAACCAGGACCGGCTGCCGTATCTCAGCACCTTTTACCGGGGCGAAAAAGGGTTGGAATCGCAGGTGAAAGTGCGGGAAGGCGAGATCGATCCGCGAGCGGCCTGCACGCTGAAGCTCGACAGCGTCTCGTCGGACATCCGCATCGGCCGCTTCGGCCCCTACTTCGAGAAGGAGAACGGCGGAAAGAAGATCACGGCCTCGATCCCGGCGACGGTGGCCCCTGCTGACCTCAACGAGGAAATGGCGGAGAAACTGATCCAGGAAAAGGAACGGGGGCCGCAGGCGCTCGGCACGCACCCGGAGACCGGACTGCCGATTTATGTCAAATCGGGTCCGTACGGGCCATATCTGCAGCTCGGCGAAGTGACGGACGAGAACCCGAAGCCCAAACGAACGAGCATTCCGAAAAACATCGACCCCGAGTCGATCTCGACCGAGCAGGCGATGGAGCTGCTGGCCCTGCCGCGCCGTCTCGGCAAGCATCCCGAGACCGACAAGGTCGTCAACGTGGGGCTGGGGCCGTTCGGACCTTACGTGCTGCACGACAAGAAGTACGGCAACTTCGACCGTAAGTCACACACGTTTGACTGGGAAGGGAAGACCTACGACGTGCTGAACGTCACCCTTCCGGTGGCCGTCGAAATGCTGAGCCGCTCGAAAACGCGTGCCGCTCCGACGCCGTTGAAGGATTTAGGCGCTCACCCGGAAGACAAACAGCCGGTGCAGATCTTCGAGGGGCGTTACGGGCCGTACGTCAAGCACGGCAAGATTAACGCGACCATCCCCAAGGAACGCGAGCCGCAAAGCGTGACCCTCGACGAAGCTCTTGTCATGCTCAAGGAAAAGGCGGCGAAGCCGTCGACGGGACGGAAACGCGGAGCGAAGCGGGCGCGGGCGAAGTAAGAAGAGCCTCCGTCAAAACCGCTTAAGGATAGTGAACAAGCAAGCCAGTTGGAGCCAGCCCAGGAAGAGTGAGCCGTGGCGGTCTTTCCGGATGATGATGCGGCCGTAGCTTTGCAGCCACGCATTCGTGCGCTCGATTCGCCAGCGGTGCCGACGGC
>JBAQZJ010000263.1:0-4563 GCA_049790855.1 Planctomycetaceae bacterium | reverse complement strand
GCTATACTGCTTTCACATCCCACGAGCCTTGCCGCCTGAGACGCCGTGCTGACCGGACCGATTTTCCGCCGCGAGGCCGTCACCGTTCCTCGATCGTTCCGGCACTTCGCGGTCCGGTCCGGGTCGGTGCTGGCGCTGTTCGTGCTGATGTACACCGCCGACAAAGCGGTGCTGGGGTTCGGCTCGGCCGGCGGTCCCGGCGCGTCGGCGCGGTTCGGCGCCATGCTGTTCCAATTGTTCGCACTCGTCGAACTGACGCTGGCGATGTTCTTCGGGCTGCTGTTCGCCGCGGGCACCGTCTCGCAGGAGAAAGACCGCGGCACGCTCGTCTTGTTGCTGATGACCGACCTGCGGAACACCGAACTCGTGCTCGGCAAGCTTGCCTCGGGGCTGCTCGCGGTCGGGGTCGTGCTGGTGACGTCGATTCCGGCGTTCTTCCTGTTGCCGATGCTCGGCGGCGTGACGGCCGGTCAGATCGGGCAGGCGATGGCCATTTGCGCCGCTGCCGCCGTCGCCGCCGGTAGCTGGGGAACACTCGTCGCCTACTGGCGCGAGAAGACGTTTCAGACGCTCGCCATCGGCGTGATCGGCATCGTCGCCTACGTCGGTCTGATCGAACTGATCACCGCGCTCGTCGGGACGGAACATCCGGTCGGTCGGGCCATCGGGCTGCTCGACCCTTATCGGGCGATGGTTCCGGTGTTGAACCCGTTCGCCTCGACGGGCGCGATCGCTTTTGCGGCGGTGCCGGTGCTGCTGGTGCTGGCGACGGTCGTCAATGCGATCACGCTGTGGCGGCTGCGAGTCTGGAATCCGCCGCGTCACGTTCACGAAGCGGCGAAGGCCGTCGCACGCGAAACCGCCGTCGAGCGAATCGCCGACCGCAGCCGCGAGGTCTGGGAGACGCCGGTCCTGTGGCGCGAGATCCGCACACGGGCCTACGGCCGGAAGGTCGCCGTCATCAAGGCGGCCTACATCGCGATCGCGGTCGCCGCCGCCTGGTTTCTCGCCGGCGGAGTCGCCGGAGAGCCGGTGCTCGGCAAGCTGACCTTGGGCGGAATCGCGTTTGTCGGGCTGGCGTTCATCAGCCTGATGCTCGTCAACGCCCAGAGCGTCACTTCGCTGACGACCGAACGCGACGGCCGCACGCTCGAGCTGCTGCTCGTCACCGAGATCGACGCCCGCGAGTTCGTCTTCGGCAAGCTGCTCGGGGCGCTCTACAACACCAAAGAGCTGATTCTCGTCCCGTTGCTCCTCATCGGTTATCTCGTCGTCCGCGGGGAGATCGCGGCCGAGAACGCCGTCTACGTCGGGCTGAGCTTCCTGGTGCTGGTGCTGTTCGCGGCGATGCTGGGCTTGCATGCGGCGGTCACTTATTCCGTCTCGCGGTCGGCGATCGCCAACAGCCTCGGCACGCTGTTCTTTCTGTTCGTCGGCATCGCACTGTTCCTGCTGCTGCTCGTCGAAGCCCGGTCGAGCTTCGGGCTGCAGCTCCAGAGCTTTCTGGTGTTCATCGTCGCCGGCAGCATCGTTTTGGGCGCCTCGCTGACGCAGCGAAACCCGGCCCCCGCGCTGTGGCTCGGCGCGGCGGCCCTGCCGTTCCTGACCTTCTACGCCATCGCTTCGTTTCTGATCGATGCCCCGCTTGCGGCAACACTCGCGGTATTGGTCGCCTACGGCTTTACGACCGTCGCGATGCTCGTCCCCGCGATGAGCGACTTCGACGTAGCACTCGGACGATCTCGCGGCGAAAAGTAGTACAGCGACAACCCTCAAGATGTGGGTCGGCATATCCGGTGGAAAGGAACCACGGATTTCACGGATCAACACGGATGTCGCGGATCAAGAACCAGGCGTTGGCGCATCGTCGTTCAAGCATTGATTCTCGCGTGCCGCGCTGACTCCATCCGTGTGATCCGCGAGATCCGTGGTCCTGTCCGCCGCTGCGATCGACTCACCTTTTGAGGACGGTCGCTCCAGTAGTGTGGGCCTCGGCCCACCGAATTATGGTTCATTTCGCGACGGGCGGGTCGGGAGACGTTCGTGGTGGGCCGAGGCCCACCCTACTCAATCCTCGATTCTCGAACCGATGTCCGACCTGCTTCCCCTGCTCTGGTTGCCCGGGCTGGTCATGTTCGGGCTGGCCGCGGTCTCGGCGTTCTGCTCGGGAAGCGAGACGGCGATTTTCTACCTGTCGCCCGACGAACTGCGGGCGATGCGGTCGGGATCGAGTCGCGAGCAGGCCGTGGCGGCGTTGCTGGCGGCGCCGGAACGGTTGCTGACGGGTTTGCTGTTCTGGAACCTGACGGTCAACATGACCTACTTCGCGGTGAGCGGCATCGCCGTCGCGAACCTCGCGAGTGCCGGCCACGAAGCGACGGCCGGAGCGTTCGGCGTCGTCTCGCTCGCCGGAATCATCCTGTTCGGCGAAGTGTTGCCCAAAAGCGCGGCCGTCGTGTTCCGGCGACCGCTCGCCACGTTCGCCGCGTGGCCGCTCGCGGCGATGGTTCGACTCGTCGATCCGATCGCGCCGCCGCTGGCCGCGTTGACGGCGGCGCTGCGGCGTGCCTTCTGGCCGAAGCTGGAACCCGAGTCGTTTCTCGACGCGGCCGATCTCGAACGCGCCGTCGAAGCGAGCACGGCCAGCCGTGAAGTCGTGCTGCTCGAACGCCAGGTTCTGCATAACGTACTCGACCTGTCGGAGATCCGGCTGGAAGAGGCCATGCGGCCGCGGGGAAGCTACCGGGTGATGACGCCACCGGTGCATCGCATCGATCTTCACGGACCGCTGCCGCCCGGCGGATTCATCGCATTGCGGGAGGCCGACAGCGACGACGTCGACCGGATCGTTGCCCTGCCGACGCTGACGGCGATTCCCGAGCGGCACGTCGAGGCGAAAGCCGTCGATCTCGTGCATCTGCCGTGGAGCGCGACTCTCGCCGTGGCCTTGCAGTCGATGCGCTCGAAAGACGCGGCGGCGATCAGCGTCGTCAACGAGCACGGCGAGACGATCGGCATTCTGACCCGCGACGATCTGCTCGACGCCTTGTTGCTGCCGGAGGCCGATCGTGCAAAACGGCTGCTGCGTCGCGATCCGATCCTGGAAGTCGGTCCCGGCGTGTTCCATGTGGAAGGTGTGACGAAGTTGCGGCATCTCGCCGTCCGTCTCGGTCTGGACGACTACGAACCGGACGACGAAGAGAACGTGACGATCGCCGGATTGCTCGCCGAGGAATTGGAGCATGTTCCCGAAGCCGGCGAAACGATGCACTGGCACGGCTGGAGCTTCAAAGTGATCGACGTCGACGACCGAACCCTGCGCCGGGTGCTCGCCGAGAAGACGCCCGAGCCGAAAGACGTCGACCGGCCCGAACCCGAAGCCTGAACGATGGCCGGAAGCGCTCCCCAAGGGGAGCGGCTAACACGCCCCGTCTGTCATAACACTCACCTGTTTCACCCGCCATTTCCCATTTCCCATTTCCCATTTCCCATGAACTCTTCCCGCCCATGCCTGAGCTTCTGATCGCCGGCCTGCTCTTCGTTCTCGGGCTGGCGATGTCGTTTTTTTTCAGCGGGACCGAGATCGCCTTCTATCGGATCAGCACGGTCCGGCTGACGATCGAAGCGACGGCGGGCGACCGCGCGGCGCGACGCCTGTTGAAGTTCGCACAGCGACCGGGCCGGTTCGTCGCGACGACGCTGGTCGGCAACAACGTCGCGAACGACCTCGTCACGATCGGCACGGCACTGGGCGCCGCGTCGCTGGTGGGGTCAGAGGGTCTCGCCGAGGTCATCGGCACGTGGGCCGTCACGCCGGTCGTGTTCGTTCTCGGCGAGCTGCTTCCAAAAAGCATCTGCTACCTCACGCCGTCGTGGATCCTTCGTCGCGGCGGATGGTTGTTTCAGATCTTCTACTGGTTTTATCTGCCGGTCTCGTTGCCGCTGGCGATGATTTCGCATCTGTTGGAGCGATTGGCCGGGAATCGGACGGGCACGACCGATCTCGTGTTCGGCCGCAGCCGCCTCAACCAGGTCTTTCGCCAAGGACGACGGGCCGGCTTGTTGACCGACGCGCAAGGCCGCTTCTTGACGGGCCTGCTGACGGCCTCGGGAGAAACCATCGCCGACGCGATGACGTCCGCCGACACGATCTTGGGGCTTCCCGACGACGTCGACCGCGACGCCGTGCTGGAACACGCCCGCCGATTCGGCCTGATCGAGGTCTCGCTCTTTCCACCCGATCGACCCGGCGAATGGACGCACTCTGTCCGCGTCGCCGAGCTGGCGCTCTCCGATCGGCCGCTGCGGGCGCACCGTCGGCTGTTACCGCGATTCGAGCCGCAGCAGGTCAAACTCGAAGTGCTGCTGGCCCTCCGCACATCGGGCGACACGCAAGGCGTGGTCGTGCGCAACGGGCGGGCGATCGGCCTTGTGAACGAGCGCGGACTGGTCGAAGCGCTGTTCCGCGCCGGACGCCCGCTGGCCGTCGGCTCGGCCGTTTGAGTCACGCGGGTCGACGATCGGAAATCCCTTGCTGGCGCGTCGGGCTTGCGAAGGACGCTC
>JBAQZJ010000262.1:0-2864 GCA_049790855.1 Planctomycetaceae bacterium | reverse complement strand
GTCGCAGCCGGTGTTCAGCGGAACGAACAGCAGGAATCCGATCATGCCGAGACGAGACAACGGTTGTCCTCCGGGCGGGTCACATGCGAACGCAGACAGTCAAGGATAGCGTGGTGCCGGACCGATTCAGCGTCAACACGGCGCCGACGCACCGTTCACAAGCACTCACAAGCACGAACGCAAGCCGGTTTCCGCAGCAGGACTTTGGAGGGCGGCTCAACGTTGGAGGGCGGCTCAACGTCGCCGGGTTGCGAAAAGGACCATGATGCTTCGCCGGTTCGTCACCAATTACGTCGAGCGGCATCTGCATCCCGTCAACCGGTTGTTGCACCTGGCGGGCGTGCCGCTGACGTTCGTCGCGTCGATCGTGATGCTGGCTCTCGAACGGCCCTGGTGGGCGCTGGGCTGCTTCATCGTCGGTTACCTGCTCCAGTTCATCGGACACGCGATCGAGGGCAACGACGCCGGCGAGACGGTGCTGGTCAAACGCTGGCTTGGCCGACCCTACGTCGAGTTCGGCCCCCGACATCCGTCGCGAAGCGGTCACACTCGCCCGATCCGATGAACGGCGATGTGATTATCCGTCGCAATCGTCACATCCGGCCGAGTTGCCCGACAGTCGTTTTTCACCGGGCACGGTTCTCGCGCCCACTCGAACGTATCGACGCCAACCATCGCCGCGTTACCGTAACGCCTGTCCCGGACAACAGTTCCGCGAACACGCCGCGGTGCTTATCGGAAGTCGAGCGGTGTCGAGATTTCAAGGATCGGGGAAACCACGGCTGTCTCGAACTCCAAATTCCATTTGGCAGTCAGGGAAGCCTGGGTTGTCTGGGTTCGAGATTTGAGATTCGATCAGGAGAGCAACGACCGACAATCGCCAGTCGTCGCTGGGGACCTTCCGACACCTGCTCGCGGTCCGATCGAGACGGGAAAGCCAGACGCCGAACGATCTCGGCTCCGGCAGTCGCGATTGCGTCCGATTTCTCGGGCGTTCCGCACCCGTCGAAACACCGATAACAGGTTGTCATCCGTCGTTACGACCATCGGTGAACGGAATGAACCGTTCCGAGCCTCGGGCCGACATTCCCGAGGAAGGGGCCGTGATGCGCGCGTTGGAATCCGTCGTCTTCCGAGTGCTCGACCGCAAGGCCCGCCGGCTTGGTGCGGAGTTTGCCGCTGCGGCCGCACGTCCCGAGGCCACGCAATCGGCGCTGTTGCTGTCGATTCTTCGCCGCGAGCAGCAATCGAGCTTCGGTCGCGATCATCGGTTCGACCAGATCCGGACGGTCGACGAGTACCGGCAGAACGTTCCCGTCGCGGGATACGAATACTTCGCGCCCTATGTCGATCGCGTGTTCCAAGGGGAAACGTCGGCCCTGTTCCACCGGCAGAAACTGGTGATGTTCGCCATGACGAGCGGCACGAGCGCCGCCCGCAAACTCGTGCCGATTACGAAGAACTATATCGCGACCTACCGCAAAGGATGGTTGCTCTGGGCTTTGCAAACCTATGAGGGACGGCAGGAACTGATCTTTAAACACAAGTTTAATCTGGGAGGAGACGACGACGAGTTTCGCTCGCCCGCCGGCGTCCCTTGCGGCAGCATCAGCGGCATGATCTCGCGGATGCAGAACCGACTCATCCGTCGCGGTTATTGCCTGCCGCTCGCCGCCAATAAATTGAAAGACGTCCACGCGAAGTATTATCTCGCCTGGCGGGTCGGATTAACCCGCGACGTCGGTTCCTGGATGTCGCCCAATCCGAGCACGCATCTGGCCCTCGCACGATTCGGCGACGCCCATCAAGAGCAACTCGTTCGGGATGTCCGCGACGGCACGCTCTCGGCCGGTTTTCACTATCCCAAAGCGGTGCTTCGCGAGGTTCGCCGCGACCTGCGGGCCGACCCGCGTCGCGCCCGCGAACTCGATGCGATCGTCTCGCGGACCGGCCACCTCTACCCGAAAGACGTCTGGCCGAACTTCAGAATGGTCGGCTGCTGGCTCGGCGGCCCGCTGACCGCGTATTTGCGATTCTTTCCGGAATACTTCGGCGACGTGCCCAAGCGCGATCTCGGATTGATGGCGAGCGAATGCCGGATGACGATTCCGCTCGCCGACGACAGCCCGGCCGGTATGCTCGACCTGCTCGGCTCGTTCTTCGAGTTCATTCCCGTCGACGAGCGGGAGAGCGGCAACCCGACCGTGCTGCTGCCCCACGAACTCGTCGAAGGTCGTGATTATTATATTTTATTAACGACTTCCAGCGGGCTGTATCGCTACGACATTCACGACGTCGTGCGCTGCGTCGGTTTCGAGGGCCGCACGCCGCTGATCGAGTTCCTGCACAAGGGCAAGCACTTCTCGAACCTGACCGGCGAGAAGCTCAGCGAGATCCAGGTGTCTCGCGCCGTCGACGCCGCCTGCGAACGGCTGCGATTGCGGCTCGGCTCGTACGCCCTCGCTCCCTGCTTCGAAGAGGACGTGCCCTATTACGGCCTGTTCGTCGAGTTGGACGACCTGCCCGGCGCCTGGGTCGGCCAGGGGCTGGCCTCGCGTCTCGACGCCGAGCTGCGCAGCGCCAATTGCGAGTACGACGCGAAGCGCACCTCGCTGCGGCTCGGTGCCGTGCGACTGCGTCCGCTGGCATCGGGGGCCTGGGCCGACTTCGATCGCCAGCGGATTCGTCAGACCGGCGCCGTCGCCGAGCAGTACAAGCGCCCGCGCCTGTTCGCCGACCTCGACTTCGCCGCGTCTTTGCGAACGTCCGACGAACTGCTGCCGATGCATGAAACACTGCCGGCGGCGGGGTGAGCGCGGAAGTTCTCCTATTGCGTCAGATTCGGCGGGGGAACTGGTCGGCAG
>JBAQZJ010000261.1:0-12070 GCA_049790855.1 Planctomycetaceae bacterium | reverse complement strand
CTCCCGTCGATCGCGGCTAAACATTGCAAGCATAACGAGATGGTGAATCGACGGGAACGCGGCGTCCCGGCTTCCTTGCGGGGATGGCGAGGGCTTCACACAATGGGGTGTTGATGCGAATAATGCGTTCGCGCACGGCTTTGCGTCCGCTGCGGCATTGCGTCCCACCGATGTCCCACCGTTGGGCGGTCCACTTTTGCGGACCGCTTCCCCACACTCCGAGCTTCAGCGATTCAGAGAGGTCACACTGATGCCCTGCTCCACGCCGCGACGATTTGCCGCGATGCTGGCTGCCCCGCTGTTGGCGCTTATCGCGACGGCCGAGGTGTCGGCTCAGGAGGACGCGGCGAAGTTCGAGGTGCCCGAGTGCCTGGGCGAGTTGAAGTATCCGGAGGACAACCTTTCCGACCCCCGGAAGATCGCGCTCGGCCACCAACTGTACTTCGACCCGCGGCTCTCGGCAGACAACAGCGTCGCCTGCGCGACCTGCCACGACCCGAAGCACGGCTGGAGCGACGGCCGCGCGACCAGCAAGGGCGTCGGCGGAAAAGTCGGCGGCCGCAATGCCCCGACGGTCATCAATGCAGCGTTCAGCCGGTTTCAGTTCTGGGATGGGCGCGCGGCGACCCTCGAAGAGCAGGCGTTAGGACCGATCGAGAATCCGATCGAGATGAACCTGCCGGTCGAAGAGGCCGTCAAGCGACTCAACGCCATCGAGGGTTATAACCAGCAGTTCAACGAGATCTTCGGCAGCGACTGCACCAAGGAAACGCTGGCGAAGGCGATCGCCGCCTACGAGCGGACGATTCTGTCGGGCGACGCACCGTACGACCTGTACAAGGCCGGAGACGAATCGGCCCTGTCGGAATCGGCCGTCCGAGGGATGAAACTGTTCTTCGGCAAGGCGAACTGCTCGGCCTGTCATTCGGGGCCGCACTTCTCCGACTTCGCGTTCCACAACGTCGGCGTCGGCATGAACGCGTCGGAGCCGGACAAAGGCCGTGCGGAATTCAGCGACCTCGAAGGCGACACCGGGGCGTTCAAGACTCCGACGCTGCGCGAGGTCGCCCGCTCGGCCCCCTACATGCACGACGGCAGCATGAAGACGCTCGAAGAAGTCATGGAGCACTACAACAAGGGCGGCACCGCGAACGATTATCTCGACGAAGAGATATTCAAGCTCGAACTGAGCGAACAAGAGACGACCGACCTGATCACCTTTCTGAAGGAGGGTCTGTCGAGCGAGAGCTATCCGATGCACGAGGCGCCGGAATTGCCCGAGTGAAATGCTGAAGTTGCGACGGCGATTCTTTTGATGCATCGGGAGTCGCCCCTCCCATCCTGTTTGCAATCGTGATTCGTCGTGGCTAGAGTCGCGACGGCTGTCCATCCACCCCTCGAACATCTACCGAATGAAGGACTGGCACATGTTGTGGAAGCGAATGACACCCGCGCTGTTCGCGGTCGCGACGGCGTGTTTTGTCGCCGGACCGGCGTTCGCTCAGGACAAACCGGCCGAACCGGCGACGGAACAACCCGCCGAGCCAAAGCCGGAAGAGAAACCGGCTGAGGAAAAGTCCGCCGAAGAGAAACCGGCAGACGAAAAGCCAGCGGAAGAGAAGCCCAAGGCAGAGAAACCGGCCGAAGACAAGCCCAAAGAAGACAAGCCGGCCGCGGAGAAACCCGCGGAAGAGAAGCCGGCTGACAAGCCTGCCGATGCTGCCGCCGGCCCCGAGGCCGTCGCGCTCGTTACGAACCTCGAGAATCCCTCGGGCCTGGCGATACACGCCAAGACGGGCCATGTCTTCGTTGCGAGCAAGTACGGCGTCTATCGCTACGACCCGAAGGGTCACGGGGTGACGCTCGAGATCAGCGGCTATGCGACCGACGTTTACGGCAAGGGGCCGAAGTACGACATCGGACCGCTCGGTCTCGATTTCGTGGGTGAGGAAACGCTCGTCGTCGGCGACGGCAGCCGGGTCGACGGCGAAGAGGTCGTGCGAAGCTACAAGATCGCCGATGCCCCCGCTCAGACGCCCACCCCCGAAGGCAACAGCGAGAAGTCGTTCGGCCCGATCAAAGAAGGTGCCGAGACCGCCCTCGGCGAACCGACGACGAAGCCCGAGGGCAACTTCTACGATATCGCTGTCGGAAAGACCGGCGTCTTCATCAGCTCGAACGGCGACGACACGAAGGGCTGGATCCACAGAATCGAGCTGACCGACGGCAAACTCGGCGACAAGATGGTTCCGACGATCGCCACCAAGACCGACGTGCAGGTCGATGCCCCGGTGCCGCTCGAGTTCAACGCCGATAAGACCGAATTGTACGTCGGCCAGATGGGCGAGATTAACGTTCCGGGCGACAGTCTGCTGCTCGTGTACGACCCGGCTTCGGGTGAGCTGAAGAAGCAGTACCCGCTCGGCCTGCATGACCCAGCCGGAATGGCAATCAGCCCGAAGACGAAGAAAATCTATGTGACCGACTTCGCCTGGGCGAAACCGGAAGAGGCCGGCCTGTTCGAGGTCACGCTCGAAGGCGACAAGGCGACCACGAAGAAGATTCTGCAGCTCGACAAGCCGACGGCGCTGGCGTTCGATAAGGACGGCAAGCTCTATGTCACCGTGATCGGCACGGTCGACGAGAACGCGAAGACCAAGGACGGCGAACCGCTTTCAGCCGGCAAGCTGTTGGTGATCGACGCGGGTCTCTGAGATCGTCGAAATGGAATTGACTGAAGCCCATCCGCGACCGCGGGTGGGCTTTTTTGACGCGCGGCACAGAACTTGATTCAGGCACTGCCGCTCCTATACTGCCAGCGAATTCATGATCCGTCACGTGTCAGACGGGCTGCCAACTGGTCTGTGAGATCGACGAGGAAACCGCTTCCCCATGGCGACCGCTTCCCCTGCTGCCGAAGTCCGTCCGTATCCGTTCGCCCGCGTCGGACATCCGGCCCCCGATTTCGAGGTCCAGGCCTACGATCGCCGCAACGACGGCGACGAAGAGCGCATGTTTCCGACGATCAGCCTGTCGAATCTGCGAGGCTCGTGGGTTTGCCTGTTCTTTTACCCGCTCGACTTCACGTTCGTCTGTCCGACCGAGATCGTCGCGTTCAACAAGGCGCTGGGCGAATTTGAAGACCGCGAATGCGTCGTGCTGACGGCGAGCACCGACAGCATCTATTCGCATAAGGGCTGGTGCGACAGCCACCAGGACCTCAAGAGCATGAAATACCCGATGCTCGCCGACACGAGCCACGATCTTTCGCGATCGTTCGGCGTGCTCGACGAGAAGAAGGGCATCGCCTACCGCGGAGTGTTCATCATCGACCCGCAGGGAGTCGTCCGCTGGATGGCAGTGCATGATCTCGGCGTCGGTCGGAACGTCGATGAAGTGCTGCGCGTCCTCGACGCCTTGCAGACTGACAAACTTTGCCCGTGCAACTGGAAGAAGGGCGAGCAGACACTCGACTGAGCCTCCGAATCGAAGTTCGACGTTCGACGTGCGTCAAAGCCCGCCGACTACCGTCGGCGGGATTTTTCGTAGGTCGAACCCCCCCTGAAGGGGGCGGCTGACCATCGCTGATTCCCTGACTCCAACCACCCGTCCCGCCATGTCCCGTATTCCGCCGCTTCCTGAATCTGAGGCCGTCGATAAAGCGTCGCAAACCTACGGCCGGCTCAAGGAGTTCTTTGGCGACAGGCCGCTGCCGGAAGTCTTCTTGCCGATGGGCCAAGTACCGGCATTCTTGTCGGATTTCTACATGAACTTCAAGAAGTTCGTCGGTTCGCCCGGTGCGCTCGACCTTCCGACGAAGGCGGCGATCGCGCTGGCAGTCGCCCTCAAGGAGGGTTCGCAGGGCTGGTCCGACTTCTATACCGATCATGCGAAGGCAAACGGACTGAACGACGGGCAGATCGCCGAAATCGCCGCGCTCGTCGCGACGAATGCGATGTACAATACGTTCTTCAAGTTCCGTGAACTCGCCGGCAGCGACGTCTTCGGCGGCATGTCAGTCGGCTTGCGGGCGCATACCTTTCAGGGAACAAGCTTCGACGAAAAAACCGTCGAATTGATCAACGTCGCCATCAGCGACCTCAACGCCTGTCATCCCTGCGTCTCGGGGCATGTGAAGAAGTTGCGCAATCTCGGCGTCTCCGACGAGGCGATCCACGAGGCGATCCAATGCACCGCGGTCGCTTTTGCCGGAGTGCAGTATTCGAAGTCTGCCGAGTCCTGAGCGCACGGCACCGAGTGACGGCATCTCGTCGACACGATTCGGGCGGCGGATTGACGGCTCGGCCAGCTTCGCGTAGCGTGGCGGGTCGCACGGGGACGCGTGTTTCAGACCGTGATCCCTTGCCCGTCGGATGTTCGACCAGAGGAATCGCTTGATGCCGACCGATTTCGGGAACGGAGGTGCCGTTTCGACCGACCCGCTGACGGCCCGCGGCCGCCCGTGGGCCTGTCTGCGGCAGTTCAGCGTATTCATGGAGAACCGCGTCGGAAACCTTGCAGACCTGATGCGGCACATCGAAAGCGTCGACCTTCGAGTCGTGGCGCTCAGCATCGTCGACAGCGTCGACTGCGTCGTCGCACGCGTCATCGTCAGCAATTACGAGCGCGGCCACGAGCTAATGAAGCTTTCCGGCCTCGCGGTCTTCGAGACCGACGTGATCGGCGTCGAACTGCCCGACGAGCCGCAACCGCTCGTCGAAGTTTGCCGGCCGCTGCTGCGAGCCGAGGTCAACATCCACTACGCGTATCCGCTTCTCTATCGCAAAGGCCGCGGCGGCGTGGCGATCTATGTCGACGACATCGATCAGGCCCTTCGCACGCTCGAATCGAGCGAGTTGAAGATCATCACCGAACAGGATCTGACCGACGATCAGTACCTGTAGCCCGGCTGGACGACTAACCCGGCTGAACGACATCGCGGGTCAGATCGGTGAACCGGATGCGAATTGCGGCCGGCACGCCCGACCCTACGACATCAGCAGGCGGCGAGACTTTGTCCGACGGATCGGGAGACCTGCCGCCCCGTTTTCGCAAACGGCTTTGGACCCTCGCGAAATGGTCGCTGACGCTGCTCGTGCTCGCATTCGTCGTCGACCGGGCCGCGAAGCTCTGGCGTGAGGGGTCGGCGGGCGACGTCGACCTTCACATCGGCTGGCTGGTGCTCGCCGGGCTGCTCTATACGGCCGGTTGGGCGCCCAGTGCCTGGTATTGGCGCATGTTGCTCTCGCAGATGGGCGACGAGATCGCCTGGCCTGCGGCGTTTCGTGCCTACTACTGCGGACACCTCGGAAAGTACGTGCCCGGCAAAGCGCTCGTGCCCATCATCCGCGGTCAAATGGCGGCGGTCGCCGGCGGGCGATTTCGTGTCGGAGCGCTCGCGGCGGTCTACGAGACTCTCGTGATGATGGGCGTCGGCGCCGAGATCGCCGTCGCACTGTATCCGTTTTTGCTTCCGGACGATCTCGGACGATCGCCGGAGGCGCTGCGCGATCTCGCGACACATCCTGTCGGCCGTTGGGTGCTCGACCATCCGTGGATTCTGCCCGCCTCGGTGCTTCTGATCGTGCTCCTCTCGATGCCGGTCGTCGGCCGGCTGTTCGCATTCGTCGCCCACAAGCTCGCACCGGTTCCGAACGCAGAGAACTTCGCCAAGCGGATCGATGCCCGGACGATCGGGAAGGGAGTTCCCGCCTTCTGCCTCGCCTGGTCGATTCACGGTCTCGCGTTGTGGGCGACGCTTCGCGGCGTCGGGGCCGAAGTGCGTCTTGCCGAGATCCCCGCCTGGACGGCCTGCGTCGCCCTGCCGATGGTTGCCGGATTCCTCGCGATCTTCGCTCCCGGCGGCGTCGGCGTCCGCGAAGGCGTCTTGATCGCCGTGTTGCAGTTTCAGCCGGGTATCGACGCTCGCCAGGCGGTCGCGGCGGCGTTCTTGCTGCGACTCGTCGGACTTGTCGCCGAAGTCGTCGTCGCCGTCGTGCTATACTACGGAATTGCGGTGAGAGATCCGACCCGGCCGGCACCGGAGACGGACGCTTCCGGCTCGCCGCCCGTCGCCTGAGAACGCTCCGATGCTTTCGATTCTCATCCCCGTCTACAACGAAGCCGAGAGCCTGCGCGAACTGCACCGCGAGATCGCTGCGGTCGGCGACGCGCAGACTCTGTCGTACGAAGTCATCTTCGTCGACGACGGCTCGCGCGACGGATCCTGGAAGATCATTGAAGAACTGTCGCGAAGCGACCGTCGCGTATCGGGCATCCGCTTCCGTCGAAACTTCGGCAAGGCGGCGGCTCTGACGGCCGGCATGCGGGCCGCTTCGGGCGGGCTGCTGCTGATGATGGATGCCGATTTGCAGGACGACCCCGCCGAGATTCCGGCGTTTCTCGCGATGCGAGACGAGGGATTTGAAGTCGTCAATGGCTGGAAGGAACGGCGGCTCGATCCGTGGCACAAGGTTTATCCGAGCCGCGTTTTCAATTGGCTCGTCGGCCGGCTGACCGGCCTGAAACTCCATGACCACAACTGCGGACTAAAGTTGTTTACGAAGGACGTCGCCGACGAAATTCGCATCTACGGCGAGTTACACCGGTTCATCGCCGTGCTAGCGCATGCGCGGGGCTTCCGCGTCACGGAACTGCCCGTGCATCACCGTCCGCGGAAGCACGGCACTTCGAAATACGGCGTCCGTCGGTTTCTGCGAGGGCTGCTCGATTTGTTCACCGTCACATTCCTGACCGGTTACGGCGAGCGGCCGCAACACCTGCTGGGTGGAATCGGTTTCGCTCTGCTCGGTCTCGGAACGGTCGGGCTGGGCTATCTGTCGGTCCTCTGGGTGCTCATGAACGTCATCGGCGCCGTCACACCGGACCCGATCGGCGATCGACCGCTGCTCGCCTACTCGGTCGCCGCAATCCTGCTCGGCGGGCAGGCACTGTCTCTCGGCTTGCTGGCCGAATTGATCGTCGCCTACACCAGCCGCGATCGCGACAGTTACAGTGTCGCCGAACGGACAGGCCGAATGCCGATCGAGAACGATTCCGTTATCGAAGGTCGAGTTCAATAACGGTAAGCTTTCAGCCAGACTCTCTGACACCGACGAACGATGTGAGTCGCCGGAGTTTGTGAGGACGACCATGAACGAGCACGCAGAACCTGTCGTTGCGAACTTGCCGTTCGACTCATTTTCGTTCGACGAAGATGCGCGACGCCCGTGTCAGCCGCCGTCGCAACTCGAACCCACGATCGCTCCCTGCCCCGAGCGCCCCCGCACACCGCGCTGCAGTCAGGCCCAACGGGAACTGCTGCGTAATCGTTTCCCTAGCGAGCGTTGAGTCGGCGCGTCGCAAGTCGTGCTGTTTATCGAGGCTGCCGGCGCTTCCGAGTCGGGAATCCTACTCGCCGGAAACGGGATAGAGTTCAGCTGCGAGCATCGCCCGACCTTCGCCCCGTTCGCGAATCAATGAGGGAAATGCCTGCTCGGCTTCGCGACGTTGTTCCGGCCCGAGTGAGTCGAGCGGAATCGTTCGCACGTCGGAAGGTTCGCCGAGGACTCCGACTTGCCGCAGTTCCTCGAATCGATCGGGCGTGAAGAACGGCGTGAAGCCGTACGTCGTGCGATACCGCATGATCTCGCGCCAATTGACGAAGACGTGCGTCACGCCGTGGTCGGCGAGCGTTCGACGGATTTCATCTGGGGAACGCAACGTTCGGTTCTCGCCCGGCATCGCTTCGGAAGGCTGTGCCGTCCAGGCTTCAAAAATGTTCCGGTCGAAGACGGTGTTGTAAATCAACGGGAAACGAGCGTCGAAGACCTCCGCCTCACCGACGAGCAATACCTTGGCGCCATCCGGCAATGTTCGATTCAACGCCGCGATTCCCGGTGTGGCGGCTGCCTGAGTCGCGGCATCGAGATCGGCCAGAAACCCGGTGCCGGCCGGTTGCTGCGGTCGCAGATAGACGCAATTGAGCAGCACCGCGCCGACAATTCCGGCACCGCAGACAAACCGCCACAGCCAATGCAATCTTTCGGCGATGGGATCTGCGTCCCGACTCGGCAGACTCGTCGGCCCGACGGCTCCAGCTCCGGCGAGAAGGCACGCCACCGGCAGTAAGGGAACCCAGAACCGGTCGATTCGGTGCGTCAGCGTCCACCAAGCGACGTAGAGAAATCCGACGTACAACCACAGCCATGCCGCCGACCGGCGATGCGAACCGAGCAATGCCAGCGGTGCGAGTCCGAACACGAGCAGACTTTGTCCGTGGCTTTCGGCGGCGATTCCTGCCATGTCGGTAAAGATCGATGCCGGCTGATGGTGCGGCGGACTGTGTGCCGCACGCCATTTCGCATTCAGTTCGGCATCCCAGTCGCGTCCGTCGAAAACTGTCCACATCAGTGGATAGACTGGATTCCCCGTTTCGACGACGTTTCTGACGAGCCACGGCCCCACGGCGAGGCAGACGCCCAGCGCATAGATTGCGACGACTTGCCAACCTCGTCGCCTTCGCTCGATTGCAATTTCGCCGCGCTCAGCAGGTTCGTCGCGGCTGGCCCGACCGGCCGCAGCCGGTCGGTTTCGATACAGGCAACACCCGGCGACGAGTGCGATTCCCAGCGGAACGACGACCTGGACCACGCCGGTGTACTTGCAGGCCATTGCGCTGCCCGCGAAGAGACCCGCCAGCAGTACCATTACGAACGAAGCCCGCCCTGCCCGCCATTGCTGAAGCGTCGCCACGACCGCCAACAACGACAGCGCGAGGTAACACGTCAGACCACCCTCGGCGTAGGCGATCACGGAAATCTGGTAGGCCCACGGCGTCGTCGCGTAGATCACCGCGCCGATCAATCCTGCCGTCGCCCCGAACAGTCGCCGGCCGGTCGCGAACACCGCAGCAGCCGTCAGCGGCAAGAAACCCGCCAGCAGGAGTTTTCCGGCGAGCGCGCCTCGATACCAATCATCTCGCACCACCATCGCCGAGAGGCTCAGCATCTCGGTAAGCGCCGGGAAGCTCGTGTAAACGTTGTGCGGCAGGAAATGAACGCGACCGTCGAGGAACCATTCCTTCGGTCCGCCGAGATGGTATTCCTTCACATCGAACGCGAATGGCGGAAGCATCGAACCAAGCACGGCAGCCAGCAGGAACGGCGCCATCGCGATGCCGGCCAGCACGATCGACCTGCGGTCCGGCATCGCGAACTCGCCGGATCGCTTCGTCGGATTGGACCGTCGGCCCTGGATGATCAAAACAAGTTCAGCCGCCATTGCCGATAGCAGCACGCCTGCGAAAAGTGGTTGCGATAACCAGCCCGCGAGGCCGAACGCCAGGGTCAACAACGACCAGGCCGCGGTGCCGAGACCGAAGCAGACGACGTTGCGTTCGAGACAATTCGCCGTCTGGAAGCTGCAATCGGGCTGATCGTCGTCCGGTTGCGCTTCCCGAAACTGAAACCACGTGAAGGTGGTCACTACGAACGGGAAGTTCCGCAACTTCGGGATGGCTCGCAGCATGAGCCGACCAATGCCCCAGACGCCCGCCGCTATGAACATCGCAGTCGCGATCAGGTCGAATCGCTGCGGCAGATATCGCCATCCGGCCGGCAGGTCGTTCTCGCCGGCCGTGAAATGCTCCAGCAGAAGTTCCGGAAGCAGAAGCAACAGGTCGAACCGGTTGACTTCCTGTTGGTTTTCCAGCGGTCGGCTCAAAAAGTAAACAGCGAACAGGAGGAACCAGACCGTTGCGGCAATCAGCGAGAGAGATTGGATTGCGCCGACGCGCGCGCTTCGGCTTTCAGAGTGCTGCTGCGTCAAACGCGACCGGCGGGCCATCAGCGTGCCTCGTGCCAGTCGAAGCCGAGATCGAGGGCGACGGCCGAGTGCGTGAGCGCACCGACGCTGATCCGTTCGACGCCCGAGGCCGCGATCGTCGCCACCGTCTCCAGGGTCACGCCTCCCGAGGCTTCAAGCTGCGCTTTGTGGCCTCGCTCGTTTCGTAGCGCGACGGCTTTGCGGAGCCTCTCCACCGTCATATTGTCGAGCAGAATGAGATCAGGATCGGCATCGAGCGCCAGGTCGAGTTGTTCGAGGCTATCGACTTCGACTTCGAGGATCGCTTCGCCGATCTGCTGACGGATATGCCGCAGCGCATCGGCCAGCGACGTGCCCGGATGCGCCGCCGACCAGGCGGCGAGGTGGTTGTCCTTAACGAGACAGCCGTCGAACAGGCCCATTCGATGATTGTGGCCGCCGCCCATGCGGACGGAATACTTTTCGAGTCGTCGATAGCCGGGGTGCGTCTTGCGGGTGTCGAGAATGACGGCGTTTGAACCCCGGACCACGTCGACGTAGCGGCGGGTCAGCGTCGCAATGCCGGAGAGATGCGTGAGAAAGTTGAGGGCCGTCCGCTCGCCGGTCAGCAAACTTCGCATCGACCCTGACAGCGACGCGACGACGGTTCCGGGCCTCAACGGTGAGCCGTCCTGCACCATCGGCTCGACTTTCACCGAAGTGTCGTACCGCTCGAAGACAAGCCCGACGATCGGCAGCCCTGCGAGCACGCCCTCCTTGCGGGCGACGATGTCGACACGTCCCGCTTCGTTCGGGCCGATCGTGACACGGCTGGTGACGTCGTCCGGCGGCTCGCCGAGATCTTCAGCGAGGGCAAGTTCGATCAAGAGGTTCGCGGCGGCGGTCTCGGCGGGCGTCATGTTTCGCGGATCGTGAAGAGACGGTTGAGAAGTGCCGAAGAGCCAGCTCCGGGGCGAATCACACTCGACGCTCCTTTATCCACCATCCTCGATCTGCGATCCACTCTCGTCGTCCCTCTTGATGCCCCGCTCCTGCCAGCCCACAATCCGTCATACTCATTCCTCAAGCGAGAACGCCGCCGTGATCATCGGAGTGCCGCGGGAAGTCAAGGCCGATGAATATCGGGTCGCGCTGCTGCCGGTCGGCGCCGAGGAGATGACCGCCGATGGGCATCGCGTGCTGGTCGAGGCGGACGCGGGCCTCGGCAGCGGGATCAGCAATGAGGAGTATGTCGCAAGCGGTGCCGAGGTCGTCGCCTTTGCCGCCGAAGTCTGGGGACAAGCAAATCTCGTCTTGAAAGTCAAAGAACCGCAGCCGCAGGAGTGGCCGCTGCTGCGTTCCGGGCAGATCCTTTTCACGTACTTCCATTTTGCTGCGAGCGAGGAATTGACCCGCAACGTCCTGGCGACTGGGATTTCGGCTGTCGCTTACGAAACGTTGACCGGTCCCAAGGGCGACTTGCCGCTGCTGACGCCGATGAGCGAAGTCGCCGGCCGTATGAGCATCCAGCAGGGGGCGAAGTTCCTCGAACGGCCGCAGGAAGGTCGCGGGATTCTGCTCGGCGGCGTTCCCGGCGTACCGCCGGCGCACATTGCGATTCTGGGCGGGGGGGTCGTCGGCAAGAACGCTGCTCGCATCGCTGCCGGTTTTCAGGCTGACGTGGTCCTGCTCGACGTGAACGTCGAACGGCTGCGGCAGCTCGACGACTTCATGCCGGCGAACGTGAACACGCTGTTTTCCGATCGGCATAACATCCGCGAGCAGCTTCGGCTGGCAGACCTGGTCATTGGAGCCGTGCTCATTCCCGGCGCAAGGGCGCCAAAGCTCGTCCGAGCGGAAGACCTTTCCCTGATGAAGCCTGGAGCCGTCGTGATCGACGTGGCGATCGACCAGGGCGGCTGCTTCGAAACGGCACGACCGACGACGCATGCCGACCCGACTTACGTCGTCGACGACATCGTGCATTACTGCGTGACGAACATGCCCGGCGCCGTCGGCCGCACCAGCACCTACGCCCTGTGCAACGTGACGTTTCCCTACGCCCGCCGGATCGCGGCGAAGGGCCTGGCTGCGGCATGCGGCGACGATCCGGGACTGGCGAACGCCGTGAACCTGCACGCCGGCGCCGTAACCAACCGGCCCGTCGCGGAGACGTTCGGGATGGACTTCGAGCCGTATCACCACGTCGCTTGATCGAAACGTTTAGCCGCGACCCGCGGGAGCGCGTTTTATGACGCGCTCCCGC
>JBAQZJ010000260.1:0-11229 GCA_049790855.1 Planctomycetaceae bacterium | reverse complement strand
AGCCGCGACCAGCGGGAGCGCTCCCGCTGGTCGCGGCTAAACAATATTCATTAATGCAACATATGTCTCCTGAACCACTTTATTACGGATCGCTTCGCGTGCCCTCGCGGTGGCATCTCTCACCGCTGGCCGGCTTCACGAACCTCCCGTTTCGCAGGATCGTGAGGGAGATCGGCGGCGTCGGGCTGGCGACGACCGATCTCGTCAATGCACGGGCTTTGCTGGAAGGCAGCGAGAAGTCATTCAAACTGATCGAAACGCATCCCGACGACTCGCCGTTCGCCGTGCAGATCTTCGGGCACGACCCGCAGGTGATGCGCGATGCGGCACAGCTTCTCGAATCCCGCGGCGTCGACTCGATCGACATTAATATGGGGTGCCCGGTCGACCACGTCACACGAACGGGTGCCGGTTCGAAGCTGATGTGCGACGTCGGCGCCTCGGCGCGGCTCGTGCAATCGGTCGTCGAAGCCGTGGCGATCCCCGTCACCGTGAAAATGCGGCTCGGGTGGGATGAGACCGAGATCACGGCCCCCCGGTTTGCCCGCGAGTTCGAGCAGGTCGGCATCGTCGCGGTGGCAATTCACGGGCGGACTCGCGCTCAAGGCTTTTCGGGCGTGATCAACCCGGACGGAATCCGGCAGGTCGTCGAAGCCGTCGAGAAGATTCCGGTCGTCGGAAACGGCGATGTGCGATCGGTCGAGGACGCCGTTCGCCTGCAACGGCGAACGGGCTGTCAGGCCGTATCCATCGGTCGCGGAGCACTCGCCAATCCGTGGATCTTCCGCCAGCTCGTCGAGTACGAAACGACGGGCATGTACGGGCCTCCCGGCAATTTCGACGACCGCATGACGCTGCTCCGCCGGCAGTTTCGCTACCTGCAAGAGCGGCATGATCCGGAAAAGGCGATCGTCCGGTTCCGCAAGATGGCGCACTGGTACGTCAAGTCGATGCGCGTCGGCGCGGCACTCAGGCACCGCGTCCAACTCGCCAAAACGAGCGACGAGTTTGAGAGCGCCCTCGCCGAGATCGCCACGGCCGGCCCGACCGTCGGCGACCGCAGCGGCCTGCTGCCGGAAATGCACGTCCCTGTACCGAGCGGACCGGTCGAACGCTGGTGAACGGCGGCCGGTGTTCTGAGTTGCAAAGCTGCGGCAGAAGTTTGGCCGCAAAGAATCGATGGTCGCGTCGCCGGTTCCCCTCTCCGCTGGGGGGAGGGGTCAGGGGTGAGGGGATGCCCTGTGGTTTGACCTGTGTTTTGCAACCGTCTGAAGTGCGAGAACGACATTGAGCTTTCGCGACGAGGGCCAAACGGCTCCCCTCACCTCCGGCCCCTCTCCCCAGGGAGATGGGAGTTTTGTCAGGACGCTCTAAAAAGAAACCGTGCCGAACGTCGAAGCCTCAAGCAGGACGCTCTTTTTGCCGTCTTTCGCGCCTCTTCGCGGCGAAAGAACTTTCTCAAGGAATCGCTGATTCAGGACATGTGCGAAGAGCGGTTCGACGGCCGGTCTTCGGAGAGCGACGCTCACCCGTTGCCGGCGGCGCTCGGCGTCGGTCCGACGACTTCGATCTGCACGCGGTTCACCTTGCGGCGGTCGGCGTCGAGAATCGTCATCCGCAGGTTCTGCCAGGTGAACTGCTCGCCGGCCTCGGGAACCCGCGCCATCTCGTCGACGACGAACCCGCCGAGCGTATCGAAACCCTCGTCCTCGGGAAGCCCCAGCCCGAACTCTTCGTTGAGATCGTCGAGGTGGACCCAGCCTTCGACGTCGAGCGCCGTGGCAGAGCGACGGATGATTCCGTTCTCTTCGGCGGGATCATACTCGTCGACGATGTCGCCGACGATCTCTTCGAGCACGTCTTCCAGCGTGACCAGACCCGCCACGCCGCCGTATTCGTCGACGACGATCGCGAGATGGATGCGCTGGCGCTTCATCGTTTCGAGCACGGTGTCGACCCGCGTCGTGATCGGCACATAGAACGGCTCGCGAATCAATCCTTCGACAGGCTCGTCGCGCGATCCGGCGCCGTCGAGGTGCGACAGCAGATCTTTCGCGTAGAGGATGCCGAGGACGTCATCGACGCCGTCGCCGATCACCGGCACGCGGCTGTGACCGGCTTCGATGAAGGTGCGGCGTGCGTCTTCGACGGTGGCGCCGGTGCGGATCGTGACCATTTCGGTCCGCGGGGTCATCACCGCGCCGATGTCTTCGTCCTGAAGTTCGATCACGCGCTGAATCATCGTTCCCGCTTCCGCCTCGATCAGCCCCTCACGCCGGCCTTCATCGACGACGCTGCGAATCTCTTCCGTCAGCGCCGCGGCATCGCCCGAGGCAGGTTCGGGAAGCCCGGCGACGCGGTGGGACAATCGGTCGAGGCGCCGGGCGACGAACACGAGCGGACTCATGACGAGTGCGAAGAGCCGAAGGATCGGCCAGGCGCGACACAGGAACGGCTCGCCAGCGACACGGGCGACGGTCCACGGCAGGATCAGCCGGCAAAGCAGCACCAGGACCAACAGGCCGAGCGCGAGGGACGCCAATCGGCCTGGATTTCGCTCGACGGGCTGCAACGGCGGCAGTTGGAACCAGATCATGCTGCCCGCCAGAAACACGAGCAGCCCCAGCACCGCGAAAGCGTCGCAGGCGACGAACGCCGATTCGTGGCGCTTCAGAATCTCGCCGAACCGGGCCGACCGATTACGGCTGGCGCAGCATTCGGCGAGACGATGACGCGAGAAATCGCGCAGGCTATGCGCGGCGAGCGAAAAAAAGAAACAACCGGCAAGTCCGACGACCGTGGCCGCCGGCGGCAAGAGTGACATCAACCTCTCACACCGGTGTGCGAATCGTGGGGCGGCGAACCCGCGGGCGCGTCCGAATCGTCGTGTCCCGAGTCCTCGTGGTACGCCGGGGTCATGTTCCAACGAGCCAGATGAAGTCGCTCCCGCTGGCGCATCGCGGCCTTCTCCGCATCGGTCAGATCATCGTAGCCGATGAGATGCAGCAATCCATGAATGAGATACAAAGTCGTCTCATCCTCCTCGCTCCAGCCGAATTCGCCGGCCACCTTCGCAGCGACGTCGGTGCTGATGAGGATCTCCCCGTCGAGCGTCTTGCCCAATCCGCGGGGGCGACCGTCGGCGACCGTCGCAGGATCGGAGGAATCGAGAAGGAAACTCAGCACGTCGGTGTCGTAGTCGTGGCCGAGATGCTCGCGATTGAGCCGCTGCATCGTTCCGCCGTCGATCAGCGCGATGCTGACTTCGGCGGATCGCACGCCTTCGTACCGAAGCACATCGTCGGCCACCGCTTTCAAACGGTCGAGATCGACGTCGATGCGTGCCTGAGCGTCGTTGACTTCGATCTCGTATCGACGGTCGTCGGTCGCTCCGTCGTCCCGATTCGGCGACGGACCGGCTGGCTCGGCGGCGCTCATGCGATCTTCTGGTCGGGATACTTGATCCGGCCGTGATAGATGCCGATCAGGGATTTGATGAGCGAATCCTCCACGACGCGAATCTCGTTCAGCGACAACCCGCATTCGTCGAACTGCCCGTCGAGCAGTCGCTTGAGCGCGATGCCGCGGACGAGGCTTTCGATGCGTTTCGGCGTCGGCTCGCTCAACGTTCGACTGGCGCTTTCGACGGCGTCGGCGAGCATGATCACGCCGACCTCCTTCGTCTGCGGCTTCGGGCCGGGGTAGCGGAACGCCGATTCCTCGGCATCGGACTTGTGGTCCGGCGTCTGGTCGGCGAGGCGCGTCGCCTCGCGATAGAAGTACTCGACGAGCGTCGTGCCGTGGTGCTGTTCGATGAAGTCGACGACGCGCCGCGGCAGGTTGTGCTCGCGCGCCAGATCGACGCCGTCTCTCACGTGACCGATGATGATCAGCGTGCTCATCGCGGGGGCGAGTTGCTCGTGGCGGCTCTTCTGCCCTTCGGTCATGTTCTCGACGAAATAATGCGGCTTGAGCATCTTGCCGACGTCGTGGAAATAAGCGCCGACGCGAACGAGCAACCCGTTCGCTCCGATCGCATCGGCCGCCGTCTCGCCGATCGTCGCGACCGACATCGAATGGTTGTACGTGCCGGGCGCTCGCCGAACCAGCTCTTGCAACAGCGGGTGCGAGACGTCGGTCATTTCGAGCAGACTGATGTCGGTGACGACGCCGAACAGGCTTTCGATGAACGGCAGGCTGCCGGCGACGAGATAGCTGGCGACCAGGCACCAGAACGCTCCGAAGAAGCTGCGCTTCCACAGCGCCGTATCGGTCCAGAGGTCGTCGAGCTGCGGACGTTCGAGAACGCTCCAGCCGAGCGACATGACGAAATAGACCGCGGCCGCAAGGAACCCGACCTTGATCAGCTTGCTGCGCGAGTCGACGACGGAGATCGGAATGATCACGGCGGCCGAGACGGCCATCAGCGTCACGAAGTGACCCAGGTCGCCGGTCGTCGTGAGCACGATCAACGCGGAAAGCGTGAACGCCGTGATCGTCGCCAGCAACTGGTCGTAGGCGATCGCGACGACCATCACGACGGCGATGATCGGAATGACCTCGGCGCGCCACGGATCGTAGGAAAGAAACCGGCCGATTCCGACGGCGAGGACGACCGCGGCCGCATAGACGGCCAGCCGGGCCGGGCTTTCCAGCAGTTGCCGTTCGTTCCGGTGGAAGTAATACGCATTGAGCGTCGCCAGCACGCCGATCATCGCGAACACCGTCAAGGCCCGCGCGACGGTTCGACCGGGCTTGAGTCGTGACTGCTCGTGCCGCGCCCGCAGCGTTTCGAGGGACGGCTCGTCGATCTTCGTGCCGGGAGCGACGACGAAGTCGCGAGGATTGTAGCTGTTGTACTGCGGACCGACGCTGAGCCGAGCATCCTGACGGGCGTCCTGCGTCGCGGCGCTGTCGTAGCGCAGCGTGACGATGGCCTTTCGCTGCAGCCATCGCCGGAGAAGTCGCGAAATCTTCGTCAGCTCCGGATTCTGCTCGAGCAGCCGGCCGATGCGACCCTCGGGGGCGACGATCTTGGCCAGCAGCACTGCATCGATCGAGACTTCCTGCGGCTTCGTTTCGCCGGGACGCAGGATCGCGATGCTTCCGTCGGCCGGGATCTCGTTGAGTTTCAGTTCGTCGGCGGTAATGACGCCGTTCGCTTTCAACTCGGCCACGACGGATTCAAAGGCCTTCGCGATCGCATCGACGCGATCTTCGTCGGAGCCTGGTTTTGCGCGGACCGAAGCGGCGAGCGCTTCATAGTCGCCGCGCAGGCTGACGGCGTCGCCGCCGCCGGCGCCATCGGCAGTCACGAGGCCGAAGTCGATGCGGGTTTGTTCCGAGAGCATGTCGAGCGATTCGGACCGCGCGACCTCTTCGAGATTCTCTCGCAACTGCCCCGGCAGCCGATCGATCAGGCCGGAATCGAGCCGGAAAATCGGTAGAACCTCTTCCTCTTTGTCATCCCGCGCCCGTTCCGTACGGTACTCGTCGATCTTCTGAAAAGGGATGCGTGCCGCGATCCCGTCGGCCACATAGTCGCCCTGTCGATAGGGAAACGGCGGCCGCCAGGCTTCCACGAGCAGCGTCAGCGACACGACCGCGGCAATCGCGATCAGCCAGCGCAAGAGGAGCGACTGGTTGCGCAGCAGATCGTCGACGCGCGACGACGCCGGCGGGACGGACCGCATTTTTGCGGTGCGCGAGGTGCGAGGTCGTTTCGGAGCAATCAGAGCCATCGGTCTCGCGGGCGTTCCGGCCCGCGCCGTGTCGGCGCCAGGGGACTACTGAATTCGGCTTACCGGGAGCTTCGCTTTCGAACTGGCGACGGGGGCGCGCCGTCCCGATCGTACGCCTCCACGATCTCTCGCACCAACCGATGTCGCACGATGTCCGCCCGGCCGAGTTGAACGACCGCGACGCCTTCGATCTCCGAAAGACGCTCGGCCGCGTCGGTCAGTCCGCTTGAGACATTGTCCGGCAGGTCGAGTTGGGTCGTGTCGCCGGTCACGATGATTCGGGAACCCGATCCCATGCGGGTCAGGAACATCTTCATCTGCGTCACCGTCGTATTCTGACCTTCGTCAAGAATGATGAAGGTGTCGTTCAGGGTTCGGCCGCGCATGAATGCCAAGGGAATGATTTCGATCATGTCCTTCGACATGTACCGTTGAACCTGCTCGTAGTCGAGCATGTCGTTGAGCGCGTCGAGCAGCGGCCGCAAATACGGATTGACCTTGGCGAGCATGTCGCCGGGAAGGAATCCCAGCTTTTCGCCGGCTTCGACCGCCGGACGGACAAGCACGATTCGTCGAACCTGATCGGTGCGGAGCGCGTGTATGGCGGCGGCGACCGCCAGATACGTCTTCCCGCTGCCCGCAGGGCCGACGCAAAGCACCAGATCGTTCGCTTCGATCGCTTTGAGGTAGCCGTCCTGACCGGCCGTCTTCGGACGCACGCGACGACCGCGCTCGAACAATTCGACCGTCCGTTCGCCGAAGGAACTCTCCGATGCGTCCGGCGTCCGTTCCGCGCGCAGCACCGGACCCGCGGCCTCCGTCCCCGACGCTTGAGGCGGACGCGTGCCGAGGGCTTCCCAGACGTCGACGTCGCGCACGCGGCCTGTCTTTCGCAAGACGTTGCCGAGCGTCTCGAACACCTCGCGCCCGCGTCGAACGTGCGGCTCGTCGCCGAAGATGCGGACGATGCCGTCTCGCAAGACGACGTCAATTCCCAATTCGTCGCGAATCAGGCGCAGGTATCGATCTCGATCGCCGAACAGTGTGCGGATCTGGTCTTGGTCGCTGAACTCGAGTTGAGCTTCGGGCATCGATACGAACGCCGAGGTGTCGGGACGAAACTCCCGCGGAACCGCCATTTTACAGCGACCCACGCCCGTCGGAAAGCCGAGCGCCCCGAAGCGGCCGAGGGGAATTTGTACCGGCCTCGACGCTGCGGACACCAGCCCGAAGCCTTGCAGGGCGAAAGCACGCAGCCCTCCGTAGCGTGACCGCAGGGGCGGCCGGGGTTCGACAAGGAGGGTAATTTGTGCGGGTTTCCACGGCATGGCCAGTCGTATCGACGTCTCTCAAGATTCGCGGCCGACCGAACGATCTGACACCTGCATCCGGTCGTATCGGCAGGAGGCAAGCCGGAAGCGGTCCGCCTCCAAGAAGGTCGCTGCGCCTGATTGCAGGGATCGTGCGGACGATCCGGAACGGCAGGGCGACCGGCGATTCCTGCCGATTGCTCGATCGGTTTGCGGATCTGTGCGAGAACGCGTCAAAGGCCACCCATGTATGAGTCGTTCTACGGATTGAACAAGCGGCCGTTCGCTGCCGCGGCGGACGTCGATGCGACCGTCGAAACACCGGCGGTCGCCGATGCGATCGCGCGGCTGGACCGCTGTCTCCGCCAGGGCCGCGGAATCGGCGTCCTGACCGCCCCGAGCGGACTCGGGAAAACCCACCTGTGCCACCATCTGGCCCGACACTGGGAGCCTGAGTTCCAGGTGACGCTGCTTGCCAACGCGGGTTTCCCCTCGGGACGGGGCCTGTTGCAGGCGATGCTGGCGGAACTGGATCAACCCTACCAGGGGCTCAAGGAAACGGAACTGCGGATCGAGCTGAAGTCCGTTGCCAAGACCGTACGGTCTCAGTCGGCCGGGCTGGTGCTGATTCTCGATGAAGCGCATCGCGCCGTCGACAGGCTGCTTGAGGAAGTCCGACTGCTCGCGAACTTGATCGAAGCGGGCGAACCGCTCGTTCGCATCTTCCTTGCCGGGACGATCGACCTGGAGGACAGGCTTTCCGATCCTGCGTTGACCGGTCTCAACGAGCGGGTGGGAGAATTGGTGACGCTTCCGCGACTGACTGCGACCGAGTCGCGGCGGTACCTCGCCGAGCGATCGGAGCGCGCCGGCGGAACGCTCGAAGACCTGTTCGAGTCGTGCGCGATCGAATTGATCCTGCAGGCGTGCGGCGGCATACCGCGATGCCTGAACCAACTTGCCGATCATGCGTTGTTGCTCGGCTCGGTCGCCGGGCGAACGACGGTCGATGCCGTCCTGGTTCGCGAGGCGCTCGATGACCTGAAACGGCTGCCGCTGCAGTGGCAGGATCCTCTGCCGGCGGCGCCGGCGGAATCCACCGGCGCCGCTTCCCGTGAGTTCGACGCCCTCGACGAGCCTGCGGAGAACATCATCGAAATCGGCGAATTGTCGGACGGATCGGGGCTTGGCGGCGACATCGCATCCACAGAGCTTGAGTTCGATCCGGCCGCGGAATCGCCGTCGGAACTCGCTTCCAGTCGCTTTGACGTTCCCGACGATCGATTTGAGGCGGACGAATCTGTTTGCGAGACGGTTTTCGGAGAGCCGGCGCCGCCTGCGACGGAGCAGATCCGCGATCGTTTCGCGAGGCTCGACGCCGACGATGCGCATCGACGCTGGCTGGAAGAACTGAAGCGCGGTGAGACCGAGTGCCCGGGCGCTTCATCGCCTCCTCAATTGACGGTGACGAAACACGAGGCGAGGCGTTCGTCTCCGCAGGCGGCGAATCCGCTTCCGGTGCTCGACTCGGTCGAATCGCTCGTCGCGGAGGAACTGGCGATCGACCGGACCACCGCCGCGGGAAGTGCGAATGTCGCCGGTCGAGTGCGACTCGACCGGCTCGTCACGGCGCTGGAGGCCTCGCTCGACCGGCTGCCGTCCGTCGGGGCGAAGCGTCCTCGACAACAGGAGTCGAACCACGCAACGCTCTTTCGAGACCTGCGTCGTCGCGACAGAGCGACGGACCGCAAGTGAAGTTCGACGAAGAAGCGGCCGAGGCGGGTGGGCCGTTTCTACGCCGGCGGAGTCAGGCATTCGCCCGTTTCGCGTTGATTGCGAGGTCATCGGGCCGGTGCTACGATCCGCACGCCTCACATCGGTCATCGTATCCGGTACGAATCGTCGTTCCGGGTCGGTGCCGACGGCGTCGCTCATGTCGCGCACCCGAACTGTTCGGAAGGCGTTGTCATGTCGCACGGTGTTGTGAAGGCGCCCCGCGGCCGGGGGGACCGGCCGCGGACGATCCGGACTCGGGTCTATCCGACAGCGTCGGTGCTGACTCGGGCACGTGATGAAGTGCGACGACTGCGGGAAAAGGACGCCGGCCCGATGTATCGTTCTCTCGGAGCACACCCCACCGAGGTCGACGGCGTTCACGGCACCCGATTCGCCGTCTGGGCGCCGAGCGCCGTCGAAGTCTCGGTCGTCTGCGACGGGAACGGCTGGACGCCGGGCCGCGACGTGCTGTGGGGCAGCGATTCCGGCGTCTGGAACGGGTTTCTCAAGGGCTTCAGCCACGGAGACCGCTACAAGTACGCGATCCGCACGCCCACCGGCGAACTGCTTCAGAAGGCCGATCCGGTCGCGTTTTATGCCGAGCATCCCCCGGCGACGGCTAGCGTCTGCTGGGACGTCAACCGGTATCAATGGCACGATGCCGAGTGGATGCGGAAACGATCGGAGACGAACTGGCACGCAGAGCCGGTCACGATCTACGAGGTCCACGTCGGTTCGTGGAGGCGGCCCAAAGACGGACGGAAGTACTACAGCTATTACGAACTGTCGCGGATGCTGGTCGACTACGCACACGAGATGGGCTACACGCACATCGAGTTGATGCCGATCACCGAGTACCCGTTCGACGGCTCCTGGGGATACCAGACGACGGGCTACTTCGCGCCGACCAGCCGGTACGGCACCCCCGACGATTTCATGGCCTTCGTCGATTACTGCCACCAGGCGGGGGTCGGCGTCATCATCGACTGGGTGCCCGCGCACTTCCCGACCGATCCGCACAGCCTCGGTCGTTTCGACGGCACTTGCTGCTACGAGCATGCCGACCCGCGTCAGGGCTTTCACCCCGACTGGAACACCCTGATCTTCAACTACGGACGCAGCGAGGTCCGCGACTTCCTGATCTCCAGCGCCCGGTTCTGGCTCGACAAGTACCACATCGACGGACTGCGCGTCGACGCCGTCGCCTCGATGCTCTACCTCGATTATTCGCGCAAAGAAGGCGAGTGGATTCCGAACGAATTCGGCGGCCGCGAGAACCTCGAGGCGATTCAGTTCATCAAGGATCTGAACGTCGAACTGCACGGCCAGTTTCCGGGCGTCCTGACCGTCGCCGAAGAAAGCACGAGTTGGGGCGGCGTGTCGCACCCGGTGTACGCCGGCGGGCTTGGCTTCAACATGAAGTGGGACATGGGGTGGATGAACGACACCCTGCGTTACATGCAGCGTGAACCCGTCCACCGACGGCATCATCAGAACGAGCTTTCGTTCCGCATGGTCTACGCGTTCACCGAGAACTTTCTGCTGCCGCTCTCGCACGACGAGGTCGTTCACGGCAAGGGCGCCCTGCTCTCGCAGATGCCCGGCGACTATTGGCAGCAGTTCGCCAACCTGCGAATGCTGTATGCCTATCAGTACACGATGCCGGGCAAGAAGCTGCTCTTCATGGGCGGCGAGTTCGGCATGTGGAACGAATGGCATCACGACGGCGAACTCGATTGGGCGCTGTTCGGTCACAAATATCACGACGGGCTGCGACGGTTCGTCGGCGATCTGAATCACTTCTACCGGACGCACCGGGCCTTGTACGAAGCCGACTTCGAACCGGCAGGGTTCCGCTGGATTCAAGCCGACGACTGGCAGCAGAGCTGTTACGCCTACCGTCGCTCGACGGCCGATGAGCAGGAACAACTCGTCGTCGCCCTCAACTTCACGCCGGTGGCCAGGCACGGCTACCGTCTCGGCGTCGAGCAAGCCGGTTTCTATAAGGAAGCATTGAACAGCGACGCCGAGATTTACGGCGGCGGCAACGTCGGCAACCAGGGGGGCGTCTACAGCGACGAGACCCCTTGCCACGGCCGCCCGCACAGCATCTACGTCTCCCTTCCGCCGTTGGGCGTCGTCGTCTTCAAGCAAACCGGCCCCGTCGCCGCTCGTGCGGCGAAACCGACAAAGTCGGCCAAGTCGAAGTGAGTTCGACTTCAGGGCCGCGACCGTCAGGAAGCGTTGCTCAACGCCCCGAGCGCTCCCGCTCCTGGCGAGCGGCAGGCGTCAGCCTGCCGGTGCGTTGACGGTTCCTCCATCGGCTCTCACACAACCGCATCGAACGTCATCCGACGATCTGCGCCGGTCCCCCTCTCCTCTGGGGAGAGGGGTCAGGGGTG
>JBAQZJ010000259.1:0-6504 GCA_049790855.1 Planctomycetaceae bacterium | reverse complement strand
GCTCTGTCGCGGGTCGCGCGTGACCGCCTGCCGGAGTGCTCGTGCCGTCGCCTTGAACGCCGCCTCGGCGATGTGGTGGCTGTTCTGGCCGTGGTGCTGGACCAAGTGGAGGTTCATAGGGACGTTCGCCGCAACCGCTTGCCAGAACTCGGCAACGAGTTGGGTGTCGAATGTCCCGATCTTCTCCGTCGGAAAGTTCGTGCCGGTGACGAACCACGCCCGGCCCGAGAGGTCGACCGCTGCCGTCACGAGCGCCTCATCCATCGGTAGCGTCTGGCTGCCGTAACGCACGATCCCCGCCTTGTCGCCGATGGCCTGCCGCAAGGCCTGCCCCAGGCAGATGCCGACGTCCTCGACCGTGTGGTGATCGTCGACATGCGTATCACCGGTGGCCTGAACGGTGAGATCGAACAACCCGTGCTTGGCGAACAACGTCAGCATGTGGTCCAGAAAGCCGACGCCTGTCGCGATTTCGGCCGTTCCGGTGCCGTCGAGGTCGACCGACAGCGAGATTGTCGTCTCGCCTGTCTCACGTTGAATCTTGCCGGTGCGGGGCATCTGTCGAGTCGCCATACAATCACAGAGAGAGCCCGTTCTATGCAGGACGGGGCGTTAAGCCAGCGTTTTCAGCACATCGAGCAGCCTGTCGACCTCGGCGTCGGTGCCAATGGAGATCCGCAGCCCCTCGTAGACGCCTTCGGAGAAGCTTACCGCGCCGGCGAAGGTCATGTAGCGAACAAGCACCCGGTTTCGCTTCAATCCCTCGTAAATCTCGCGATGTCCCCCGGCGGGGCGGGTCGCCCAGACAAAGTTCGCCTGGCTGGGAACGACCTGAAAGCCGAGCCGCTCCAGTTCTCCTGTCAGCCGTGACCGGGTCGCCTTGATCCGCTCGGTGTTCTGTCGCAGCCAGTCCTGGTCGGCCAGTGCGGCACAGGCGGCTGCGATCGACAGGGAATCGCAGTTGTAACTGTCCTTGACCTTTCGCATGCCCGCAATCAGGTCGGGATGTGCCACCGCAAAACCGAATCGCAGGCCCGCGAGGCTGTACGACTTGCTGAGAGTCCGTGTCAGCACGATTCGCTCGCCGACGTCGGATCGCAGCAGTTCCGCCCCCGTCGGTCCGTCGGCAAAATCGGCATAGGCGCCGTCGAGAACCAGCAGTCCTCGCGGCGGCACGATCTTTTGCAAGACGTCGCCGCTCCACAGGTTGCCCGATGGCGAGTTCGGGTTCGGCACGAACAGCAGCTTCGAGCCGGCGATCGCGGCCTCGCAGCCCGGCAGATTCCACGTCCAGTCGGCGTTCAGGGGCAACCGTTTCGAGGCGGCTCCCTGCAAGGCCGCGAGCGTCTCGTAGAGGATGTAGCTGGGATACGGGAACGCGATCGCTTCGCCGGCGTCGACGAACGTTCGCATCAAAATCGTCAGGATTTCATCACTGCCGTTGCCCGGCAGGATCCAGTCGGGATCGACGCCGAACAACTCGGCCGCGAGCCGGCGGAATCGCGTCGCAACGGGGTCGGGATAGATGTTCAGCCGCCCGGAGGCTTCGCGAATCGCGTCGGCGACTCCCGGTGCCGCCGGATAAGGGTTCTCGTTCGTGTTGAGTTTGACCCAGCCGGTCTCTTGCGGCTGCTCGCCGGGCACGTATCCGGCGATCCGGTCGACATCGGGACGAAAAAGAGGCATAGGACGAAGGAGCCTGGTGTTCAACACAGAAATCAGAAGGCGCATTTCGGACCCGCGGATTCTCCGGCGGGTTCACCAAGGCGTCAACGAACCGTCAGAACAGGCCGCGTTCGGAAGCGGAAGAATCGTTCGAGCCGTCGTCATCCGTCTCCGCCGGCGGCGCCGATCGAGACTTCCGACGCCCCGCGGTCCCCTGCTCCGCCGTCGCGGTCGCATCGAACGAATCGAGAACGGGATTGCCCTCGCCGTCGAAGCCGGTCAGCACGGCGATCTTCTTTTCGGCCTCGTCGAGAATACCGTAACAATGACGCAACAGGCCGACGCCCTGCTCGAAGCGTCTGAGCGATTCCTCGAGGCCGACCGCCCCTTCGTCCAGCTCGCGCGCAATCGACTCCAGCTCGCGCAAGGCCTCCTCAAAACGCTGCGGTTCGTCGCTCTTTCGTTTCGCCATAAGGATGACTGTACCCGACGGAAAGCGATCTCTGTAGGCCGGCTGTGCCGGCCGAATCGTCCGCCGGTGCGCTTGCAGAGCCGCGACCGTCAGGGAGCGTTTCTCGGCGTGAGGATGTCGAAAATCGCTCCCGGACGGTCGCGGCTCTGAGGTCTTCACAAGTCACGACGCCGTCGTGCCGTCAGGCAGGAGCCTGTCCTACTTTATCGAACGGACTTCGCTGACAATCTCTCCCGATGCGAGCCGCGTCCGCAGCCGATCCCCCGGGGCAACGCCGCCGATCGTCGTTAAGGGCGTCGTCTCCCCGTCCCGGTAGGTGATCGAATAGCCCCGCGCCAGTACGCCGAGCGGGTTGAGCGCCTCGAGACTTGCCGAGACCGCCCGTAACTTCGCCTGCGCATCGGACAATCGCCCGCCCATCGCACGTCGCAAACCGGCATCGAGTTCGTCGAGCCGTCGCTGCCGCTCGTGGACCAGATCGAACGGCTTCGCAAACCAGCGACGCGAGGCGACCCCGTCCAGCAGCATGCGCAGCCGTGCCGCGCGACCGTGGAGTGCCGAACCCATCCGCTTCGCGTAGCGGTCAAGCCCGAGTCGAACCTCGTGGACGTTCGGCGAAACGATTTCGGCGGCCTCGCTCGGCGTAAGCGCCCGCCGGTCAGCGACGAGATCGGCGATCGTGACGTCGATCTCGTGGCCGACGGCGCTGACGACCGGAACCCGGCACTCGAAGATCGCCCGCGCCACGACTTCCTCGTTGAACGCCCACAGGTCTTCGAGACTTCCCCCGCCGCGACCGGTGACGACGACGTCGACGCCGGGAATCCGATGCACCATGCGCAACGCCGCCGCGATTTTCGGAGCTGCATCGGCCCCCTGCACCGGCACGGGCACCACGACGACGTCGCATCCCGGCCAGCGCCGGGTCAATACTTGAAGCATGTCTCGAACGGCCGCCCCTGTCGGGCTGGTGACGAGCGCAATCCGACGGGGAAACGCCGGCAACGGACGTTTCCGTTCGGTGTCAAACAGTCCTTGAACACTCAGTCGGTCGTGAAGCTGGCGGAATGCCAGTTCGAGAGGTCCGACCCCGATCGGCAACAGCTCCTGAATGACGAGCTGATAACTTCCCCTGGCCGCGTAGACTTCCATCGCCCCTGTGGCGAGCACCTGAAGTCCGTCCTCGGGGGCGAACCGCAGCCGCGACGCATTCCCGCGCCACATCACCGCCCGCAACTGCGCCGATTCGTCCTTGAGCGTCAGATAGAGATGCCCCGACGAGGCCCGCACGAAGTTCGACACCTCGCCCTGCACCAGCACGAACGGCAGATTTCCCTCGATCAGGTCTTTGACCTGCCGGGTCAGCTGCGACACCGATAGCGGTTCAGGAGGGGCTGATTGCATCACTATAAGCCATTCCGTTTAGCCGCGACCAACGGAGCGAGTCGTCACTCGCGCTCCCGTTGGTCGCGGCTAAACTTTGATCAATGACAGTCAAAACGGCATGACGTTCTTCACGAAGGCAATCGCCTGAGCGGCGTCGCGTGCGGGGTCGTCGCCGCTCGTGCGATCGGGAGTGAACCAACCGTCGTAGCCGATTTCGGCGAGCGATGCGAAGACGGCTTCCCAGTCCACTTCACCGCGGCCGACGGGCACTTCGACCCCCGCACCGTCGGCTTCCTGAAGTCCGTCACGGACGCGAACGTGTCGCAGCACTGCATGCAGGTCGGTCACGAGTCTCGCCGGTTCATGTCCGGCCATGACCGCTGCCGCGGGATCGAGATTCACACCGATCGGACCCGCCGACACGTTTTGCAGGGCCTCCGAGAGGGCTCCCGGCGCTTCGCGACCGGTCGTCAGGGCCAGCGTCACGCCGACATGGTTTCCGATGCGAGCCAGGTCGTTCGCCACTTCGACGAAGATCGCCCGCTTTTCCGATTCGGCCGGCGGAATCGGCCCCGGCCGGACGATCAACGTCGACGCCTTCAACTCGGCTGTAAACCGGATCGCCGCGCCGACCGCCGCCACGCGCTCTTCCAGCCCCTCAATATCCGCCATCGCGCGACGCAACGGAAAGACCGGCGGAGCCAGTGACAGGCCATGCTCTTCCAGCAGGCGACCGAACTGCCGTCGCCCGGTCTCCGACAGTTCTCCCGGTCGCAATTCGTAGCGCAGGTCGAGTTGCACCCCCGACGCTCCGAACGACGCGACGCGATGAAGCTTGTCGCGGAGAGGTCCGTCGAGCAATCGGGTCGGATAGCCAAGGCGAAGGCGTGGAGTCATCGTCGGATCGGCAGACGAACGCGTGACAAGATCGTACAATCAACCGGCGACGCATTCCGGGTCGACGGCGTCGAAGTTCCGGCGATGCGAACCGCGAGAATGACGGCTGCATCTTGAAGTCTCAAGCGACTATCGACAACGATAGAACGCTTTCACGCCGCCGCATGTCGAGGAAGGTCCGATGCCCCCCGCCGACGTCCTGCAAATCGAAGCCCGTCTCGGTGCCGCCCTGCCCGATGACTACCGCGCCTTTCTGATCGACTACCCCGCCGACGCTCCGGACGACTTGCGTCGCTATGGCCTGTTCGAGGGTTCCGCGGCCATCGTCGACGAAACTCTCGTATTCCGGCGATATCTGACCGATGACGCGACGCGCGAGCGATACGTGGTCATCGGCGACATCGGTTGCGGCGACCGCGTCTGTCTCGACCAGAGCACGAACGCCGTGCTTCTCTGGAGCCACGTCGAAGAAGATTTCGCACCGCTCGCGAACTGCGTCGCCGACTATTACCGTCTCGCGATCACTGAAGCGACCTGACGTCGCCGTCGCTCGCCCGGATTCATGCCCAGCGTCTCCGATCTGACCGCGTTCCTCGATGCGTTCGCCCCGGCGACGCTCGCCGAGCCATGGGACAACGTCGGTTTGCTGCTGGGTGATGCGTCGGTCGAAGTTCGGAACGTCATGACATGCCTGACCTTGACGCCCGACGTCGCGCAGGAAGCGATCGACGCACAGGTCGGCCTGATCGTGACGCACCACCCGATCCTCTTCCGCCCGATCAAGCGAATCACGACCGAGACCGCCGAGGGAGCGATGTTGCTGGCGCTCGCAAAAGCCGGCATCGCCGTACACAGCCCGCACACGGCGTTCGACGGCACCGCGGACGGCATCAACGATCGCATCTGTCGCCGGCTCGGTCTCGAAAACGTCTGTCCGATCCGCCCGCTTGCCGGCTCGCCTGCCGATTCCGAAGCACTCGACGGTCGCCCGATCGGAGCCGGCCGATACGGAGCACTCACGACGACGCTCGACTTCACGGCGTTCACCGACCATGTTCGGACGGTGTTCGATCTGACCATTCTCGAAGCGGTGCCGTCGTCGGGCATGGTGTCGAAAGTCGCGGTAGCCTGCGGAGCGGCGGCCGAGTTCCTGTCCGACGCGATCCGGGCCGACTGCGAGGTTCTCGTGACGGGCGAGGCGCGGTTCCATGCCGCGATCGAGGCACGAACCCGCGGCGTCGGTCTCGTGCTGCTCGGCCACTACGCCAGCGAACGATTCGCCGTCGAGGAACTCGCAAACGTCATCAGCCGGCAATTCTCGGACGTCGTCGCCTGGCCCAGCCGCGTCGAACGCGACCCGATCGAACGGTATTGAGAGCAACGTCAGCCCGCGTGTGACGTTCCGGCATCCGACCGTGCTGCGTCGTCAACCGCGGCCTGATCGGTGATCGTTCCGTCCGGCATCTGCTTCGACAACCGATAGAACGGCTGACACAAGTCGCGTAATTGCCTTTGGACCGGAAGACGTGGCGAAGTACGTCGCCTAAAATGGTCCGTTGTCGGGTGCGGCTGATCCCCGCATAGATCGGCTCGTCGATGGGCAGCATTCCCCCATCGACAGCCGGTCGGCCCGACGGAAAGGAATGCAACGATGACGATTGTCGATGTCGCGGATCGTCTTGCCGAAATCTATCGACGGCATATCGACGACCCGCCGATCTTGTGCGACGACGCGCTGCAAGCGGCTCGCGATTCTCTTTACGCCGTGATGAGACCTGAGGAATGGCGACGGCAGCATCGTGGCATCAATCGGGGGCTTGCGCGCGACTTCGGTCTCGTGATCCGATCACTCCCTGCTGACTCGAAAGCTGCGCAGCGATGGCGACTTCTGAGTGACATCGAACAACGGCGGCTCGATTGTGTCGGCAGGGTGTTTCACGAATCGGAAAGCAACATTGCTACAGCGGTTTACGAAATGAGTGACGGGTAGGCGTGATGAATCCAGCCGTCGATGTCCTGGGGAGTGATGTGCGAGAAGGCCCATTGGCAGGATCGTCGAATCTCGTCCACGGTCCGCGGCCGCT
>JBAQZJ010000258.1:0-2809 GCA_049790855.1 Planctomycetaceae bacterium | reverse complement strand
GTCACCGGGCCGAAGTCGCCGTCGACGCTCAGTTGCGATTTTTCACCGACGGCCGCGTTCAGCGTGCGCTGGAGGTCGGCGACGAGGTCGCCGTTCGCGCCGACCGACAACGGTCCGGCAGGAGCGTCTTTCGCCGCAATGAGCCGGCCGTCGGCTCGCCGCGAAAACGCTTCGTAGACGGCCCGGCCGACTTCGCTGCACAGCAGATCGCCCGCGTTCGAGTCGCCCCAACTCGTGTCCTCGTTCTCGTCCGTCAGCACGCAGACGGCGACCGTCCCGGTGGGAGTTTCGAGCAGGCCGGCGTCGGTTCGCGATGAATTGACGCTTCCCGTCTTATGGGCCCATTTCACGCCGGCGGGCAGGCCGCGGCGAATCTTCAGCTTGTCGTCGCAGGCGGCCAGGTGCGCTAGCATCGCCTCGCAGGCGGAATCGTTGACGATCGCGCGGCGATGCAGTCGCCCGAGCAGGCTGACCATCTGCCGGGCCGTCGTGCTGCCGAGACCGAAGCGTTTGCTGCGCTCGGGGGCGATCGACGTGTCGCCGCGGAAGACCTTGGCGTGGATCGACGTGTCGGGGCAGCCGAGGCGGGCCGTCGTCTCGTTGACGGGTTTGAGACCGGTCTGGTCGAGCACGAGGTTGGTCGCCGTGTTGTCGGAAAAGGCGATCATCAGGCGGACGGCGTCGCGGACGGTGAGCGTCGCGCCCGCCGTGAAGTGCGTCGTCAGAATTCCCGAGCCGGGCACCTTGTCTTCTTCGCGCAGCGTGACTTTGTCGTCGAGTGAAACCATGCCGCGTGCGTCCTGCCGGTAGGCTTCGATCAGCACGGCGAGCTTGATCAGGCTCGCGGTGGGCATCGGCTCGTCGGCGTCGCGAAACAGGCACTCGCCGGTGTCGAGGTTCACGACGGCGATCGCGACGTTGCCTTGATGGCTCTTGATGAGCGAATCGATCCGTTCGCCGAGCCGATCGATCCGGTCCGACGGCTTGCCCGCCACGACCGGAGATGATTTCGGCGTTTGGTTACCCGCGGTGGCACAATCGGGCAAAACGAACGCGGCTGCCGTCGCCAGCAGGCAGACCCCGCATCGAACGGAGACGCGTTTCCGGCTTTCGTGCATACGAACCTCGCGAGAATGGTCGCTCGTGTTCGACCATTCTGTCGCGAATGACACGAAAACGGAACCGGATGCGTGGCCGAGAGAGGGGTGACGTTCCCGATCTCCCGTCTCCCCCGATCTCCCGTCTCCCCCGTCAGAATCTCGCTTCGCGGCGAGAGAGATACTCGAGGAGTGCCCGATCGAACCGCATGCTGGTGTCGAGCGGCACGTAGTCGGCTCCGATCGACAGGCATTCGCGTTTATAGCGTGTGCGGAACTCGTCGACCGCCTCGCGATAGTCGCTGCGCAGGCCGTCGGCGTCGAGGACGAGGTTCTGGCCCGTCTCGGGGTCTTTCAGATCGACGACGCCCTTGAACGGGAACCCGACTTCGGCTTCGTCGAGGACGTGGAACACAATCACGTCGTGCCCGGCGTGCCGCAGCCGCCGAAGGCCGTCGAGCACCGGCTCGACGTCGGTCAGCAAGTCGGAGAAGAGCATCATCATGCTGCGCTGCCGGACCATCGCGGCGACGCGCGTCAGATTCGCACCGACGTCGGTCGGTCCGCCGGGCTGCGCGCGGGTGAGCAGCGCCAGGAGATTGCCGAGCTGCGTCCGCTTGCTTTTCGCGGGCAGCGTCTCGCGAAGCTTCTCGTCGAACGTCACCGCGCCGACGGGATCCTGCTGGTGGATCATCAGGTAGGCGAGTGCGGCGGCGACGCAGACGGCGTACTCGAACTTCGTCAGTTTCTGCCGGTAGGTGTAGCCCATGCTCTCGGACAGGTCGAGCAGCAGGTAGCCCGTGATGTTCGTTTCGGCTTCGTACTTCTTGACGTAGTACCGGTCGGTCTTGGCGTAGACGAGCCAGTCGATGTTCTTGGGATCGTCGCCCTGGCTGTAGCGACGATGCTCGCTGAACTCGACGCTGAACCCGTGAAACGGGCTGGCGTGCAGCCCCGCGAGAAACCCCTCGACGATGAACCGCGCCCGCAGATCGAGCCGGGCGACGGTCTGGATGACCTCGGGCTTGAGGTATTTTTCGACGGGGGTGGGCATCTATTTACTACTCTCGAAGGTCTGCGAAATCGCAAGCGACTCATGTGAGCCGCTTGCGATTCCGCGCTCTAGCGGCGTTCAGGATGCCCGCCCGGCAACCAGTCGTCATACGGCTGCACGAAATCCCATTCCTGCACGGGGCGGCCGATCTTCACGGGGTTGTTGCGAATGTAGTCGATGATTCTTCGCACGTCCCGGAGTGTGTTTTGGAAGACAGCCCAACCCTTGCCGCCCCAAACGGGGTGATCGGCCGGCCGCCGACCTTCACCAAAGAGAGCAAGGGCGCTTTCCCTTTGGAAATGCTCGATCATTGCATCGCCCAGGTCGCGATGTCGCCGAACGAGCAGGTGAACGTGATCGGGCATGATCGCGCAGGCGTAGCAGGTGTAGCGTCGCTGGCGTATGACTTTCTGAAATGATCCGGCGACGCAGTGGGCGTCCCCGTCGTCCAGTTTGAGCAAGGAATTTTTCAGAATCTCGCTCGCGCTTTGGCGAAATCGGCGGACTTCGCTCCAGGCGGGCTGTATAGGCTTGCGGCCGTAATGACGCGGGCCCAGCGAGGCGACTTGTTTGTCGCATATCACTTTCGACATGCTCCCCCGCGGGTCGTTCGGCAACCAGAACCCGTAGGCCGTCCAGATCAGGTGGTGCGCGATAA
>JBAQZJ010000257.1:0-8353 GCA_049790855.1 Planctomycetaceae bacterium | reverse complement strand
GGAAGGTGTTGGCCTCTATCCCGACGACGGCCGGGCCGTGCAGCAGGTAGTCGCCGATCCCGTCGTCGACGATCCGTTCAGCCGGCCGGCGCTGCACGTCGGCGTCGAGCCAGATCAGCCCGCTCGTGACGCCGGCGTAGACGATGGCCGAATAGTCGCTCTTCTCGGTCGCGCCCTTGCTCGGGTCGATCGCCATCGCGGACAGCTCGAACCGATCAGGCCAATGATTCGTGAGCAGATGGTCGCCAAAGTATTCCGGATGGTCTTCCCACTCGGCACCGTCGACGTCCTGAATTCGCCAGTTCCCGCCCAGCAGTCGCTCGCGATCAACGCGGGACTGCGCGAGCAGGTTGGCCCGATAGCCGGGGTCTTTCCGCAGCAGCGTCGGGTTGTCCTCCAGCTTCGCCGAGATGAAGGTGACGCTCTTCGGCATTTGCTCCGGATGCTCACGCCGCAGCTCCTCCGGGTCGTCGGACCAGATCAGTTGCTCGTCGACCCGCACGAACCACCGCACGATTCCGTCGCGCTGCGGGATCGGGTAGCCGGTGATCGGGTTGATCCACCAGGCGATGAACTTGGCGACCCAGGAGTCGGCGTCGGGGTTCGTCGTCGCTCGGATGTAGGGCCGCACGCCGCAGGTCGAGCGGTTGCGGGTCAGCAGGTAGAAGAATTGCCGCTCGGTGAAGTGCGTCAGCTCGTCAAAGCAGATCAGTGGCACCTGTGCCCCTTGCCACGAAAAGCGGTCGTCCTCGTGCTGCATGTGGCAGAAGCTGACGCTGGCCCCCGACGGAAACGTCCAGTCGAGATGGCCGATGCGGCTCGTCGCCCCGAGCATCGGATAGAGGCTGTTCGCTTCGTCCCACAGGCCGCCTTCGTTGGTGATCTCCGGGCACGTGCGACGAAAAACGACGGCGCCGAATCGCGGATTCGCGACGTGCCGCAGCGTCTCCAGCAGCAGCGCGAACGACTTGCCGCCGCCGGCCGCACCGCCGTAGACGACCACATCGGCCGGGCTGCCCAGGAATCGCTCCTGAGGCCCGCGATGCGGTCGAATGTTGATCGGCGCTGGTGCCGTCGCGGTCGTCACGCATCCTCTCCGTCAGGCCGGGCGTTGCTGGGCAGGTAGATTCGCACCTCGCCGGAGACGTTCACGCCGCCGCTCAGCTTGTTGTCGACCCGCTCGCGGTACTTCTCGGGCGCGGCGCCTTTGAGCAGGAATATCAGCAGCGTGTTGGAGTATTTGCGGACCGTGCCGCAGGACTTGCCCTTGTACCAGCCCGCCGGCTCTTCGACGCCTTCCACCGCCCGGCGTCGGGCTTCGGCCTCCAGCGTCTCGATCGCCTGCTCCTTCGCCGCCTCGAACCGCTCCGGATAGGTCGCGTCGCCGTGCATCCAGTCCCAGTGCGTCTTCCGCTCGATCTTCGACGCCTTGGCCGCGGTCGAGATGTTTCCCGTCTCCGCGTAGGCCGCGAGGAACGCCGCCTGCTTGACCGCACTCGGGCGAATCATCGGCTTCTTTGGCTTCTTCGGCCCGGCCGGCTTCTTCGCCGCCGGCTTCCTGCTGGCCTTTGGAACGGCCTTCTTCGCTGGTTTCGCTGCCTTCGTCGCCATCGTCACACGTCCCCCTGCACGCTGATCACGAGCCGCTTCGCGTCCGGCGGAAACCGCTCGCGTTCGGTCCCGCTGTAGACTCGGAAATAGAGATAGAATTCGCGGGCCGTCGCGACGTCGGCCGCCTGGAAGTCGTACTGCACCTCGCCGGCCGCATCGTCGGTCACAGTGATGCCGGTGCCGGTCTCCGCGATGACCTCAGTGCCGTCGACGTCGACCGCGTAGACCTTGACCGTCTTGCCCGTCAGGTCGACCGCCGTGCCGTCCGGCCGCTTGAGCGCGACGCCCAGCGGTGTCAGCGTGTCGCCGACGGCGAGGACGTGGCAGATCGTGTCGCGATTGACGATGCAGGTCATGGCGGTCTCGGCGTGGCTTCGGCTGGCTTCGGCGTGGTCTCAGCGGCCGTAGATCGTGCTGCGGGCGGCGTTGCCAGTGATGGCGCGGGTGCGGGTGTCGGTGCCGTAGAGCGTCGTGGTGGTTCGCGGGCCGTAGAGGGTGCTGCGGGTCGTGGACGGCGTCGCGGCCGGTTCGAGCAGCAGGACGCGGGCGCTCGTCCCGTCGAGCAGCAGCACGTCGCTAGCGGTGCCGTCGAGCAGGAGACGCATCTATCAGGCTCCGGCAACGGCGGTTTGCAGGGCGACGGCACGGTTTCGCTTGGCGGTGAAATCCGCGACCAGCTTGTCCATCTCGGCTTTCTGGGTCTGTGCCGCGAGATCGTTCGCGTCAGCCGTCGCGTCTGCGGTGATATCGGCGCGGATCGCCACCGACGACGACACAAGTGCGTCAAGCGTCTGCACAACCTGCGTCGGATTGTTCTCGGCTTGCTGAATCAGTGCCTCAGCGTTGCGGATCGCAAGCGACACTTCATCGAGCCACGTCTTTCTCTCAGCGTAGGTCGTCGCCATCTATACCGCCCTCTCAGGTGATCGTGCCGTCGCCGAGACGCCACTGAGTTCCGTCGTCCACATTGATGCCGCCCGCTGCGGCGTCGTCGCTGTTGTAGATCACGCGGCCCGCCACGCCCGCCGTCGGTCGCGTCGCGTCGGTGAACACCGGCAAGAGCAACTCCCCGACCTTGCCGAAGCCGCCGAGCCGCGTCCCGCTGCTGTTCTGGATTTCGAGGGAGTTCGCCGTTGGCGTCGCCCCGGTGCGAAACACGCCGCAGACCTTGGCGTTCTCGCCGCCGAAAAATGTCTTGGCGGTCGATGGGCCTATCGCGTCGGCTCCGAATGTCACATTGGTTGTAGACGTGCCGAACATTATGTCGGCACGCTGACCGGTGCCGGTGATCGCGTCGAGTGCCGCACCGCCACTGGCGAACACCAACCGGAAAAACTTGACCGAAGCGTTGCCCCACCCATTCGACGGACCGATCACATACTGCCGATTTCCGGCGACATTGACATTGAGGAATTGCGAGATACCTGCGGCCGCGTCCGTGCCGGCCGTGCGGCCCGGCCCTGTGACCAACACGCCCGGAACGCTCGCCGTCTGTCGCACCGTGCAGACGTGACCGCTTGCCGAGACCGTCAGGGCCGCGTCACCCGCTTCGCCCTTGAGCGTCAGGCTATTGCCGCTTACCGTCCCGCCCACGATCGTCTGCCCGCCCGCCCGTCCCGCGAGCAGAGCGTACTGTGTGTGCGGGTCGCCAGTCGTGAGACCGGTCAACTCGCCGTGATCGACGACGATCTCGACCGTCGCCAGCAGATCGTCGACCGTGATCGCCTTCAGCCGACCGTCGCCGGCGGGGTCGTCGCTGATCGGGATCAGCTCCGTGCCGGCCGCCGTCGTGATCCGGTCGAGCTGCTGGAGGTATTGGTCAGCCACGTCAATCAATCCCCCGTCAGCGGAGCGGCACGATCATGGTCAGCACATCCGACGGCGCCGGCAGCACGGCATCGGAGTAGTCGACTTCGACGCGATCTTTTCGAAGCACCAGGCGGACCAGGTCGAACGCCTCACCGGTGACGACGGATTTAAGCCACGCGCCGTCAATGCGGATCACCGGGCAGCCACCGTCGAGAGTGATCCGCAGGTTGGGCACGGCGGTCGCTGATCGCAGCCGGAATTCACCGAGCGGCGCCCCCTCGTAACTGCACAGGTCGGCCAGCCACTCGCGAGACAGGACGGCCGGAGCTTTCGGACGATGCTCGCCGTCGGGCCGCGGGACTGGCGGACGCGGGACAACGACGGTCCCGTTGTAGGCATCGGCAAGGGCTTTCACGGCAGCACTCCTACGATCTCAGGTAGTCGTAAATCGCCAGCGGCGACAGCAACAAAAGCAGGGCCATCAGGGCGAGCAGTTCCACGGTCACAACTCCTCGAATCAAACAAGCCGGACGGGAGGCACTGTGCCGGTTCGATTCGGTGCGTTGCCGGCAAGCTCAACACCGAATATCTCCTCTACAGGCCTTCCCGCCCGACCGGAGTAGCCCCGCCTACACAGCGGGGTTCGCCTCAAATATCCGCAGCATCGTGGTTCCAACATTCCCCGACAGCGTGCCGCCTCGCACTGCCGCTTGGCCGTGTCCGCGAATCCGCGCCTGCAAATCCTCGATCGCCGCCGAAATCTCGGCCGAGGTGAGTGCCTTGCGTCCGCCGGGGAACTGGTCGATGCCGTAGTTCGCCAGACGGGAGACGGGGTCGGTTTCACGGTCGGTCACGGGCACGCGCCTCCCGGACATCCCCCGCCGAACAGCCGGCCGAAGAATCCGCGTTGCTGCGTCGGCTGCGTCGGCTGGTAGCGGTACGACGGCTGCCGGTACGCAGGCTGCGAATAGCCGGCCGGAGCCGGGCCGCTCTGAGACCGGATGAGGTACTCATAGTTCCCGCATCGGGCACAGCGATGAGCGGCCGCGCTGCCGCTGTTGCTGTCGTGGTGGCTCCACGAATTGCCGCAGCGCCGGCAGACGTGGACGTGGTAGTCGGACCGCATGACGGTCGCCGGACGAGCGATCGGCTGAGCGACCACAACGGGATTTGTGACCCGCACAACCGGCTTTGCGGCTGGTAGCCCCATCGCCTGCCGGAGCGACAGCAGCCAAGCCGACAGACCGGGATAGCCCGACCGGCTGAACGGCTCGCCGCGGAAGTAGAACTGCGGACACTGGCCGTAGTCGCTTCGCACGATCTCGTAGTCGCCGGAGTCCCAGCCGGCCGCCGTGAGCGACGGCACGATCTCGCGGACGGCCCGCTCGCCATGCGGGCAGTGCTTCGTGTCCCAGACCACGATCTTGAGCGGCGGGCCGGTCGGGGCTGGTGAGTTGTCAAGCAATCCTTGACCACTGACGCCCCGCCCAAAGTTGGGCACGCACTGGCACGGAACCCCGTCGCGAGCGTGGCACTGGCAATCCAGGCAGGCGCAGCCGGGGTTTGTGCATTCCGGCAGTTCCTCGACGACGATCGGCTCGCCGGCGTGATCGGGCAGAGGGGATGCGGCAAGTACGCTCGTCGCCCACGCCTGAAAACTACCGGGCTTCGATGCCGGGGCGGCGGTAGACCAGTCGCCGGAAAACGCCAGCGCAGGCACGAACGCGAGTAGAGCTAGAGCACGCATCAGGCACCTCACTTGGCGGTGATCCACTGGAACTTGCGAGAGCGATCGACAAAGCCCGCCGGGTCCGCGAACGCGAACGTCTCGCGCTTCGAGATGATCCAGGCCATGTCGCTCGCCCGGATGTAGAAGCCGCCGGGAGGGGCGCCATAGCCGTTGTCCCACTCGCCGCCGGGGTCCGTTCCGTGCGGATACCGCCAGTTGTTCCCGACCCAGAACAGGTCACCAAGGCTCGGATGGGTGATGTAGTCAATCACCCACATCTGATGATTCCACGTCCCCGACCGGCTGTTGAGCAGCACGCCGTCACGGACCGGGCAACGCATCTGGCCGCCCCAGGATGAGGCGATCGTCATCGTGTAGTAGGAGTCCAGCAGCGTCTTCGCCTGGTCGACGCTGTCGACGCGGGCCGCCGTCGGGAAGAGATGCTTCTGTCCGGCCTGTACGAATTCGTCGCCGATCCGGGCACCGTCGGACCACTGCGTTTCGATCTGCCCCGTCCAGATGATCTGTTCGCCGAATGACGGCTTCGGCACGTTCTCATGGTCGAACGCGAGAAAGCCGTCGACGGCCAGCGCCTTGGCCTGCCCCGAGCCGAACGAGCCGGAGCCGGGGCCGCGGATGCCAGAGTGCAGCCGGCCGCGCCCGTAGTGGTACGGCACGAACGGGACCATGACCCGCTCACGCTGGCCGCGGATCAGGGCGTCGATCACGCTGGCGTACAGGGCCATGTTGCCGGCCCCGAAGCCGACGCATGACCCGATGATCTGCGAGATGTTCTTCAGGTGCTTCCCGCGGACGAACTCGGCAGGAACCAGCCCCTTCTCGATCGCCTTGCCGACGACTTCCCAGATGCGGGGCCGCTCCGACGTCGACGAGCCGCCGAACACTTCGCCGACGCTCGGCATGTCCGACTGAATCGCCTTGTCGGCCTTTCGCATTTCGGACGTGCGATCGGACGGCGGAATCCAGCCGGAGGCTTCGGGCGTGAATGCTGCGGTTTTCCAGAGTGCCATCATTCGCCCCGTGCTTCGTTTCGTTCTTTGACAAGCCGCTGCGTTCGACGGCGAGCGGCAATCATCGTGTGCAGCAGATTCCCGACAGCCGCGTGACTCAGCGTCATGCCCTCTTTGGCTTCCCACTTCCGGCAGAACGACTCGATCCAGCCCGGCAGGCATCGCGACTCGTCGCCGGCACCAAGGTCCGGTTCGCGATCGAGCACCTGCTGCGTGACGGTTTCGACGCTCATTTCGCCGCCGCCTCCAATCCGGTGGTCACGTTCGCTAGAGCGGAAGACACCGCCGCCAGCGTCCCGAGCTTGTCCGCCTCTTCCAACGATTGCAGTTGTCCGTCGATCGTGTCGAACAGCCCCGGAGACTTCTCGCGGGGCGGATTCGCCTCGATGATCGCCGACGCGATTTGTTGCTTCGCCGCGTCCAGAGCGACGGCGTTGTAGGCTCCGGCGTTGATCGCGGAGACCTGCGAGCCGTAGGCGTTCGCGGCCTGTGCGACGGTCGCCTTGTCGATGCCGCGGGCCGCTTCGTAGACGACCTTCGCGACGCCCGTCAGGTCGGGCGTCGGTGGTACGGGCGGAACCGGCGGAACCGGAGGCGGCACGTTGCCGACCGTCACGACGTGCGTCGCTTCGCCGAACGGGTCGAGTCCATCGGCCGGCACTTGCCCGGTCAGCACGACGCGATACCGGCCGGCGATCGGCGACATGAACACTAGCACCGGCGAGCCAGCCTCGTCCCGCAGTCGAAGCGGTTCAGGCGCACCGTCGGGAGATTCGATCCGCCAGCGGAGCACCGCGTCGGCAGGGCCGGAGCCGATCAACGCGAAGCCGCCGGCAGCGGTCGCCGGGCCTTGGATCGCGACGTCGACGGTCGCCTCGGGAGACGACGCTGCTGGCGACGCGGTCGGGGTTGAGTCAGCGTGCTGATCCGACGGCAGCGGCGCGGCGGACAGCAGTAGCAAGGCGACGATGGAGAGAGCGGCGGATTTCATCGATGCACGTCTCGGGTCAGAGAAAGCGGTCGGCGAGCAGGAACCCGCCGCCGAAACAAAGCAGGATGCCGAGTGCCAGTACGGTGTTGATCGCGTCCATCGCGGCCTCCTGAAAACCCGGCGACGGCTTCCGAAAGTACTCCCCGAGAACGGCGTCGTGCCGCTATCGTGCAATCAGTCGCCCGCCGCCGGGGCGGTCCGCCGGGCATGACACCCGGCACAGGTAGGTCTCAGCGATCGAGGAACCGACGCAGCACGCGGCTCAGCAGCTCGAACAGGAACACCGTCACGACCGGCGGCAGAGAGCCGGAGTCGGATTCGTCGCCAGCAGCACCGACGGCAGACGCCTCATGGACGTGATGTGCGACCGCGTCGCACAACTTGTCGTCGGGCAGTTCACCGACGATCTCGGCTTCATGCGGCAGGTCGCTCGCCTCGGCACCGAACGGCGTCGGGCCTCGCAGCTCGTTGACGCAGCCGCCGACGTACAACGCCGTGCGAACCGTCTCCTTGCCGACGTAATCGCCGGAGCGGACGGCCGCGATCAGGTCGCCAATCTCGGCAACCGGGATTTGATTCGGGAAAGCAGGTGCAGCCATCGTCAGCACTCCAAAGGGTTTGTTGTCACCAGCACCGCCGCCGGAATCGAACCGGCACCTTCCGCGAGGTCGCAGCCCCGGTTGCACTCCAAGTGCTTAGCGGCGTCTTCACCCCCGCGTCACGTTCACCGACGGGTCGCTGTCGCGGCCCTTGATCACGACCGAATCCGCCTTCACCGACAGCGGCCCCGGATGCCCGAGCTTGTCGCACAGCCGGTCAATAGCCATCGCGTTCCTCTCGCCGTCCCGCTCGATCATCGCTAGAGAATGCTGGAAGAGTTCGCGGGTCTCCTTCTGCTCCATCCGAAACTCGGCCACGAGCTGGGCGACCGCGTCCCGGTGCTCGGCATTGATTCGCGGGATCTGTGTCGTCGTCATGTACCAGGCGTACCAGACGGCAAAGCCGCTGCCCGTGAGGGCCGTTACGATCGCCGCGACAGATCCGATTCCGTCCGCCGATGCCTGCGCCACAAGAAACGCCTGGTGAGACAGCGGCGCGAGAAGTTCCACAAGGTCGGCCCCTCATCGTTCGGTGTACCAATGAAAACGCCGGGCGGCTTGTGCCCCGTGATGGAGCACAAGC
>JBAQZJ010000256.1:0-1846 GCA_049790855.1 Planctomycetaceae bacterium | reverse complement strand
CGTCACGACCGACCACCCGGCCCGTTCCGATTCCCGGACCGATCGCGTTCGGGCGCGGACTGGAAGTGACGCTGCATTGCGATGAAGCGGCGTTCGAAGGCAGCGGGTGCTTCGTGCTCGCTTCGGTCCTCGAACAGTTCTTCGCCGGTTACGCGTCGATCAACTCGTTCACGGAAACGGTGCTTACGACGTCGGCCCGCGGCGAAGTCCACCGGTGGACGCCTCGCATCGGTCGACGGGAGACACTATGAGCCTCGAGTGGAACGGCGCCACTGCCTTGAACGGCGCCACTGCCTTGAACGGCGCCACTGCCGCATCGTCGCCCGAGACGAACGACGACCCTGCCGCGGATCGCGATCGCTCGCCGGCCGGCTCGACCGCCGATCGGGATCGCGCCGTAGCGAAACTTCGCGAAGAGCTTGCGCACGAGCCGTGGCGATTCGACTTCTTTCAGGCGCTGCGTCGAGTGCAGTGCACCTACCGCGACAAACCGCGGCTGGGTCGGTCGCTGCGCGCATCGGAAGACCCGGTTCGGTTGGGTCAGGAACCGACCCTGAAATTTCCGCCGACCGCGATCGCCCGGTTCCGGTCCGGCGACGAGGGGCGCCCCGACCGCATCACGACGTACTTTCTCGGTCTGTTCGGATCGAACGGCCCGCTGCCGACGCACCTGACCGAATACGTGCTCGAACGGCGGCGGGATGCCGGAGACGTCACGTTCGCGCGGTTCGCCGACGTCTTTCATCATCGGATGCTCTGCCTGTTCTTCCGAGCGTGGGCCGACGCGCAGCCGACCACGGCGTTCGACCGGCCGGAGTCGGATCGGTTCTCTGCGTATGTCGGTTCTCTGTTCGGATTGGGCGGCTCGCAGCTTCGCGATCGCGACGCGATGCCCGATCTGACGAAGCTGCACTTCGCCGGCCTGCTGGCCGGCCGAAGTCGTCATCCCGAAGGTCTCGTCATGATCCTGACGACCTTCTTCCGCGTTCCCGTCCGGCTGCGGCAGTTCGTCGGTCACTGGATGCGGCTGCCCGAAGAGTACCAGTGCCGATTCAACCCGACGGCGCGCACGGGCGTACTCGGCCGGTCGGCGACGATCGGCATGCGCGTCTGGGATTGCCAGAGCCGCTTCGGGCTGACGATCGGACCCGTGTCGCTGAACGACTATCTGAGATTTCTGCCCGGGGGGGCGAATCTCTCCCGGTTGATCGCGATCGTGCGAAACGCCGTCGGCGACGAACTGGCCTGGGATGTTCGCCTGGTTCTCAAACGGGACGACATCCCGGCGGCACGTCTCGACGGAACCCGCAGCCTCGGCCGCACGTCCTGGCTGCTCGGCCGCCCGGCCGAACGGGACGCCGAAGATTACGTTTTCGCGCCGCAAGAGGCCGCCTGATTCACGACGTTCGTCGATTCCGTTCACGCCCTTCCGAGAGTTTCCATGAGTGAGATCAGCCGCGCGTCGCTGTTCGGTAAGTTGAACAGCCTCGGCTATAAGACGATCGAGGCCGCGACGGTCTTCTGCAAGATGCGGGGCAACCCGTACGTCGAACTGGTGCATTGGCTGCACCAGATTCTGCAGATGCCCGACTCGGACGTGCACCGCATCATCAAGGAATACGGCCTCAACCCGTCGCGACTGGCGGCGGACCTGACGGAGTCGCTCGACCGACTGCCCCGTGGATCGACGTCGATCTCCGACCTGTCGAGCCACGTCGAAGAAGCGGTCGAGCGCGGCTGGGTCTACGGCTCGCTGATGTTCGGCGAATCGCAGGTGCGGACCGGGCATCTGATCGTCGGCCTGAGAAAGACGACGGGCCTGCGCAGCGCGTTGACCGGCATCTCG
>JBAQZJ010000255.1:0-6470 GCA_049790855.1 Planctomycetaceae bacterium | reverse complement strand
TGACGAGACCGAGCGCACGCCGCCGATTTCCTTGCGGATCACGGCTTCGGCGGCGTCTCCATACAGGCCGAGCAATTCCCGAAGCGCGGCGGCGCCGCGCCGATCGTCGGTGTCGGTCAGCGACAGGTAGTTCAAGGAAAGATGGCTCACCAGCCGCCAGGCGGTCTCGCCGTCGCGATTCGCGAGCGACGGTTTCGGCCGGGTCGGACCCGCGACGCAGCGAATCGAACGGACCGGAGCGCCGATGTCGAGCGAAAGGTCGGTGTCGCCGACGCCGATCGGCATTTGCAGCGGCAAGTCGCGGTTCGTACAGAGCGTTTCCAGGGCGAGTTGTCGAAGGTCGTGACGATACGGCGCCTCCGCGGAGTCGACGAGGCTCACGAAAACCTCGCTGCCGACGTAGCCGGTTCGCGTGCCCGACGCGTGCTGCTTCGACGACAGCACCCGCGGTTCGCGGCGCGCGGTGTAGTACGCGGCACGCTCCGCTTCGTCCGCGTCTTCGTTCGCCGCATAGAACGAGAGGAATTTCGTTTCGTCGGTGGACGCGATCCCGATCCCCGTCGCCGCCGTGATCGCATAGACCTCGAAGTCCATCGGCCGCGTGCGATCGAGCACCACGTGGTGCTCGTGGACGCCGTCGGCGAGGTGAATGCGGTCGGCTCGCTTCGGAAACAGATTCACTGCGGGAGTGCAGTGCAACGCGAACTCGGCAGGTGAGACGACCGGTTCGCGGACACGGTCGGCGTTCCGAAAGAGCACCTGGACTTCGAGTTCACTGCCCTTGCAGCGACGGACGGCCCGCTGCAGCCCGGTCAGCTCGAAAAACAGAAACCGGTCCGGCAGCGCGAAATACTCCTGCAGCAGGCGATAGCCGCGGAACGACTGCGGCCCGTACGGAAACAACGCCTGGTCGTCCTCGAAACCCCAGGGCCGCACCGAGTCCGGCCCCAGCAGAACGAAGGGAGCGTCCGACCCGAACGGACGGACGGCAACGGCCGCGACGTCGGTCATCAGTCGTTCGTAAAGCCGCCAGCGCGGACCGCCGCGAAGCAGCACGGGCAGGCGATCGAGCGGCAGCACCTCGAACTTCAAGCCTGCCGTCGCTCGCAATCGGAATCGCAAACCGGACTCGGCGTCGACGTTCGGAACGGCGAACGGAACGGCCGCATCTCGGCCGAACGACTCGACGCCGGCGATCTCGATCGGCCAGAGCGTCACGTCATGCGCGGTCCGAAACTCGCAGCGCGTCTGCTCGCCCTTGCCGAGCAGCCCGCGAAGTGCGCTGTCGCGGGGAACCTCGAAGCCTTCCGCAAGCGACCCTTCGGTCAGATCGGGCTGCAGCTGCACGACCGCGACCGAGGGAGTCGGTGCGAGATAGTGCGGATAGACCATTTCCAGCAGGTGCTGGGTGAACTGCGGAAACTCGGCGTCGAGCTTGAGTTGCACCCGGGCCGCCAGGAAGGCGAAGCCTTCCAGCAACCGTTCGACGTACGGGTCGGTGCATTCGAATGCGTCGAGACCCAGCCGGCCCGCGATCTTCGGAAACTCGGCGGCGAACTCTCCGCCGACCTGGCGAAGGTGCTCCAGCTCGCGGTTGTAGTAACCGAGGAGGCGGGGATCCATGAACGGCCTTCCGGCGGGTGCGGCACTTGCGCCTTCCCTCTCACGCGTAATCGGGATGGATAATATCGTTGTTCAGTTTGCAGACGGCTTCCATGAAGGCTTCCGCAAGTCGAAACGAATGGTCTTCGAGGATCTTCGCCGACCCAAGCTCGAAAGGCGACTGATCCGTCTCGAAGCCGTTTTCAGAAGTGCAGATGCGCTCCGCGTTGCCGGCCGCGTATTCGAAGGTGCGTCTGCCGCCGCGAGCGGGCACCAGGTTCCAGAAGAAAAGCACTTTCTGCATATCGGGCGGTCCGCCGGTCGAACGGATCTTCCACGTCAGATGAAAGCCGTCCTTTTGGTGTCGCTTCGACGTGACGTTGATGTGCAGCGGCCTGGCGACTTCGCCTCTCTTGAACGAGGATTCCCGCTCCTTCTCGACGAGGAAGCCCTTTCCGCCCGAGATCGGCGTTTCCAGCTCATAGAAAAACATGTTCTTGTCGGGCATCGACACCTTCACGTTGAGGAAGTATGTCGGCACATATCCCCAATCGAACCGTTCCATGGCTTCGTCTCATCAGAGTGTGAAGCGATCGGATGTCAAGCGATTCAGCAACGGTTTCCGTCGTCGCGACGTCAGAGGTCTTACGCCGTCTCGACGACGGTCGCGTGGCCGGTCTCCAGGTCGATATCCGTCCGCAAAAACAACCGTTGCGGCATCGGTTGAGACCAGAGCATGCCCTCGATCTCGAACGTCACCGAGTTCTTGTTCCACCGACTCTCGTTCACGGTCGCCCGAATCTTCACCGTGTGCGGCAGCAACCGCGGCTCGAAGTCGACGATCGCCCGGTGAAGCTCGCGTTCGATTCGCTTGAGATCGGCCCCCGACAGATAACTGCCCGAGAGATCGGGAGCGCCGTAATTGACGACCGATCGTCTCGCCTCCGGAAAGGCCGACAAGTCGTCGACCTGCTCGAGATTGCCCGTGTTGAGCAGCCATGACAGATCGCGAAGGACGCATTCCCGCAATCGCCGCATCGAAAGCACCCGCTTGTCGCGCGACTCCTGACGTTCGTGCGGGGCATCGTCCGTCAGCCGGTCCAGCAGGGAAGGCTGCAATCGCTCTTGAGGAGTCAATTCAGCCATCGGCGGCGTTCCTGTCGTCGGCCTCCGGGTGGAACACGATGCGCCGAACGTTCATCAACGGATACTCGTCGTCCGGCGTCGCGAACGTCCGCTGTCCGAGGCCGACGAACAATTCGGCGCCGACGTCGTTCCATTCCGTCTTCCTCGCCAGCCGGATTGCCTCGTCGTCGCTCGACTCGGAACCCGGATAGCGGGTCGGAATCAGGCCGACCACGTCGCCGCCGTTCACCCATTCGAAGTGAGCCGGCATCCAGACGCAGTCCCGCAGGTCTTCCGGCGGGTCGAGATCGATGCGGCGGATATTCGCGAACGGAATCCAGAAGTATCGTCCATTGACGATCGCTTCGAGCACCGGACCGAGCCGCGGGTCGGCGTCGGCGATCCAATCGACGGCGACGTCGTCGACGACGGCCGGCACGGTCTCTGCGGCCTCAAAGGCGCGGCCTCTCAACTCCTGAGAAGCGGCCGCTTCACCCGAAGCGCCCAACCGCAGCGCCTCGAGCAACAGCCCCAGCCAGCCCGGAGGCTCGCCGAACACGAGCGGCGTCCGCGCGCCGGCGAACACCTCGCAGCGAAGCGTTTCGCATTGAATCGCCTCGCGGTAGGTCTGAACCATCGCCAGCGCCGCGGGGTCCATCTCGGCCGACAGGTTCAACTGCGTCAGCGCGCGACTCCAGTCGCCTTCGACGCACAACAACTGGAACAGAAAGACGCGATGCTTCGCCTCGGCCGGCTCCGCGCGAATCTGATCCTTGAGTGCGGCCAGCGCCTCGGTCGGCCGGCCGGATCGAAGCAGTTCGACGGCGGTCATCGCAGTTCTTTCAGACGGCTCGTGCTGTGTCACAGCTTGTTTTTCGGATCAGCCGGAGGGCGCAGCCCCCGGTTCCGTCCTCGAAAACCGGACGCTGGCGCGTGCCGGCTGATGGACCAACCCCAATTGTTACCGGTGACAAAGCACTAGGCGGGCGGCACGGATGTCGGCGTCCCCTGCGAGGAGGACGCCGACGCCCGGCGCACGTCGTCAGAACGTCTTGTTGGCCATCAGATCCCACTTCTTCGGGGTTCCGGTGGTCTTCTTGTCGCCGCTGAAGGCGTCGTACTGCATCGAAATCTTGGTGAAGTTCAGCGAGACCGACTCACTCGGACGATCGCCGCCGCTGCTAAGCGAATAGCCGCTAACGATCGCTTCTTCGAGTTCGTACTTCAGGTAGACCTGCGACTCGCTGCCGCTGCCGCCGGTCTGGATGAAGTGAACTTCCGCCTTGCCGAGGCTCTTGCCGTAGATCGCCTGGGCGAACAGGTCGGTCGAGGCGATGTCGGTGCTCTTGGTGAGCGTCGCTTCGGAGAACGACGGGTTGCTGGTGTCGCGGTCTTTGCCGCCGCCGCTGGCGGAAATTCCCCGTCCGACGCCCAGTTGGAACGAGTCGATCGTGATCCAGTCGGTGTGCTCGGGGACCGTGGAATCGCCTTTGATCGTGGTTGCGAACTTCAGCAGAATCATCGTTCACTCCTGGAGCGGAACAGTGCCCGAAGCCGGGCGGTGGGTGAAGGGGAGAGAAAGCCGGCCGCAGCGGTCAGACCGCGGCCGGCAAGCACGACTCAGGCGCCTTTGCCCGACGGCAGTTTCGACACGAGCCGCAGCGAAACGGTCAGGCCTTCCAGTTGGTAGTGCGGTCTGAGGAAGAACTTCGACGAGTACATGCCGGGGTTCCCCTCGATCTCTTCGACGACGACTTCGGCGCCCGCCAGTGGTTGACGGGCCTTGTCGTCGTCCGTCGCCGTCGCCGGGTTGCTCAGCACGTACTGGCCGATCCAGTTGTTCAACCAGACCTGCATGTCGTCCCGTTCTTTGAACGACCCGATCTTGTCGCGCACGATGCACTTCAGGTAGTGCGCGAAGCGGCAGGTCGCAAACAGGTACGGCAGCCGGGCGCCGAGGTTGGCGTTCGCCGTCGCGTCCGGATCGTCGTACTCGGCCGGCATGTGCAGCGACTGCGCGCCGAGGAACGCCGCGAAGTCCGAGTTCTTCTTGTGGATCAGCGGCAGAAAGCCGTTCTTCGACAGTTCCGCTTCCCGACGATCGCTGATCGCGATCTCGGTCGGGCACTTCATGTCGACGCCGCCGTCGTCGGTCGGGAACGAATGCACCGGCAGTCCTTCGACCGCGCCGCCCGATTCGATGCCGCGAATCTGCGAGCACCAGCCGTACAGCTTGAAGGACTTGTTGATGTTGGTCGCCATCGCATACGCCGAGTTCGCCCAGGCGAACTTGCTGCTGTCGGCGCCGGCGGTGTCCTCTTCGAAGTCGAATTCCTCGACGGGATTCGTGCGCGCCCCGTAGGGTTGGCGCGCGAGAAATCGCGGCATCGTCAGCGCGATGTAGCGGGCATCGTCCGACTCCCGCAGACTCCGCCACGAGGCGTACTCGGGCGTCTGGAAGATCTTCGTCAGGTCGCGCCGGTCGTTCAGCTCCTGCCAGCTTCCCATCTGGAACAGCGTGGGATCGGCGCCGGAGATGAACGGCGAATGGCAGGCCGCGGAGACCTGCGCGATGCCGGTCAACAGCTCGACGTCGGGCGGACTGTGGTCGAAATGGTAGTCGCCGACGATGCAGCCGTACGGCGCGCCGCCGAACTGTCCGTACTCTTCTTCGTAGAACTTCTTGAAGACCGGGCTTTGGTCCCACGCCGTCCCCTTGAACTTCTTCAAGGTCTTGGCGAGATCCTTCTTCGAGATGTTCAGAACGCGGATCTTCAGCATCTCGTCGGTTTCGGTGTTGTTGACGAGATGGTGCAGCCCGCGCCACGCCCCTTCGAGCTTCTGGAAGTCGGCGTTGTGGAGGATCTGGTTGACCTGCTCGGACAGCTTCCGGTCGATCTCGGCGATGATCGACTGGATGCTTTTGATGGCGTCGTCGGAGACGACCGCCACGCCTTGCAGCACCTGCTCGGCGAGCGTGTGAACGGCGGACTCGACCGCCTCGCGCGCCCGATCCGACTTCGGTTTGAACTCCCGCGTCAGCAACGACGAAAATTCATTCGCCTCGAGCGTCGCTTCGGCCGGGGATTGCGATTGTTGAGCGGCAGCGTCGGCCATGGATCACTCCTGCGTCGCGGGGGTTTCGGATTCGTCGGCCGGCTTCGGCGCCGCAGCCAGCGACTTGAGCAGTTCCGGGTCGTTCATCACTTTCGCCATCAGGTCTTCCGCGCCCGACTTGCCGTCCATGTAGGTCAGCAGGTTCGAGAGCTGAGTTCGGGCGTCGAGCAATTTGCGGAGCGGTTCGACCTTGCGGGCGATCGCCGCCGGCGAGAAGTCGTCCATGCTCTCGAACGCCAGGTCGACGCTCAGGTTCCCCTCGCCCGTGAGGGTGTTGGGAACCTGCATGGCGACCCGCGGCTTCATCGCCTTGAGACGCGCGTCGAAGTTGTCGACGTCGATCTCGAGCACCTTCCGGTCGGCGACCGGGGCGAGCGGATCGGCCGGCATTCCCGACAGATCGGCCATGACCCCCATGACGAACGGAAGCTGCACCTTCTTCTCGGCGCCGTAGACTTCGACGTCGTACTCGATCTGCACGCGCGGCGCACGATTCCGCGCGATGAACTTCTGGCTGCTCTTGGACGCCACGATTCGCTCCTCTCCGCTTGGTCAGAAGGTGGCCCGGTGGGCGTAACCTGACGAAAAACCGGCAACGGGTCGACCGAGGCCGGCCGTTGCGAGTC
>JBAQZJ010000254.1:0-12834 GCA_049790855.1 Planctomycetaceae bacterium | reverse complement strand
GACGGCCGCTTGGGAACAGGCTCGCAACACCGCCCGCTGCCGCGTCGACTGGCAGTTCACCACCCCCGACGCCCGCACTAAACTCAAACGCCTCTACCCGTCAATCCAGACCGGTTGAGGCACTAGCGGCTCGACGCGTGACGCCGCCAGTACGCCAGAGGGGTTGGCTCCACTCGGGACTTCTCGTCATAATGAGCCGGCTTCGCCACCATCGCAGCCGGAGCGACAGCCCCGGCTCGGAGAGAAGAATGTATCTCCGCTTCGCCACCCGCCTCCTCACCCGTTCCACGCCCAAACAGCTCTGGAAGGCGGCCTGGAATCTGGGCGTCGGCGGCGTTCTCAGCGTCGAGAAGCACAAGCGGCGGCTGAAACGCGGCGAATTCTTCCCGCCGTTCCTCTACGTCTCGATCATCAACAGCTGCAATCTGCGCTGCCAGGGCTGCTGGGTCGACGTCGCGCACCCGCAGCACACGATCGACCTCGCCGCGATGAACAAGCTCATCGCCGAGGCGAAGGAGATGGGCAACCGCTTCTTCGGTCTCGTCGGCGGCGAGCCGTTCATGCACCCGGAACTGTTCGAGATCATCGAGCAGAATCCCGACTGTTACTTTCAGGTCTTCACCAACGGCCAGTTCATCACGCCGGAAAAAGCGCAGCGTCTTCGTCGTGCCGGCAACGCGACGCCGTTGATCTCCGTCGAAGGCAGCGAGATCGTCAGCGACCAGCGCCGCGGACGCACCGGCGTTTTCTCGAAGACGATGCGGGGCATTCAGAATTGTCTCGACGCGAAGGTGATGACCGGCGTCTGCACGAGCGTCGCGGCCTCGAACATCGACGATCTCGTCACCGAGAAATGGATCGATCGCCTGATCGAGATGGGCGTGCTCTACACCTGGTTCCACGTCTACCGCCCGATGGGGCCGGACGCCTGCACCGACCTCTGCCTCACGCCGTCGCAGCAACGCCGGCTGCGCGAGTTCGTCGTCACGATGCGGGCGAAAAAGCCGATCGCGATCATCGACGCCTACTACGACGGCGGCGGGAAAGCCCTCTGCCCCGCCGCGACGGGCATCAGTCACCACATCAATCCGTGGGGCGACGTCGAACCCTGCCCGATCGTGCAGTTCTCGAAAGAGAGCATCCACGCCGACAGCACCCGCCATTCGACCGACACGCGGCATCTGCGTGAGAAGTTCATCGACAGCGAGTTTCTGTCCGACTTCCGCAAGCTGGCGCAATCGACGACCCGCGGCTGCATCGTGCTGGAGCGCCCCGACCTGCTTCAGGCGCTCGTCGAGAAGCATTCCGCGAAAGACAGCACCGCCCGCGGCACAGCGACGGCGGAACTCGAGGCGATGACCGTCCGCACCAGCCAGTACCACCCCGGCGACGAGATTCCCGAACAGAGCTTCGCCTACCGCCTCGCGAAACGATACTGGTTCAGCGACTTCGGCGTCTACGACGGGCACGACCACTCTCAAAGCGCCGCGCCGGGCCTCCTGGCGAGCGGGGGGCGTCAGCCCTCCGAGCCGGACGTGGTGCAATTGACCGTCAATTGAATGAACTCCATTTGCGGCGTTCTTTCGATTCCGGCGGCGGTGCCGATCCTACTCGTCGCCGCGCACCAGCACCCACCGCAGCGTCGTTCGCTCGGCATCTGCGACGGTCTTTCGCAGCGCTGCGTCGTCTTGATAGGAGACGGCGGGAATCGTCATCGCCGGTGCCGACAGTTCCAGCGCCGCCGGCCCGAACGGCCACGGCGAGACTTCGATCTCCCGCGGGCTGCGCGGCGTGAACTTCAGTGTGAGGCTCGACGACAGCGTCGCTTCCCACGGTTCGTCGCGTTCGGCCATGCAGAGCCACAGGCTGATCCGGTCGAAGAACTGGACGTAGCGAAAGCCGGTGTCGAGCACCCGCTTCAGTTCGTCGCCCGCGAACTCGCGGACAGCCGCCGCCCACCCACCCTGCTTCGCCGATTGTTCGACCAGAAATGCGTCGGCCGCTGCGACCTCGTCGGGTCGATCGGCGCGGTGTTCTCTCGCCGATTCCGCCAAGGCGCAAAAATGTCGGCTCACCCAGACGCCCCCCAGCGGTGAGCCTCCCGTCGTCGGCAGATTGATCGCATACGCCGGGCCTCCGAGCACGACCGGCAATCGCACGATCGCTCCGAAGCGTTCGAGCTTCGTCAGCGACGCCGCGAAGGCCTCGGCGGTCAACTCTTCGTCGCTGACGACCTCCGTGCGCAGCCGATCGACGCCGAACGAACCGCGATGACGCAAGACGGTTTCCAGCACGGCTGCGTCGTCGGGCGTCACCTCGCCGTTGTCTCGCCGCAGCTTGCGCAGCGCGTCGGCCGACGACGGCGGACCGCTGGCGCACACGTCGATGCTCACCGACCAGAGCACCGTCGCTTCGGCCGTCGGCATTTCGGTGAACGTTCGCGGACGACCCCCTGCGGTGACGGTCGGCGACGCCTCCCAGTTCCGCCAGCCCTCGTCGTGGTCGCGAATCGCCGGCACGAGCCACTCGGCAAGCGGCAATCCCGCCACGCGCCGGTTGCCCCAGGACTCTGCCAAGGCCCCTGCCAGCCGTGCATGGTCGACTTGCGAAATCAGCAGGAAGCCGTCGTTCGCTTCACGCAGAATCATGTCGTCGGGCCGGCAAGGCCGGCCGCCTGAGGCGATGTGTGCGGACTGTTCGTCCGCGACGATCGAGAGCGCGTCACTCGACGACGATCTCGCGGATCCGATCGAGTCGGTATTGTTTCTGCTTGCGATCGGCATGACAGAACGCAAGCAGGTAGGTGACTGATGCCGAGGCGATCAGCCGCAGCGGCGTCACACGCCGCCGGTCTCCCGCCGCCCGTCCGCCGTCGTAAACGAGGCTCACGAACCGGCCCGCTGCGATCGCGGCATTCAGTTGCGAGGAATGATCGCCGCAGACGTCGACCGCACCTTCGGCGAATTCCTGCGAGGCCATCATTTCCGGCGCGAAAGTTTCCGAAGCGAACGGCGGCCGTGCGGACGGTGGCCGTGCGGACGGTTCGCCACCGAACGATCGGTCGGACATGGAGCGACTTCGCCAGGCGTTCTCCGGCCTTCGGCGATACGTGCCCGTTTCCGCTCGCATTCGCAACGCCGGCGAGAACGCGAACAGGTCGCCCGCCGTCGTCGGTGCCGGAGGTCGACTGACGAGATTCAGGAAGACCCCCTTCAGCACGACCGAATCCGACAGACCGCGGTGCTCGGTGGACTCGCCGATTCCGAACGTGCGGACGAGCGAGCGCAGCGAGTGGCTCGGCAGCCCGGCGGCTCGGCGACGCGACAGCCGGACCGTGTCGATCACCGCATGTTGCGGAGGCGTCAATCGGCATCGCGCCAGTCCCGACCCGACGAACGCCAGGTCGAACGGCGCATTATGAGCCATCAACACCGTGCGGGCAGGATCGCCGAGAAACTCCAGAAACTCGGGCAGCACGTCCGCCTCGCCGGGACAGTCGCGCACCATCGCATCGGTGATGCCGTGAATCGCCGTGACCATCGGCGGAATCGGCCGCAACGGGTTGATCAGCCGGGTGAAGCGATCGCGCTCGGTGCCGTCGAGCCGAAAGCGGACCGCGCCGATCTCGACCATTCGCCCCGTTGCGCTCGTGCAGCCGGTCGTTTCGGTGTCGAAAGCCACGAAGTCGAGGTCCGCCAGCGGCGTCTCGACGGCGATCGGCGTCCGTGCAGCGCGTGCGGCCATCGACTTTCACTCCGGACCCGGATGTCTCTCGCCGACGACCGACCGGGAATTCACCGAGGCGCCGGACCGTAGAACGCAGCGCCTGCTCGTGGACTCGTCCCGGATGGCCCCCCCGATCCGGGCGCAGTACCGTTCTTTCAGAGCGATAATTCTAGGGACGAGACGACGAGACGGAAACCGGGCGACCCAATCCGCCGCGGAAACAGCGCATTCCGGCAATGGATTCAGTGGGCGGACGGTTTCGTTCGCCCACGAGGAGCGACGGATGATCGCATCGATCGGCAGCCTGTTGAAAGGGATGCTCTACGGCGCGGGCCTGATGTACTTCCTCGACCCCGATCGCGGTCGACGACGCCGAGCCGGGGCGATCGACCGGGCCGCGCACCTCGTTCACGAGACGGAACGGCTCTGGGACAAAGGCTATCGCGATCTGAAGAACCGCGGAATGGGCGTCGCCGCCGAAACGCGCCGCGCGGTCTCGCTGGAGCCGATCGACGACCTGCAGCTTGTCGCCCGCGTCCGTGCGGCTCTCGGCCATCATGTCTCCGATGCGAAGCAGATCGACGTCTCCGCGAATAAAGGCACCGTCACGCTTCGCGGCACCGTGCGACCCGGCGAGCCGGAATTGCTCATCCCGGCGGTCGAGCACGTCGCGGGCGTCCGCGCGGTCGAAAGCTCGCTGACGACCGCCGGCGAGCCGGTGCCGCCGCGCCATGCAAACGGAACGCTGAAACCCGCCGGCCGCATGCTCCTGACGGCGGGCGGAGGTCTGCTCGTGCTGAACGGTGTCGTACGGCGCGGTTTCGTCCCGTCGTTTCTCGGCGTCGCCGGGGCCGGCATGCTTGTTCGCAGCCTGACCGATCGTCCTGGTCCATGGCTCGGTACAGGCGGCGAAGGCGGCTTCGGCGCTCGGGCAACGATTCGGATTCACGCACCCGTCGAAAAGGTCTTCGATTACATCTCCGATATCGAACAATCGGGGAAAATGCTGCCCGATTCGATCCACATCGAGCCGCTCGGCGGCGGACGGCTCCGCTGGACGCTCGACGGACCAGGAGGACTCGGCCGGATCACTGGCGAGGGCTGCGTCGTCGAGTCGGTCGAGAACGAGCGCATCGTCTGGGCCAGCTCCGACGATTCACCGATCCGCTATCTCAAAGAGGCCCGGTTCGTTCCGGACGGCGACACGACCTGCGTCGAGGTCCGGGTTCGCTACGAGCCGCCCGGCGGCATCGTCGCGCACGCGGCGGCATCGCTGATCGGCCTCGACCCGAAGTCGCAACTCCATCGCAGTCTGAACCGGATCAAACACCATCTCGAAGCCGGCACCGTGCCGCGCGGTGCCGCCGACGACACGCTGCGTGAACATCGCGGCTGAGCAGCGGCGGCTGTCAGGAACGGCCGCTGTGCCGTTCCGCCCCGACGAACGCGGATCCCGCGCAAGGAGATCGTGTCCGCCCGTGCGGAACGCCGCGGAGCGCGTTTCCTGCAAACGTACGAATCGAGCAAACGGGATGCTTCACCAACCCGACACCGCCGCAGACGGGCGGCCAGGAAGAAAGTGCGGCTATGAACGACGTGGAAACGTATCTCGTCCGACTCGCCGCGATGCGCGAGCGTCTCCGACGGCAGATCGACGATGAGGTCGAAGAGGCCCGCGACGCGATTCACAAGCCGAGCGAGAACGTCAACGTTCACACCCATAACGCCGACATGGACGTCGAGGGTCTGGACAACGCCGTCGGCGTCGGCCATGCCCTCGAGCAGCGTCTGGCGACCGTCGAGCAGATGCTCGTCCGGCTCGACGCCGAAGGTGAGTCGTATCTGAAATCCGAGCGAGAGCGACTCGACGCCTATCTCGCCACCGAAGACTTCGCCGATCGGCTTCGCGACGACGAAACGAACCGTTGAAAGCCGAGCGGGCCGTCAGAGCCGCGACCGTCAGGAAGCGTGAATCGGCGTGGGATGCCGCAACAACGCTCCCTGACGGTCGCGGCTCTGATCTCGGATACCGGCGAGTCATCGCCTGCCTGCGCCATCAGCGACCCTGCGGGTGGCGTCGCAGGAATGCGGTCGTCATCTCGCGCCGCATGCGGGCCGTCAGCTCGGGCGTCAGCAGCGTGAAGTGGTCGCGATCGGGAACAAGTTCGACGACCGCATCGCTGCCGAGCCTGTGCAGCGATTCCTTCAGCAAACGGGCCGCGCCTTCGAGATAGAACGTGTCCTCGTCCCCCATGAAGACGTGGATCTTGCCGGCCAGGTCTTTACCGATCTTCGGCCAGTTCTCTTCGAGCACGAGCCGAACGTCGTAGCGTTTCCACGTTTCGGCGACCGCGGGATCGATCGCCCCCGACTTTCGGTCCCACAAGGGCGCCGGTCTGCCGTCATCTCCTTTCGGGCCGAAGACGGCCTCGAAGCTCTGAAGCTGGCCGCCGTGGCCCAGCACCTGCTCCATCCGATCGAAATCGCGGTACAGGAGGACCACGTCGCCGTTTCTCCGCGCCAGCGGTCGAGGCTGGCCGTCGCGGTCGAAGTACACATTCTCGCCGTCGCGATAAACGTCGATCTGCTGGAAATCGTGGAAGTCGACCGGGTCGGGGGCCGTGCTCCAGACGCCGCCGAACACGTCGGGATGCGAGACTTGCAGCCACAGGCTGCTCCAGCCGCCCGAAGAGTGCCCGGTCACGAATCGGGCCGTCGGTTCGGGAATGCTGCGATATTCCTTGTCGAACGTCGGCAGGAACTCCTCGACCAGCGCCGTGCCGACGGGACCGTTGTTGTCCGAATCGGCGAAGACGTGGTGCCCGGAAGGCATGTTCGGGTTGAGCATGACCCGCAGGAACTCGACGCCTCGTTCGTTCTGCTCGGGCACCGGTTCGCGGATCGGATCGATGCGATGATCGCCGCCGAAGCCGGGAATCGTGAAGATCGTCGGATAGCGACGGTTCGGCTCGTCGTGGTAGCTCGACGGCAGGATCACCGTTCCCCGCAGAGCGACGTCGCGTCCGTGAAACGCGCTGAGCCGCTCCGAGCGAACCTCGATCGGCTTGCCCCAAGCCGTCTCTTCATAAGGACGCGATTCGACGAGCCGGTCGATCGTCAATCGGACGCGCCCGGCGTCGCCGGCGACATTCACCGCCGGCCCGTAACCGTTGCCGGCGCCGACGCCGACCTCGCGTTCCCACGGATTGAACCGCGCGACCGCCTGCGCCCGATAACCGTCGAGCGCCAGGTCGGCGAGCGGTTTCGGAAACGAGTGCAACGCCGGGTCGTCGGCGGCGAGCGTCAACGGTTCGCCTGGCTGCCAGCCGGTCACGTCTTTCGCGAAGAACGGCTCGGGATAGAACCAGTCGGGACCGCGTCGCGGTTCTGCATTCTCGCGGCTGAAGAACACGTAGACCCGTCCGGTGTACGGCTCGTTCCGCACCGCCGGGTCGAACGTCACGACGAACTCGGGCGATGCGGCGACGGGGGACGATGCCAGCACGACGACCGTCACGGCGATCAACTGACACGCGAACGCAACGCAACGGCAACGTGACATGTCGACGTTTCCTGATAACAGAGACTCATGATACCGGCGATCGCACGGGCCGACCTCCAGAGCCGCGACCGTCAGGGAGCGCTTGTCGGGTCATGGGCCAGTTTGTCGTCGTTGCCGGTGTGGTTGGGGCAGTCTGCCCCAGTTCGTGACGGCCTTTCGGCCCCCACCGTCTGGGGCATCCGGCGAAAGCGCCTCCTGCCCCAGCCACCCCTGATCTCAAGGCGAAGCTGACCCACGATCGTTTGTCGGCACGGGTTGCCGCAGAAGCGCTCCCTGACGGTCGCGGCTCTGAAAGCAGGTTCTTCAACTTTGCGAAAGTCCGGACTCGGTCCCACGCAGCCGCCATTTTACACAGGTGGTCGCAAGTCCTCATGCATTGGGATGCGGACTCTGGACAAGTCTGCCTCTGCCTGGCTTCATTCCTGGGTCGCCGCACTGTCAGGGGTTACGTCAATTCCCTGTGTCCGTTTCAGATCAGAAGTCTCCTGCGGGAACCGCGGCCGGTCCGTCGCCGTCCAAGAGCACTGCGGGAACCGTCGTCCTCCGAACGAAACGTCGCCGGATAAGCCGCGCAATCCGACGTTTCGGCGGCATTCTTGTAGGAGGATGCCGTCCTGATCGGAAACGACGTGTTGTGACCGGCCGGCAGGGGCGTCATACTCGATGAACGGGCGATTCCGAGCCGCGGGGTCGTGTCCGCCGTTCTCCTCGCCTTCGCGTCGAGGTGATCCGACGACCGGCAGCCGCCGGCAGAAGGATTTCGTCATGCTGCGTGACCGACTCGCCCTTCCCCTCGCCGCCGTGCTCGCCGTCTGCGTTTCGGCGATCGCCGCGGCCCAGGAAGCGGAAGTGAAGGCCGCGACGGCGACCGCCAGCGAGGCGAAGCCCGAACCGGGAAAGCCGACTCCCGGCAAGCCGGGCGAAAAGCCGATGCCCGGCGGCTCGCCGATGGGCGAGCAGAAACCGGGCGAGCAGAAACCCGGTGAGAAGCCGGGCGAAAAGAAACCCGATGAAGCCACGCCGCCGGCGGCCGTGACGCGGCCCGCCAAGCCCGCCTTCACGGTCGATCCGAAAGAACTGGAGATCCAGCCGGTCGACGGCAAGGTGCGGTTCAATTTTCACGGTCAACCCTGGCAGGCGGTCCTCGAATGGCTCGCCGGAATCAGCGGCCTGAGCCTCGACTGGCAGGAGTTGCCCGGCGACTTTCTGAACTTGCGGACGCAGCGGGCCTATACGCTCGACGAGGCCCGCGACCTGCTCAACCAGCAGTTGCTCGCCCGTGGTTACACGATGCTGCGACACGGCGAAGTGCTGACGGTCGTGAAGCTCGACAAGCTCGACCCGGCCCTGGTTCCGCAGGTCGAGCCTGACGAACTGGAGAGCCGCGACCTGCACGAGTTCGTGCAGACGACGTTCGAGCTGGACTGGATTCCCGCCCACACCGCCGAAGAGGAACTGAAACCGCTGCTTTCACCGAAGGGCAAGCTGACGAAGCTCTCGACCACCAACCGGCTGCACGCGGTCGATGCGGTCGTCAATCTGCTGGCGATTCGCGATCTCCTTAAAGAGGAACAGTCGGGCCGCGGACTCGAACGGCTGGTGAAGTCGTTCAAGCTCGAGCACGCCCGTGCAGACGACGTCAAAAAGCTGCTCGAAGAGTTTCTCGGCGTCGCAGAGAAGGACGAGGCGATGCCGGCCGATCCGCGGCAGATGCAGATGCGCATGCAGATGATGCAAATGCAGCAGCAACAGCGCCAGCAGCAGCAGCAGGGTCAGCAGCCCGGCGGCGCCCAGCCTCCGCCGGGAAAGATCTCGATCATCGCAAACCCCCGCGAGAACGAAATCATCGCCCAGGCCCCGCCCGAGGAAATGGCGATTATCGAGCAGACCGTCGAGTTGCTCGATGCACCGCCCGCCGCCGGCGATACGCTCGAACGGCAGTTGCTGCGGGTCCGCGTCTTCCGGCTGGCGCAGCTCGACCCGGAAACACTCGTCACGCTGCTCGAAGACATGGGCGGCCTCAGCCCCCAGACGAAACTCACGCCCGACAAGAAAAACCGCTCGCTGCTCGTCAACGGGCCGGTCGTCGATCACGTCGTCATCCAGCAGGTCGTCGAGCGGATGGACGGCAGCGACCGCAGCTTCGACGTGATCCCGCTGCGTCGCCTGCCGGCCGATTACGTCGCGGGCACCATTCGCTTCATGCTGGGCGAGGAGGAAGAGGACGACAGCGATTCGCGCCGACGCAGCTATTACTACTACGACCCTTGGGGCTCGAATGAGGAAGAGGAAGAAGGCGCCACGGGCAAGTTTCGCGTCGACGCCGACGTCGAAAACAATCGCCTGCTGATCTGGGCGAACGAGATCGAAATGGAGGAGGTGCATAACCTGCTTGTGAAGCTCGGCGAGGTCCGGCCGACGGACGGAGAGCGATCGACGGTCCGCGTGTTGAATCTTTCGGAAGAACAGGCGACGGAGTTCCTGAAGCGGCTCGAACAAACCTGGACCGCCGATGAGACCCACCCGCTCATCATCGAACCGGCCGCGGCCGAGGAGCCGTCGAACGCAGGCGGCGACGCCCCTTCCGGAGACCCGTTCGCGCCGAAGGATGAACGAACCGTTCCGCAGGCACCGGACGACAAGGACGACAAGCCGGTGACCGAGCCGGGTTCCGCGGTCACGACCTCGACAGATCCTGTTGCACCGGCAGAGCCGATTCTGCTCGCGTTGAGCGACGAGGCGCCCGCGATCGCCGCCCCCGCGACAGGTGACGATTCGTCCGACCGCACCGTCGAACCCGAAGCAGGTGCGAAGCCGCCGGAGCAGGCTCCGGCCGTCGATGAAGCGGGCGACCCGTTCGTGCAGCAGCCCCGGCGGCCGACGCCCGTCAAAGTGCGGCGCGGTCCCGACGGGCGGCTGATCGTCACCGCCGACGACCCGCAGGCGCTCGACGCCGTCGAAGACCTGATGTACGAACTGGCGCCGCCTCCGAAGGAATTCGAGATCTTCCACCTGAAGTATCCGACGACCTGGGCGTGGGGCGTCGCGCTCAACCTCGAAGACTTCTTCGGCGTCAACGAGGAAGAAAGCGGCGACGACGATTACTTCCGCGGTTACTTCGGCTACTCGCCGTCGAGCGGCAGCGACGACGCGCCGCTGCGGCTGTCGCAGCGACGGGAGCTGAAGTTCATCGCCGACGAAGACAGCCGCACGATCCTCGTGCAGGGAGCCACGCCGGATCAGCTCGACACGATCCGCGAGCTGATCGAACTCTACGACAAGCCGCTGTCGCAGATGTCGGGCGATCTGCGAATTACGAAGCTGTTCGAGATCAAACACGCCAAGGCCGAGACGATCGCCAACGCGATCAAAGACGTCTACCGCGACCTGCTCTCGACGAACGACCGCGCCTTGCAGAACAACAACAACAAGGACCAGCAGCAGCGTCCCGCCGAACGCAGCTATACCTACGTGATCGGCGGCGGCGGCGACCAGGAGCAACCCGCGGCACCGATCAAGTTCAAGGGCCTGCTCAGCATCGGCATCGACGAAGATTCCAACACGCTCGTCGTCTCATCGTCGGAAAGCCTGATGGACGACCTCTCGCTGCTCATCGAGTCGCTCGACCTGGCCTCGAAGCAGAAAGAGGCCGTCTCGGTCGTCCGCACCGGCGGAGGCGGCGTCCCGACGAATCTCTCGGGCCGCCTCAAGGAAATCTTCGGCGACAAAATCACGATCGTCGGAGAGGAGGCCGTCGAGGAAACGGCGTCCGAGTGATCCGCGAGTAGGGTGGGCCTCGACCCACCTTCGAGCGTCCGACAGCGTTGCTCACTGTTTGTCCCGCCCTCGGTGGGCCGAGGCCCACCCTACAGGAGCGACCGTCCTCAAAGGGTGAGTCGATCGCAGCGCCGGGCAGGACCACGGATCTCGCGGATCACACGGATTGACGCGGATGGAATCAGCGCGACATACGAGAATCAAAGACCTTGAACAACGACGCGCCAACGCCTGGTTCCTGATCCGCGAAATCCGTGTTGATCCGTGAAATCCGTTGTTCCTTTCTGCCGGATGTGCCGACCCACATCTTTAGGGCTGTCGCTCTACTGCAATCGCAGAAAGTTCCTCAGCAGATCGATGCCCGCCGTCGTCAGAAAGCTCTCGGGGTGGAACTGCACGCCGTGGACCGGATAACGGCGATGGCGCAGCCCCATGATCTCGCGGTCGTTTTCGGCGGCCCAGGCGGTCGCTTCGAGGTCGTCCGTCAGCGTTTCGGCGGGCACGATCAGGCTGTGGTAGCGGGTCGCCTCGAAGGGATTCGGCAAATCGGCGAACACGCCGCGACCGTCGTGACGAATCATCGAAGTCTTGCCGTGCATCAGGCGGTCGGCCCGCATGACCTTCGCCCCGTAGACCTCGGCCAGGCACTGATGTCCGAGGCACACGCCCAGCACGGGCAGTTCCGGGCCGAACCGCTCGATCACGGCCTTGCTCAGCCCGGCCTCGGCGGGCGTGCAGGGACCGGGTGAAATGACGATGCGGTCGGGCTTCAGCACCGCGATCTCGTCGAGCGTCGTCCGATCGTTCCGCGCCACGACGACCTCCAGCGACGGGTCGATTTCGCCGAACCGCTGCACGAGGTTGTAGGTGAACGAATCGTAGTTATCGAGAACGAAAAGCATGGACGCGGGGAATCGCGAACGGAGAACGGGGAATCGAAGATGCGACGGTCGGCGAATTGTACACCAGAAGCGGCGAAGGACGATGCGGCATCGAATGGAATCGCGGATCAACGCCGTTTTGACAAAGAGGCACGCGGGAAACGACGGCTTGGCCCCGTCAAGGAACTGCCATCGGCGGTCGTCTCCGGCTCGCCTGTGTCTCCGTGTCAGCGTAAGATTGTGCCCGATGCGCTTCTTCTTCCGTTCTTCGTTCCTTCGGTCTCCGATCGGTCTCCATGCGCGAACCTCTCTGGCGATCGACGACGATTCTGACCGTCCGCACGGCCGATGGCGTCGCGATCGGCGGCGACGGCCAGGTGACGTTCAACAACACGATCCTCAAGGCCGACACGAAGAAGATCCGCCGGCTCGTCGACGGAAAAGTGTTGTGCGGCTTCGCAGGCTCGACCGCCGATGCGTTCGCGCTGCTCGAACGGTTCGAAGCGAAAGCGAAGGACTATCCCGGCAACCTGGCACGGGCAGCGACGGAGCTGGCCCGCGACTGGCGAACCGACCGGGCCTTGCGGCGGCTCGAGGCGATGCTGATCGTCGTCAACGACGAGGCGAGCTTCCTGATCTCGGGAACCGGCGACGTCATCCAGCCGACCGACGGCGTCATCGGCATCGGCTCGGGCGGACAATACGCGACCGCCTCGGCCCGCGCCCTGCTGCGGAACACATCACTTCCCGCGAAAGAGATCGTGCGGCAGTCGCTGTCGATCGCCGCCGAAATCGACGTGTTCACGAACGAAAACCTCATCGTCGAGGAACTGAGCGGTCACTGAGTACGGCCCCCTGCCGCGCTCCCTGACGGTCGCGGCTAAACAA
>JBAQZJ010000253.1:0-16781 GCA_049790855.1 Planctomycetaceae bacterium | reverse complement strand
GCCTCAACCGGTCGCCGCTCCGCAGCCGGCCGTCCCGACGACGCCCCCGCCCGGCGGACCGGCGGCGCAGCCGAGCGGCGTGTTCATCAAAAGTCCCACCGTCGGCACGTTCTATTCGGCCGCCACGCCCGACGACCCTCCGTTTGTGACCGTTGGCACCCGCGTCCAGCCCGACACGATCGTCTGCCTGGTCGAAGCGATGAAGGTGTTCAACCAGATTCCCGCCGAGGTCGGCGGCGTGATCGCGGAAGTTCTCGTCGCGAATGGCGACAGCGTCGAGTTCGGCCAGCCTCTGTACCGGATCACGCCTGGATGAGCAGGATGAGGGTTGAGGGATGAGGGTTGAGGGACGTGCGGCCGAGCCGCTTGTCCGGTTCAGCCCGCCCGGTGCCCATAACCCTCAACTCTCAACCCTCAACTCTCAACCCTCTCCCATGTTCCAACGTATCCTGATCGCCAATCGCGGGGAAATCGCTCTGCGGGTGATGCGTGCCGCCCGCGAGATGGGCATCGAGACCGTCGCCGTTTTCAGCGAAGCCGACCGCGGGGCGCATTACCTGTCGCTGGCGAATCAGGCGATCTGCATCGGTCCGGCCCCGGCGGGCGAAAGCTACCTCAAGATCGACCGCATCATCTCGGCGGCCGAAATCGGGAACGTGCAGGCGATCCATCCCGGCTACGGCTTCCTGAGTGAGAACGCGCACTTCGCCGAGGTCTGCCGCGACAGCAACATCGAGTTCATCGGCCCGCCGCATGCCGCGATGGCGATGGTCGGCGATAAGGTTTCGGCGCGCGAGCTGGCGATCAAGTCGAAAGTGCCCGTCGTGCCGGGGAGCGACGGACTGATCACCGACGAGGCGGCCGCCGTCGCGCTCGCGAACAAGATCGGCTACCCGGTGCTGATCAAGGCGACCGCTGGCGGCGGCGGCAAGGGCATGCGCGTCGTCCGCAACGACATCGCCCTCAAAGCCGGCCTCAAAGCTGCCGCGCAAGAGGCCGAAAAGGCGTTCAAGAACGCCGGCGTCTATCTCGAAAAGTACATCGATCGGCCCCGGCACGTCGAAGTCCAGGTGCTCGGCGACCAGCAGGGAACCATGCTGCATTTGTGGGAGCGCGATTGCTCGATGCAGCGGCGGCACCAGAAGCTCGTCGAAGAAAGCCCGGCCCCGAACCTGCCGAACAACGTCCGCCGCAACATCTGCGACGCCGCGGTGCGGCTCTGCAAGACCGCGGGCTACTACAGCGCCGGCACCTGCGAGTTCCTCGTCGATCAGGACAACAACTTCTACTTCATCGAGGTCAACGCCCGCATCCAGGTCGAGCATCCCGTCACCGAGCAGGTGACGGGCCTCGACCTGATCAAGCAGCAGATTCGCGTCGCCGCGGGACTGCCGCTCGACCTCAAGCAGAAGAACATCCCGCAGGTCGGCAGCGCGATCGAGGTCCGCATCAACGCCGAAGACCCCGAGAACGACTATCGCCCCTCGCCGGGACGAATCACGAAGCTCCGCGTGCCGGGCGGTCTGGGCGTGCGGTGGGACAGCCACGTTCACGAAGGCTATCTCGTCGGCCCGAACTACGACTCGCTGATCGGCAAGCTGATCGTGCATCGCGACAGCCGCGAAGAGTCGATCCGCACGATGCAGCGGGCGCTCGCCGAGTTCGAGATCGACGGCATCAAAACGACGATCCCGCTGCTGCGGAAGATCCTCGCCCACCCCGACTTCGCCGAAGGCCGCGTCGACACGACGTTTGTCGAGCGGACGTGGGGCGGGAAGTAGCACGTCGCTTGCGATTTCGCGAAGATGGACGGCGGCTTCTCATCACCGACTGTCCGTGCCATGCGCGCCGCCGGAAAACGACAGCGACAGACGCGACCCATTCAGACGGAACGCTACGTCGTCGCCGTCGAAATCGAGTTGGTCGTACCAGATGCCGATCCGTCGGAACCGTGTCTCGAACCGGAGACGCTTCATTTTCTCCGCGAGATCACCGAACGCGCCGAGCGGGGGGATCTGGACTGGCTCCGGCAACACGGACGAGTGTACGAAGCCGTGGACGCCGCGTGAGAACGGCGTCGCACGCCGCAGCCTTGTCCATTGCTGGCGCTGCGGGCTGATAACGAAACCAGCCCGCAGCGCAAGTGAGGGTCATGGCCCGTTAAAATGCCGACTACGCCCCGCCCTCCTCGCACTTCTTGCACCAGAGCGTCGTGCCGAGGAACCGGGCGCGGCCTTCGGGGATGACAACCCACGGCCGTTCCTGCCACGGCGGGTCGTGCCGCACGTGCTGGGTGTGCCCGCACTCCAGGTCGGCGACCCAGTGCGATTCTTCGTCCTGATGGAAACCGACGATCTTGCGGTGCATGGGAAGAAGAAGTCCCGTAGGGTGGGTCGAGCGAAGCGAGGCCCACCGGCACGGTCTGCCGGTGTTCGGAAGCAGGGAAACCCCGCCGGTGAGTCTTGCTTCGCTCGCCCCCGAGATCATCGCAGGACCGGCACGATGAACAAGTGCATCACCGCCGCCGTACAGGCCGCGACGACGCCGACGCGGGCGTTGTCGCTGAACCGGACCGGCAGCGATTCGACGACCGCGGCGACGAGCGCCGCACCGCCGCCGCACAGCAGGGCCGCGAGCCAAGCGGAATCGGGGTCGGCTTCGCCGCGGTAGGCGAGCGTCGCCAGCGAACCTCCCACGACGGCAAAGGCGATCGTGCCGGCCCAGGTCTTGTCGCGGTTCCACGGCAGGCGTCGACCGCCGATCTGCGATCCCACGACACACGCCGATCCGTCGCCGAAGGCCAGCACGACGAGCACCACCACAGCCAGTTCTGGCGCTGCAGGAAACGCGAACAGCGTGCCGAGAATCGCCGCCGGGTAGCTAAGCGTCGTCACGTAGAAGTCGGTTTCGTGCGGGCGTTCGACATGCCGTTTCAGGGCGATGTACAGACCCGTCAGCACCGCGGTGATCAGCGTGATCTCGAACAGCGCCTGCGTCGCGAGCGGCTTCTCGTGCGGCAGTGCCGGCAGGAGAAACGCCAGCAGTCCCGGTGAGATGTGCAAAAGCTTGCGATAAATCGGATTGTGCCGCGTCGCTCGAACGTCGCCGGTCGACCGTGGGGCGAAGACCCCCGAACTCAAGGCGGTGTTCAGAGGTTGCTCGGCAGAGCGCGGGATCGTGCGTGCCGCTTTGACGGTCAGCGAATCTGTGAGAGTGAGGCGAGACATGGTCGGACCCGAATCCTGGGAAGAATGTTCAAAAGAACAAACTAAAGCAGTCGGCCGTCCCTGCGTTACCGTGAATCTCCGTAAGTCGCTGACAGTGGAACACTAATGGAATGAGCAAGGTTTCAGAGCGCGCATGTCACCCGATTCGTCCCATCACCGTTGGTTGATTCTAATGCCGGGCGTTTGCGAAGTCTGCGCAAGACTCGTGGATTGCGAGGGTTCTGGCGACGGCCCGTTTTTCAACCCAGCCGACACGACCGGACCCTCTCCGTCCGGTCCGGTCGATCGTCGTCGGCGAGGCTCCTCATTGTGAGGACGAGGGCGATCGGAAGAGTTGTTCCGGAAGTCCTGGGCTTCGCGACGCGGTGACAAGGTCGGAAGAAATCGTCGATGCCGATCAGCGACGCACCGACGGTTGTCCAGTAGTCCGGTCGCGTGGCGCTGCTCTTCGCCGGCATCGCAGCAGATCGCGTCATCAGCGCAATCGACCTGGCGACCGGCAAGCGTCCGCTTGCCGGTGGAGGCCCTGTTCCTTCAGCATTCCGTTGCCGATCCTCAACATCGCGAAGGGGGAGCGCTACGGGAAGGCGCGGTCGACGTGGATGAGACGTTCCACCCACCGGCAGGCTGACGCCTGCCGCTCGTCTTCACCAGACCGCCAGACACCGATCCCTCGTCACTCGTACGTCCACTTCGTCGCCCACGGGTCGTTCGTCTCTTCCTGCCAGGCTTTCAGCGTCGCCTGCATGCGTTCGAGACGGCTGCGGTGGGCTGGATCGTCGGCGAGGTTGTCGACTTCGTCCGGATCGGTCTTCAGGTCGTACAGCTCGAAGCGCGGCCGCTGGAGGTAGTCCTCCGTCCGCCGCTTGCCGTAGTAGCCGCGGTTCGATTTCAGCACGTCCTGCCAGGTCGGCGAGGCATAAAGATCGCTGGCGAACGGATAGGGCAGCGGGTGGGCGATGTTGAAGATCAGCTTGTGATCGCCCTCGATCAGCACCCGCATCGGGTAATAGTTCGTGATCTCGTGGAAGTTGTGCGAGGCGAACAGCATCTCGAAGCCATCGACGTGCTTCGGGCCGATCGCGGGAACGAAACTCTTGCCGTGAAACTTGACGGGCCGTTTCGGGCCTTCGTCGATCTTGCCGTCGTTCTCGGTCCGACGGATCGCCGGGTGCGGTTTCGGCTCGACGCCGCACCAGTCGAGGATCGATGGCGCGAGGTCGGCCCAGCAGACGCGGGCGTCGCTGACGACGCCTTTCTTTGCGGCAGACGGATCGCGAACGATCAGCGGCAGGTTCATGCCCGGCTGATACAGCGTCGTCTTCGCACCGGGAAAGGGCGGGCCGTTGTCGCTTAAGAACAGCACGAGCGTGTCGTCGGCATGGCCGGTCGCCTCGAGCGCATCGAGCAGGTCGCCCACCCCCTGATCCATGCGATGGATCGCGCGGTAATAGGCCGCCAGCTCCTGCCGCACGGTAGGCATGTCGGGCAGCCACGAGGGAACCGGCACGGCCTGCGGATCGAACGTCGCCGGCTCGATGCCGTGGTACTTGTCCAATTCGTCGGGAAAGTTCGAGAAGTGGTCCGGTCCGCCGCCGCGATGCGGGTCACTGGGGCACCAGTAGAGGAAGAACGGCCGGTCGTCGTCTTCGGCGATCCATTCCTTCGCGTTCGCCGCCATGCGGACGCTGTTCCGCGCCCCCTGAATGCCCTGGTTGCGATAGTCCTCGAACTTGTAGACATAATCGGGGGCGACGTGGTACTTGCCGATCGAGCAGGTGCGATAGCCGGCCTCGGCGAGCAGCACCGGCAGCGTCGGCACGCTTTCGTAGGTGCTGAAATGGCCCGTGTCGTGGCTGTGCCCGTAGTGCCCCGTCGCGTGGTTGTACAGGCCGGTCAGAATCACGCTGCGGCTGGCGCTGCAACTCGCCGTCGTGCAATGAGCGAGGGTGAACCGCGTGCCGTCCTTCGCCAGACGATCGATGTTCGGCGTCCGCGCGACCCCGTCGCCGTAACAGCCGAGTTGAAACCCGAGATCGTCGGCGACGACCACGACGACGTTGCGGTTTTGTTCTTGGCCGAACACCGTCGCAGACAGAGCAAGCAGAGCGATCGCCACGACGTGTCGCATGGCCGGGACTCCGAAAGAGCGGGTGAAACCGGAGCCAGCCTACAATCGCCGCACGCCCACGACCAGCGGACGAGAGTAGAACGACCGAGCGGCGTCGTCCGCAGAGTCCGCTTCCGTCGCGCAGGCCGCAAGCGGCACCCTGCTCTAATGGCGACCGAGTAAGACGGACGTTGACGTCTTTCAAAGATCAAGCGGTCAGAACGCCGTCACCGTCTCGCCTCCGGCGCGTGTGGAAAGCGCCCGCCAGACGGTCAGATCGACCCCGTCGGCGACGAACCGCACCGCCCCGTCCATCAGCAGCACGTTCACCCCGCCGGAATGACGGCTGCTGGCCTTGTAGGCGCCGGAGTTCGACGCCTCGCGATGCGGCCAACTGAGAGTCGTGCAGTCGGGCGTCGCGCCGTTGGGCGACAGGGCGTGGTTGTACCACGTATGCGCGTAGGCGGCGAACATCCACGTTCGACCGGCGTGCGGATGGTGGTGCGGCGGCTCGGCCGTCAGAGCGCTGCAGGCGGCGGCCATCTCGTCCGCCGACGCAGGGGTACCCCCGAGATCGGCCAGGCCGGTGTACCAGAAGTCGACCTCCGCATCCCAGGCAAGATCGTCGTCGGCCTTGAGCTTCTCGCTCATCGCGATCGTCTGGCCGAGGCCGTCGGTGAAGTCGTCGGTGCGATAGTCGACGAGAGCCGTGAACGGACCGGTGCCGCCGCCCGGCGAGAGCGGGCTTTCAATCCAACCCGGTCCGGGGCCGAGGCAGACGCGATAGTTCGTTCCCGATCCGCCGCCATCGGACGGGCAGACGTAGGACGAGACTGGCGCGAGCGCAATCTCGGCGATGCCGGGCGCGTCCTCACTGCCTTCCCCGAGAACGAACCCCGGCTTGACCGGAATCGCCATCGCTTGCTGCCAGAGCGCCGACTGTTCGACGAACGGCAGCAACGGCACATGCGGCGCGAACTGCTTGTCGGCCCCCCGCTTCCCCTTGTATCCCGGTTCGTAGGGCGCGGCCGGCGGAAACGATCGTTTCGCCGCCTCATAGGCATGCAACGCCTTGCCCAAGCCCGCCAGCCGCGACTGGCATTGCGCCTTGCGGCTCAACTCGCGGACGTGCAGCACCGCGGGCAACGAGATCGCCACCAGCAGCCCGACGATGCTGATCACGACGAACAATTCCGTCAGGGTGAGGCCGCGTCGCGGAATCTTCATCGTGCGTCCCCACTGGCTACCACCGATTCGCCCAGCACGTAGGCCGAGACAGGAACCCGGAGCGTGCGATCCTTCGGTCCAGAGCATTCGATGACAAGCTCGCCGCGATGCGTGCCGGAATCCGCCGGAAGCGTCCAGACGATCTCCGCGATCGCCCGTTCCGCCGTCAACCGCGTCGAGGCCACATCGGCGTCGCCCGACTCTCCCCGCCAGGAAACATCGTCGATCTCCAGCCGTGATCCCGGTTCGGCAGACACGATCACGCGGCCCGTCACCCGCTCGCCCGCAGTTCCCGAACCGGCAAGCAATTCGCGCGGCTGCACCTCGATCACGTCGGCGACATGCCAGCGGAGCGGAATGCTCACATCTTTGCGCCAACAGCCGTCCAGATGGACCGTCAGCGTGCCGTGCTGCGGTCCCGGCGAAGAGGCGGACAGCAGCGTCAGAGACAGCCGGTCCCCCGTCCGCGCGATCCGAACCCGTTCGGCAGGCGTTGCTGAGACCTCCGTCACTTCGCACGTCTCACCGGCCGACCCGTGGCGAAGCAGCGATGCACTTCGTTGCACTGTCTGACCCGGACGGACGCGGCCGAAGTCGATCTCCAGCGGATCGAGTTCCATCGGAGCATGCGACCGCCACGAGACATGCAACTTCTGGACGGGATCGCTCGGATCGTTCGTGTGTACCTCGACGGTCGCCGATTTCTCCTCCGCTCGGTTCGGCGCGATCGCCACGGCGACGCGGCCGGTGGCGCCGGGCTTCAAGATCGACGGTTCGGCCGTCGCGTCGACGCAACTGCACGACTGAGCCAGCTTGTTGATCCGCAAGTCGGACAGGCCGCGATTGACGACGGGAAACTCGACGATCCGGCCCTGCGGCGCGATCGGAATGTCGCCCAAGTCGCGCCGCACGGTCTCGAACACCGCCTTCGCCGGACCGGTCGGCGGCGAACCGGCGGCGTCGCAGCCGATCAGCAGGAATGGAAGCAGCAGACCGGCCGGCCGGAAACGCATCGCTTCACCTCCCGGCGGAGACCGGCTTGCCGGCCGAGGAGCGTCGGCCCAGCACCGCCCATGTGCTACCGACCAGCCCGACCACGACCAGCCCCGCCACGATCCACCGCCACGGAAACGGCCCGGAAAGATCCTCTTCGGCCAGCAGCGGCTCGCGAGCGAGCAGCAGCGCTTTGCCGTCCCAGCGGGTCCGCAATGTGTCGAGCGGCAAGGTGTATTCGCGTGGCGGATCGACGAGGCGAGCGGTGTTCTCGCCGACTTCGGCGATGTTGATGAAATGGTTGCCGTCGATGTGGGCGATGCAGACGAAGCGGCCGGCTCGCCATGAGAGCCGCTCGGGCGTCGTGCTCACGCCCAGCGTGTGCGCCCCATAATCTTTGGCGACGTTCTGCAGCTGCGCGAGGGAATAGCCTTCGGTCGCCGAGGGCTGCCCGAGCTTCTGCTCGATCTCGTCGTAGGAGCCGACGGGGTAGTCGAGCGCCTTCAGCCCGACGTACAGGCAATACCCGCCGCACCGCAGGTCCGGCGTCTCCTTCGCCGGTGCCGCCGCGACCGTCGCGACGAGCAGCAGGCAGGCGGCGTGCATGGTCTTATCCCCCTATTCGTCCGACCGTCTCGGCTCGGCGAAGCCCGACTTCCGCAACGATTCGCCTAGCGCGTCGAGTCGGTCGCGCTCGATGCCCTTCTTCTCCTTGCCGCCTCCCGCGACGCGGTAGGTCCGTTTCCGCTTGCCGGTTTCTTCGACGGTTGTTCCGGGCGCGAGATTCAATGAGGCGAACGTGAACTGGCTCGGTGGAACGCGAACGTCCGGCTCGAACGACTTGACGTCCATCACAAAGTCGTAGTTCAGTTTTTCAGGATCGCCGACGCTCGACTCACGGCATTCCATATGCTTCGGATACCAGCGGCCGCTTCCGGCATCGGCCCACTCGTAGGAGCCTTGCTCCCAGAATACCGCCTTCGACGGCCCCCAATCCTGCTCTTCTTCAGAGAGAATCTTCTCATAGGCGACGATGTTGCCGCCGTACAGCAGTGAAGCAACAATCCGCAAGTGACTGCCGGTGAAGTAATGCCGTTCGACGATCACCTGTTCGTCCGGTGCCTTTGTGACGACGTATTTCGTGACGGAATCCGGCGCTTGTTCCGGATCGAGCATCACTCGCCAGCGCAGCTTGTCTGCTTTGGAATAGGGTCCGCCTTCGCGATACCAGCACCGACTCGGCTGAACCTCCAGGATTGAAGAGTAGCCGGCACCTGGACGTGTTCCGGTCGCGATCCGGACCTGTTCGATACCCGGCTGATACCAGTAGAGGCTTCCGGGAAGCTCGATCAATCGAGCCTTCCGTTCGGGAGGACGAATCTCGTATTCGCAGCGGGTCCGAGGCCCGTCCCAGACGATCGTCGCGGTCGCTTCTTCGCCCGATACATTCTCACGAGTCGAGACCGTCATTCGGCCGGAGCGATGTAACGTGGCGTTCGTCTCCTGGACTGCGATGAGGAGACGAAGAAGTTCGGCATCGCCCTCGACCGGCGGGGTGGCGACCAAACCGATCAGTAGGAGACATCCCACGGTCATCGCTTTGCCCCTATTCGGCCGACCGCCCCGGCTCGGCGAAACCCGACTCCCGCAGCGATTCGCCGAGCGCGTCGAGCCGGTGGCGGTCGATCCCCTTCTTCTCCTTCCCGCCCCCGGCGATGCGGTAGGTCCGCTCCCGCTTGCCCGTTTCTTCGATGGTCGTGCCGGGGGCGAGCTTCAGCGACGCGAGGGTGAATTCGCTCGGGCTGATGCGTGCTTTCGAATCAAAGGAAACGACATCGAGGGTAAAGTCCATAAACAGCGATTCGGGATCGCCGCTGCTCGACCGTCGGCACTCCATATGTTTCAGATACCACTCGCCGCCAGATGTCTGCGCCCAATCGTAGGAACCTTGGTGCCAAAAGATTCCGGGAGTAGGAACCCGCTCCCGGCTCTCCTTGCTGAGCAGCGTTTCGTACTCGATGACGTTGCCGCCGTGTCGCAGTGAGGCGACGACGCGCACGCGGTCGCCGCTCCGGTAATGCAGCATCACGAGAACCTGATCGTCGAGTTGCTTCGTGACGACGATCTTCGTGACGGTCTCCGGCGTCCGTTTCGGGTCGAGCAATCGCCGCCAATCACCGCTCGCCTTCGAGTAAGGCCCGTCCAGTCGGTACCAGCACTGGTGAGGGCAGACCTCGAGCAGATCGGCGTAGCCGGCACCGGGTTTGGTTCCCGAGGCCACATAGGCGTTTCCGGTGTCCGGCCGGTAGGACATCAGGCCGCCGGGAATCTCGATCCGCCTGATCTGCGTCTTCGGTCCGATCATCCACTCGACCGTCTTCAATTCTTCGGCCGTCCAAGTCACGCCGCCTCCACGAGGCAAACGCTGTCGCTCGCTATAGACCCACTGAATTTTTGAATGGTCCCATACGACCGTCCCTTCCGCCTCACTCGCCCCGATGGCCGCCGCGTCCTTCGCCCGGAACTGCATCCGCCCTAAAGGGAAGAGCGACGCGTTCGTTTCCTGGGCCGCGACGAGAAGACGGAGGAGGTCGGCGTCTCCCTCGACAGGCGGGGCCGCAACGGCGGCAGGCATCAACACTGCGAACACTGCGAACGCAAAGCCGGTGGGTATGTGTCTCACGGGCGTCTCTCAATAGATGCTCACCGTCGGCGACGCACTGGATCGCTCAGTCACAGTTACCCGCGGAACACGACTTCGGCGCCTGCTCAGCGGAGACGATCGTGTCCATGAGGCAATCGTTTATTGTTTGATTCCATAGGCACCGAAAGATGACTTCACAACTCACGAAAGGTTCCACTTCCTCGCAGTGCGCTCCGTCATGCTCACTGAGACAGAAATCTTTGTTGCCATCATTCACGAAAAGCCTGAACGGCTCCGCGCAAGTCATGCCGGAGGTGGGCATGCACTCCGTCTCCTCCAATTCATCTTTGTCGCAAAGGACGTCGCTGCGAGCACAACACTTATCCGCGTGCGTCCCGCCCCCATAGATCGAGTACAGCTCGTTCGGGTGCAGCGTCCGCGGTCCCCCAGTGGGACGCCGCCGGGAGGATGGCGCAGGCGGCCGTGAGGAGCAGCATCGGGACGACGAACAGCGATTCGCGGCGAGACATGATCGAGCCTCCGACGAGTGACACGGGACTTCTGAAACCGTGATCGGCCCGCGGTGGGCCGGTCTTCGTCGTGCAGGGCCGGTCGCGAAAGAGCGGCGACCGACGGGGCTGATGACGAGGTTATCCCCCCCCCCTTCGGCACCGCAAGAACTTTCTCGAGAGTTCGCCGTGATTTCTGGAGATTTTGACTTGACGCAAAATGGAAAATGCTCCGCCTTCGGCGGCGGGTGAACATGCCGCCCGGCGTTTCGCATCCGCCGGGCTGTGGGGCGAATCAAGGCGTGGTTGAGGGCGGCTCGTCACGCCCTTCCTGCGTCAGAACGTGCCACGTCGATCCTATTCCCCAGCCCGTCACCCTTTCGCCTTCCGCTCCAGCACGAGCAGCGTCACGTCGTCCGGCGGAGGGTTGCCCGGGCAGACGGACGAGATGGCGGTTTTGAGGGCGTCGCGGACGGCCTCGGCGGGTTCGTGCTGGTGGTCGAGGAAGATCTGTTCCAGCCGGCGGCGGCCGAACATTTCGTCGGCCTCGTCGCGCAGTTCGATCGCGCCGTCGGTCGCCAGCAGCAGCAGGTCGCCGGGGCCGAACGGCAACGGTCCCGCGGTGGGAAAATGATGGTCGTCGGCGAAGCCGAGCGGCATCGCCGTCGTTTCGAGCATCCGGCAGACGCCGCTGCTTCGGTCGAGCAGCAGGCTCGGCCCGTGACCGGCGTTGACCCACGTCAGTTCGTGCCGGTCGGGGTCGAGGGCGACGAACAGCAGCGTGACGAACCGACCCAGCTCGAAGTCGTCGCGAATCGTTTCCGACAGCAGCGACAGGATGCGGGACGGGTCCGACTCGGTGCGGGCCAGCACGTGCAGCATCGCGCGGACGCCCGACATCAGCAGGCTCGGTCCGATGCCGTGGCCGCTGACGTCGGCGATGACCAGCCCCACCCGTCCGTCGGGCAGCCGCAGCACGTCGTAGTAGTCGCCGCCGACGCCTTCGGCCGGTTCCCACCAGGCGGCGATTTCGTAACCGGGAACGGCCGGCAGCGACTTCGGCAGAAAGCCGGTCTGAATCTTGCGGCCGATGTCGAGGTTCAGGAACAGCGCCTGCGACCGCTCGGATTCGTCGAGCAGCGCGGCCCGTTCCATGGCGATCGCGGCGTGCGAGGCGAAGGCGGTCAGCAGCCGTTCGTCGAACTCGTCGAAGCCGCCTTTCTTGTTGAGCAGTTGCAGCACGCCGACGAGCCGGTCGCCCGGCGGGGCGAGCAAGGGGGCGACGAGCAGGTTCCGCGTTGTGAAGCCGGTGACGCGGTCGGCGACGTCGGACCAGCGAAGGTCGGCGCGCGGATCGGCGACGTTGACGAGCGTGCGATGCTCGGCGACCCAGCCGGCGATGCCGTCGCCGACCGGCAGACGCAATTCGTGAACTTCCAACGCCGTCGCCACTTTCGTCACGAGCGTTTGGGACGGATCGTCGTAGACGAACAGGCTGGCGCGTTCGCAGCCGACGGCCTGGCAGGCCAGTTCGGCGGCGGCGGCGAGGACCGCGTCGAGATCGTGCTCGGCGGCGAGCCGACCGGTCAGGTCGATCAGCCGGAGCAAGGCGTCGAGCCGGCGTTGAAGCAAGACGGTACCGCCCTCCGAACGAACGAGACTGGACCACGGTCTGCCGTCAACATGTTCCGTCATGCGTCCCGTTGCAAGACCTTGAGCCATCGGCGCTCCTCCTGCATACGTCCTACCGAATGCGTCCAGCCAAGGGGGCGACAGGGTCGTTCTCCTTGCCGGACCTGTCAACAGCGGTTCCGAATCGCTTCCTCGACCGTCTTGTCGCATCGCCAAAATGTCGGGAAGGGCGTTTGTGTCGTTCTCCCCTTTTCCGGAGATGGGGGAACCGGGTTCGACCGTTGAACCGACGCACCAAAGAGTCTTGCTGAATCGCTCCGAGTCGTCGACTTGCGCCCGTCTCCGATGCCGATTCTGCCGGCACGGCCATTCCGGTTCGAGAAACCCCCGCGCGCCGGCCGAAATCTTTCAGGGGATGCGACTGCGGAAGGCGAGTCGCGGACGTGATTTCGATCGCAAGGAGGCGGAGTGCCGAGGCGCGACGAGGTGACACCGTGAGGATGCCGCCGGGAACGTTGATGGAGATGCGGCGTCTCGCCGAAATGCTCGAACGCTCGGAAGAACTTCAGGCGCAGGCCGAGACACATTCTGCGGCCTTCCGGGCGGCCACCGACCCGACGGCCGCGTGGGTCCACGACGTCCGCAAAGATTCGTGTCGCATCCAGGCCGAGCATCTTCGCGCCCGCTTCGCCGCCGAGGCCGCCGAATTGTGGCCCCTGCTGGTGAACTATGCCGAGGTCTGGTCCACCGGCGGTCGCCGGGCGGCGTGAAACGGGCTGATGCCCTGCCCCGGCTCGTAGTGACCGGCTTCAGCCGGTCCGGCTGTCGGACCGGGGTTCCCGTGCTCGTCGGACGCGATCGGCAGGTCGACCCAGCCAAAGGTCGCCCGTCCTGCGAAGAACCTGCTGAAGCGGGTTGCTGCATTATCCCGAGCCGGGTTCTGCGAGGGTGAATCGCGAGCCCGAACCGGCCATAATGCGCGATGTCCGAATCCTTCACGAGCGAATCATTCGATCATGCCTACTGTGACCGTCGAGAATGTCGGTGCGTTTGAAGTTCCCCAGGGCAAGCGGCTGGTGCTGGCGCTGACCGAAGACGCCGGGACCGACCAGTTGCATGCGTGCGGCGGCAAAGCGAAGTGTACGACCTGCCGCGTCGAGTTCATCGTCGGCGAGCCGGAGCGGATGACGAAGGCCGAGCAGGACGTGCTGGCGGCCAAGGGCGTCACGCAGCCCGGCGTGCGGCTGTCGTGCCAGATTCCCGTCGAGCACGACATGACGGTGCGGGTCGTCAGCCGATTCGAAGGCAGCGGCCGCAAAGACGCCGGCAGCCCCGTCGCCGCGGAACTGGAACCGCAACCGGTCGAGTGGACCTACCGCTGACCGTCGTCGCGGACTTGAATCGTCTAACCTTATCGCTTGCAAGCGGTTCCCGTTGAGGTAGACTGGTGGCCGTGATTGAGACTGAGTCTCAGTCACGGCGAGCGGTTGACCCGCCCACGCCGCCTTCAGCCGGACGCCAGCCGCCGCCACGCGTCTCTCGCCGAGGCAGATCTATCGCCTCGTTTCCCCCCTGAGAGAGTCGCCATGTTCTGTGTGCCCAGTCACCGCCCCCGGTCTCGCCGCGTTGGCTTTACGCTGATCGAACTGCTCGTCGTCATTGCCATTATCGCGGTTTTGATCGCGCTGCTGCTACCGGCCGTTCAGCAGGCTCGCGAGGCGGCGCGGAGGGTTCAATGCAAGAACAACCTCAAGCAGATCGGGCTGGCGCTTCACAACTACAACGACACCTACACGACGTTCCCGCCGCTAGGCTTCTTCCGGACCGACGTCCCCAGCGACAGTTGGTCGCCGCATGCCCGCATTCTGCCGTACCTCGAGCAGGCGAACCTTCAGGATCTGATCGACTGGAACCTGACCTACGCCGGCCAGCCGAACGTCACCAAAGCCCGTGTGCCCGGCTATCTCTGCCCGAGCGACCCCAACGACCGCGAGCGTCCCGATCCGCCCATCATCCACTATCCGCACACTTACGGATTCATGGCCGGCTCGTGGTTCGTTTACGACCCGGCGACGCGGCAGGCGGGCAACGGCACGTTCGTTCCCAATCGCGTGCATGATCCCGGTGACATCCGAGACGGGCTGAGCAACACGGTCGGCGTCTCGGAAGTGAAGGCATACCAGGCGTATCTCCGCGACGGTGGAACGCCTTCCGGGTTGAATCAGCCGATTCCGGCCGACGCGGCGACCGTCGTCGGCTACGGAGGAAACTTCAAGACCGATTCCGGACACACCGAATGGGTCGACGCCCGCGTCCACCAGAGCGGCGTCACGACGACCTTCGGGCCGAACACGTTCGTCCGCCACGACGTCGGTGGCGTCACCTACGACGTCGACTTCAACTCCTCGCGCGAGGGCAAGACGATCGATCAGACGACCTACGCGGCCGTCACCAGCCGCAGCTATCACACCGGCACGGTCAACTCGCTGCTGATGGACGGCAGCGTCCGCGGCATCAGCGAGAACATCGACCTGTTCACCTGGCGTTACCTCGGCCAGCGAGACGACGGCCAGCCGCTCGGCGAATATTGAGCGAAGGCTCGACAGAGATTGCAGTAACCGCTTTCGATCGTGCCGTTTGCCCTTTACGGTCGGCGCACGGTTCGCGAGAGTATCGGCCGCTCGCACAAGTCGACGAGGCGAGTGCGAACCCGCTCCGAGCTCCGATTGCGGAACATGTCAGCCTTCCCGGCTTCATCGACCGAACCCGCCCCCGCCGCGATCGTCACCGAACGTCTCGGCAAGGCGTTCGGTCGCACGCCGGCGGTTCTGGAAGGCGTCTCGCTGAGCATTCGAGAGGGCGAGTTCGTCGCGATCGTCGGTCCCAGCGGATGCGGCAAAAGCACGTTGCTGCGACTGATCGGCGGACTCGAAAGGCCCGATGCGGGCACGTTACGACTTCGGAATGCCGATGCGTCGCGTTCGGGCCGGACGACGTTCGTCTTTCAGGAGCCGGCATTGCTCCCTTGGCGCTCTGTTGCGGGCAACATCGTATTGCCGCTCGACCTCGACGGCGTCCCGAGAGCCGAACGTGCCGCGAAGATCGCCGCGAGTCTCGATTTGATCGGGCTGTCGAACGACGACGCGACGAAGTTCCCGCGACAGCTTTCCGGCGGAATGCGGATGCGCGTCTCGCTGGCTCGCGCCCTCGTCACCGACCCCGACCTGCTGCTGCTCGACGAACCGTTCGCCGCCCTCGACGACATCCTGCGGCACCGACTCAACGAAGAACTACACCGGCTGTGGTGTGACCAGCGCTGGACGGCCGTGTTCGTCACCCACAATGTCGCCGAGGCCGTGTTTCTCGCCGGCCGCGTGCTGGTGATGTCGCGCAACCCCGGCCGCATCGCCGCGGAGATCGCGGTTCCGTTTCCGACGCCGCGCGAAACGGAATTGCGGTCCGAGCCGGAGTTCGCGAAGCTCGTCGGTGCGGTCACACGATCGCTTCGCGACATCGCCGACCGTTAGCCGCTGCTCTTGGGGAGCGCTCTCCAAGGGAAGCGGCTAACGACGAACGATCCTCGACAGTCTTGATATGCCTCGCCTCCTCCGTGACGCTTTGCCGCCGATCGTCGCCCTGCTGGTCGCCGTTGCGATCTGGCAGGGCGTCGTCGTCGCGTTCGGGCTGCCGAAGTATCTGTTGCCGTCACCGGCGGAGGTCGCAGGCTCGGTCGCGAAAGACCCGATGAAGCTGCTGAAAGCGACGTCGCGTACCGCCTTCGCGGCCGGTCTGGCGCTCGCCGTCAGTGTCGTCGCGGGGACTCTGGTCGGATGCGTCTTCTCACAGTCGGCGATCTTGCGGCGCAGCTTTTATCCCTATGCGATCTTTTTGCAGACCGTGCCGATCGTCGCGATCGCGCCGCTGATCGTGCTCTGGTTCGGGTTCGGCATGCCGAGCATTGTTGCGGTCGCGGTCGTCATCAGTCTGTTCCCCGTGATCACCGCCGCCACCGCCGGCCTGACGCGGCTCGACCCGCTGCTGGTCGACCTGTTCACGCTGCATAGGGCTTCCCGTTGGCAATTGCTTTGGAAGCTGCGGCTGCCATCGGCCGTGCCGCACATCATCACCGGCGCGAAGACGAGCGGCGGACTGGCGGTCATCGGAGCGATCGTCGGCGAATTCTTCGCGGGATACGGCGTGCGCGAATACGGCCTGGGCTTCCTGATTCGCTTCACCGCCGACCAGAGCCGGACGGCCGACCTGTTCGCCGCCGTGCTGGCCTCGGCGGCGCTCGGCGTGCTGATCTTCGCGGTCGTCAGCGGCATCGGCGCCTTCATCCTGAACCGCTGGTATGATCGCGTCGATTGAGAGCCATACCGCTTGCAACGCGAGCGTTGCCATTTTGACAAGCGAGCCGCCGGGTTGATCCCGGCGGCCTT
>JBAQZJ010000252.1:0-7028 GCA_049790855.1 Planctomycetaceae bacterium | reverse complement strand
CCCTCTCCCCAGGGAGAGGGGGACCGGCATGATCGACAATCAGAAGTGACGGCACCCTACCGGATCGACACGGGGGGTTTCTGACCTTTCGGCACGAGGCTCGTATAGTTCCGGCCTTTCATGCGCTCCTGATGATCGGCCTTGGCGGCCGCGATAAGCCCAGGGTCTTCGAGCAGGTCGATCGTCGTCACGGCGAAGACCTTTGCCGCATAGATCGTGCCCTTCTCGCCAATCGACGAGCCGATGCTGGCGACGTTCTGCCAACTGTGACCAGGAGCCTCGGCGGGAAAACAGACGGTGCGAAAGCCGCCCGTCGGGACATGCCAACTGATGTCGCCGACGTCCGTCGAGCCACGCGCCTCGCGGCCGGGTGTCAGCGGTCGGATGTGCTCTTCGAGCGCGACCGAAAACCGCTTGCCGAACGCTTCGGCCAGCGGTTCCTGGCAGCGTCGGGCGAAGGCCATTTCTTCTTCGGTGAACTTCGTCGGCCCGATGAGTTCCAGATTCTTCAAACACAACTGAGCAAGCGGCTGATTCTCGATGAGTTCGTGATTGTCGGTGTCGACGCGAACGTCGAGTTTCGTGCGAGTCATCAGCGCGGCGCCCTGGGCGATCTCCTTCACACGCTCGACGTACTTCTCGGCATCCTCGTGCCGATCGGCACGCACGTAGTACCAGACCTCCGCCCTGGCAGGCACGACGTTCGGCTGACCGCCGCCGTCGGTGATGACGTGATGAATCCGGGCGTCTTCCCGGACATGTTCGCGAAGATACTGCACGCCGACATTCATCAACTCGACGGCGTCGAGCGCGCTGATCCCGCTTTCCGGGCTGACCGACGCATGGGCCGCGGTTCCATGAAAGGTGAACTTGATCGAGACAAGCGCCTTTGAACTGTTCGACCAGTGGACCTCGTTCTTCGTCGCCGGATGCCAGTGCAGGCAGACGTCGAGATCGTCGAACACTCCGGCAAGCTGCATATAGACTTTGCCGATGCCGGTCTCCTCGGCCGGGGTGCCATAGAGACGAACGGTTCCTTTGAGGCCGAATCGCTCCATCGTCTCTTTGACGGCGACCGCTCCGCCAAACGCCGCCGCACCGAGGCCGCTGTGTCCGCAGGCATGTCCCGCGGCTCCGGCTTCGACCGGTTCGCGATACGGGGCGGCCTTCTGCGAGAGTCCCGGCAGCGCATCGTACTCGGCGAGAATGCCAATGATCGGCTGACCGCTGCCATACTCGGCGACGAAGGCGGTGGGCATCCCGGCGACGCCCGTCTCAACTTTGAAGCCGGCCGCCTTCAGCTTTTCGACATACAGCGCCGCCGACTTGTGCTCCTGCAACCCGACTTCGGCGAAGTTCCAGACGGCCCGGTTGACCGCTTTGATCTCGTCGGCACGAGCTTCGACTCGTTCGATCGCCGCTTGCTGGGCGGGGCGAAGAGTCGGACTCTCCTGCCCCTGCGCCAGACTGAAACAACAACAGACGACGGCCAACGAAGCGACAAGCCGATTCACGCCATTGCTCCTGGATCAAGGGTCGAGAACAACGACGGCCAGCATACGAAGCGGACGGCAAGCAGGTGTAGCCTACGCGGAACGTCACTACTGAATGATGAACGAGTTGACACAACTTCAAAAACGATTCTAATCGATGAATCGTTGATCCGAAGCGTTTCGGTCGTATAGCCTCAGGACGCCAATCTGTTTGACATGCAAATGAGGTCGTTGGTTCGAGTCCAATCGGGTCCACCTTGCGGTTCTGAGACGTTTTCGCTCGGAACCGCACTGCGTCGCAAACCCCTGTCACGTGCAGGGGTTTCGTCGTTTTCGGCCCCGGTGTCGTTCGATGAGTGCGATGCCTCACGAGGCGCTACGGCAACCGACTGCACCGGATTCTGCGCCGCCTGATCAGTCTTGGCAACGAACTCGGTGGCTCCCCGGCGGTCGAAGGAAAAGCCGAGCGATTCTCTGCCCGGTATCATTTCACCCGTCGCGTTGCGAGCGTCGATCAGTATGACCAGCGAACCGTGGAAACAACCGGGGTGGATCGCACAGACCCTGCGATTACTGGACTCCTATCGAAAATGCGTCGGCCGCGATTTGATCGCGCGAACCGGCACCGCCGAGCAACAGGCCGAGCGATTGTTCGATGCGCCGTTTGTCGTGCTGTCGCACGGGACCGAGGCCGATCCGATCTTGAATTTCGGCAATCGAGCGGCGCTCACCTTGTGGGAGACCAACCTGCCGTCGTTCCTGGCGACTCCGTCGCGGTTGACCGCCGAACCGGTGCGTCGCGACGAGCGCGCGGCGCTGTTGGAGCGAGTGAACCGCGACGGTTTTATCGACGATTACTCGGGCATCCGCATTTCGCAGTCCGGCCGGCGGTTCTTCATCGAACGCGCGACCGTCTGGAACCTGGTCGACGACGAGGGACGGTACGCCGGCCAGGCAGCGACGTTTTCGTCGTGGCGTCACCTGACCGGACGCGATTGAGCAGTCGCCGCCGATTGCTCGTCGGCGACGAACGGTCGGCCGTCGAAGACGTAAAATCCCTTCGAAGCGTTGCGGCCGACGACCATTTGTCCGTCGGGCAGAAACTGCATCGGCCAGTGCTCTTCGGCGAGCTGGGGAAACCGTAACAGCAACCGGCCGGTCCGCAGGTCGGTGATCCGCGGGATCCGATCGTCGCCGGTGCTCAGAATCGTCTCGCCGCGCGGTCCGAATGCCAGCGATCGGATGCCCGCGCCCTGAACGAGCCATCACTCTGCGAGAACGCCCGACTCGGCGTCCCAGAGGACGATGTAGCGATCGGACCCTCCGCTTGCGAGAAGGCGGCCGTCGGGGCTGAACACGACGGCCTCGACCGACTGCGTATGACCTTTCAGCCCGTGACGCATCGACAGCGACGGCACGTCGTACAACAATATATCGTTGTCACGGTCGACGGCGAGCTTCGTGCCGTCCGGGCTGAACGCGACTTCGGACGCACTGGGGACCGGAACCGATCGCAGGTTGTGGCCGGTCGCGGCATCGAACAAACGAAGAACTCGTGGCGACGAAGTGTCGGGGTTCAGGACGGCAGCGACATAGCGGCCGTCGGTAGACAACGCGAGCGAAATGACGGCCGATGCATCGGGATCGGTTCTCTCCCATTCGCTCGTGAAACCGTCGTTGCGACGCGTCCACGCCTTCAGACGACCGTTCTGCGTGCCGGCCAATACGGTGCGACCGTCGGAGCTGAATTCGACCGTTCGGATCTCGCCGTCGAGCCGGTCTGCCACGCGCTGATGAAAACCACGCCGGACGTGGTAGAGGTCGACGGTCTCGTCGCCGGCGACTGCGACGAGGCCTCCTGGGCCGACGGCAATGTCGACGACGGGATTCGTTGTTGCGGTGACGGTCCAGGCGTCGGGCGCCTCGTAAGGATGCCAGAGCGACAACGTCCCGTCGGCGCAGGCCGTGATCACCTCTGTCCCGTTGCCCGTCACGGCGATCGAGTAGATCTGCCCGTCGTGCGCCGCCCAGCGCGGGAATTGTCCATCGGCAAGATCCTCGTACGGCTGATCCTTGGCATCGAACCGGCTGACGCGAACGGCCCCGCCGAAATCCGCTGTGACCAGCACGTCGCCGTCAGGCCCGAAGGCGAGGCACTGAGTGCCGCCGCCGACTTCAGGCCGTTTCTCGTTGACCGGAAAAGTTCCCGGCGGCTGGCTGGAGTGCGAGCGGCTGAGCACGTAGTTCTGCTGCAACGTACCAAACGCGATGAGCCGTCCGTCCGGACTGAACACAGTCGACGTCAAGCTGGAGAAGCCCTTATCGGGCCAGGACATGGTTAACTCTCGCTTCGCAAGATCCCAGACCCGTGGAACTCCGTCGTCGGAGGCGGCGGCCAGCCGATGGTCGGGAAACGCGGCGATCGCTTCGACCTCGCCTTCCGGACCGACCAACTCGCCGCGCGGCTGGCCCGTGGCCGCATCGAAGAGCTTGATGGTCGGAACAGGTCCGCAAACCGCCAGTAGCGTGCTGCCTTCGACCGTGGCGTAGACCACCTGAAAGGCGGCCGTTTCAGCAAAGACGCGGATGGACCGCATCCGCTTGCCGGAGGCGATGTCCCACAATTTGACGGTGCCGTCGTCTCCCGCCGAGGCGATCTGCGATCCGTCCGGCGAAAACGCGACGCCGTTCACCTCCGACTGGCCCGTGCGAATGACCTTCGTCCGCTTCCACGATCGCGTGTCGTACAACCGAACCGTCCCGTCGGCTCCCGAGGCGGCGAGCCAGCGACGTTCGGGTGCGGGCGACAGGCAGGTGTAGTAGGCGGGGCCGTCGAACCGGTCGATCACCATTCCGGGGGACGTGCAATGGCGGTACAAATAATGCCACGAGAAACCCCGCAAATCCTCCTCACCGTCGACGGGAATGTGTCGGGTGAGAAGACCTTTCATTCGTTGAGGATCGTCGCTGCGCAGGGCGTCGTCGGCGAGATTGACGTCGCTGATGTAAGCCTCGCGTCGATACCGCGCCTCGCTGGCAGCGGCTCGGACTGCCTGCCACGTGGCGACCGCCGTCCCGCCCAGAATGCTGACGAGGATCAACCCGGCGGCAACGATGCCCGCTCGATGCCGTCGGGCGAACTTCAATGCGTGGTACCCCGCCGAAGGCCGTACGGCCGTGACAGGCTCGTGCCGCGAAAACCGTTCGAGATCGTCGGCCAGCGCCGCTGCCGTCTCGTAGCGACGGTCCGGGGCCTTGTCGAGCGCCTTCATCACGATCCGGTCGAGGTCGCCCGCCAGGCATCGCCGGAGAACCTTCGGCGTCGAACGACGGGCGTCGGCGATCACAGCAACGTCGTCCAGTGTCGCCGACCGTCGACTGGGACGCACCGGATCATCCTGCTGCAGCCGGCGGAGAAACTCGTCGGTGGCCAGCCGGCTCAGTTCCTGCTCGCCGAAGGGCGGGACGCCGCAGAACAGCTCGTACAGCACCGCGCCCAGCGAATAGATGTCGGTCCGCGTATCGGTATCGGCACTGCCGACTGCCTGCTCCGGGCTGACGTATGAGGGCGTTCTCAGCAGCAGGAGGTTTCGGGTGTAACTCGTTTCGTCCGCCGATCGATCGATCGCCCGCGCGATGCTGAAGTCGATGACCTTGGGGGTGACGGTGCGGCCGTCGTCGGCGACGAGAATGTTCGACGGCTTGAGATCGCGGTGAATGATGCCTTTCGCGTGAGCATGCTGAACGGCCCGGCAGACGAGCACGAACAACCCGAGGCGATCGACGATCGACATGCGTCGCGCATCGCAGAACGTCGTGATCGCGACGCCTCGAACGAGTTCCATGACGACGTAGGGTCGCCCGCTTTCGGTGCTGCCCGCATCGAGCACCCGCGCGATGTTGGGGTGCTCCATTCGCTCCAGCGCCCGTCGCTCCGTCTCGAATCGCGCCAGCACCTGTCGGCTTTCGGTGCCGGGCTTGAGCAATTTGAGGGCGACTTCACGGCGGACCGGAGCGGTCTGCTCCGCCTTCCAGACGACGCCCATTCCGCCTTCGCCCAGCGGCTCGCGGACGATGTAGTTGCCGATTCGCGTGCCGGTGCGATCGAGCAGTCGCGTAATCGAGCTGCGCTCGATCGCCGACGATTCGAGGAAGTCCCCGGCTCCGTCGAAGGCCGCCAGCAGCCGCTCGACCTCCGTGCGCAACGCGGGATCGTCGGAACAGGCCCGGTCGAGCATGGCGGAGCGGTCGGACGGCAACAGCCCCGCCGCCTCGGCGAACAGATCCTTGCACCGCGTCATGGCGAGCCTGGTGGTTCCGGCGGAACGTCTCGCGCCGGCGCCGTCGATTCAGGCGACGTCGGCGACTCGGAGACCTCGGTCAACGACTTCCGCAGCCAGGCCTTGGCGAACGACCAGTCGCGCGTCACCGTCGCCCGCGACACACCGATCACCACCGCGGCCTCGTCGAGCGTCAGCCCGGCGAAATAACGCAGCTTCACGAGCAGCGCCGCCCGCTCGTCGACCTGCTCGAACTGCGACAGCGCGTCGGCCAGTGCGAGTACTTCGTCGTCGGGCCGGATTTCCGGCAGCAGGCCGAGGTCGGCCTCGACCCGCGTTCGACCGCCGCCGCGTCGCAAGCGCTTTCGCCGACGGGCGTGGTCGACGAGAATCCGCCGCATCGCCTCTGCGGCGGCGGCGAAGAAGTGCCGACGGTCGGACCACGATCGGCCCGATCGCGACAGCTTGAGATACGCCTCGTGGACAAGCGCGGTCGCCTGAAGCGTCAAGCCTTTCGGCTCCGAGGCCAACTGGCATTCGGCGAGCCGGCGCAATTCTTCATAGACGAGCGTGAAGAGCTCTTCCGCTTCCGTCGCGTCTGAAGGCGCGTCAGCAGCGGTCGCATCGGCGTCGGTAGTGTCAGAGCGATTCGCCGGATCCATTGCAGCCTGGCGTCGTTCAAGACCGGACAGGAAAGCTGCACGGACACCGTTCTAATCCCCTCTCCCCGCTCAAGGGCGCCGTCGAGAGCTGATTTCCGCTGCTGAGTCGACTGCCGCTGCCCTTGCGTCCCTGCGAAGCAAGATCGAGCGTTGATGATCGTCCGGAGTTCTTGCATAGGCGGTTGCAGTTGGTGGCACTGCGGCCCGAAGTTTCAGGACGCGAGCCAGACCGTTCGTACGGAGCGAGGTTTCTACCACGGCTGCGAGCCGCCAGGAGGTTCCGAGATTTCAGGTTCAATTAGGGGTAAAACCAAGCAGAATCGCGTGCGTTCGGGATAGGGGTACCCGGTGACGACCTCACGGTCCGATTCTCTACCCCGCACTACCCCGAAACCCACCGTGAAACCCTGAAAAGATTGGAGTTCTTGATGACAAATAGGAACGCTTGAGAAAGGCGGACTTCGGGCTACAGCGGTTTCCAGAAAGAGTGGCGGCGCTAGAGTTGTTGGAGTGTGGGAACGGAGTTTCTGAGCGGAGGGATGGAGATGGCGTTGCCGATGGAGTTGCGTGAGCGGGTGCTCAAGGCCTGCGAC
>JBAQZJ010000251.1:0-8798 GCA_049790855.1 Planctomycetaceae bacterium | reverse complement strand
CACTCGCACCGTGAACGCCTGCCCGGCGCCGCCGGAAATCCGCACGCGACCGACGACCGGAACCGCCTTGCGCTCGAACACGAGCGGATCAACGATCAACTCCTCGACCGCGAGGTCAAACGCCGAGTCGCCGCCCTGCCCACCGTAAGGCACCGGATAAATCGGCACGCCCAGTTCACCAAACCGGCGGGCGATCTCACGGGGATCTGCATCAGCGGGCGGAATCGCACGCTGCGCGCCGTCGGACATCAGCAGCACGCAGGCCAGTTTCTCGGCTCCCGCCGACTTGAGCAGCGTATCGAGAGCGAACCCGATGGCCGACTGATCTCCGGTCGCATCGCCGCTCACTGCCGCCAACCCGCCTTCCGGCTCGCTGATCGACTGACTGAAGTCGAGATAGCGAACGCTGAACGTTTCGGCCAATTTCTCGAATCTGGCGGTGCCTCCCTTCAGATCACCAACGAGCGCATCCCGCCGCGTCCGGCCGCCGGCGGCGTCCGGCACCGTCATGCTGCGACTGGCATCGCCGAGAATGGCGATGACGGCATCGGCGTCATCCGTTTCCGTGTAGCGAAGTTCCGGCCGCAGGAGTGCAAACAACAGCACGGCGATCGCGGCAAAACGCAGCCCGATCAAAATCCGACGCCGAAACGGCGACAGGTGCCGCACGCGTGGCCGATACGTGAACCAGACGAGCGCGACGAGGCCGACGGCCACGGCGATCAATGCCGAGACCGGCCACGCCGGATCGATCGCCAGTCGTATCGGGGTCTCGGTCGGCATTCGCAGTCGATGATCGGGCGGGCCACGCCGGCCGGGGTTCCTGTTCGACGAAAACGCGGGCCTGTGACGCCGGCCGCGTCCGATCAGCGATGATCGGGATCCTGCTCCGCACCGTAAAACCGGTTCGCGACCAGATGCTCGCCGCAAAAAACGGTCACCACCAGCATCAACAGGTAGGGCATCAGTTCGGCCCCCAGCGTGGTGTCGCGGACGACGACGGCGAGACTCTTCGGGTCGCGTGCGACGCTGTAGCGGCCCTCGCCAAGGCGGCCGTCCAGTTCCTCGGCGGAAATCCGCGTGAAGTCGCTTTCTTCCGCAGGCAGGCTGACGCTGAAACCGGCGGTGAATTCCGGCGTACCAGGCGGCGAGACGATTTCATAATGTCCGACCTCGTCGAGATCGGGAATCGTCACCCGGCGTTCCCCCTTCGGAACATCGATCGACGATTGCGCGAGGTCGGGCGACCGCAGGAGCAACTTGTCGGGACGTGTCGCTCGTCCAAGCCGGAGGACGGCCTCCTCGCCGGTCGAATAGTTCCGCCTTCCACCGGAACGACCTGCGACGAACTGCGTCAACTGGTCGGCAAAGGCGACGAACTGCCATTTCGCCTTGGGAAGATCGCTCCAGCCGCGGGTCGCGTCGACACCGGTGGTCAGCATCGCGACGCGGCCGCCGCCGATGGGCCGAACGATGAGCGCCGGTCGAGATTCCGCATCGTAGGTATAGTTCGCGATCGTGCCCGTTCCGGCGTTCGGCTCGACGATGTAATGCCGGTTGACGTCGCGGGTCGTCAACCAGCCGTAACCGCCAAGCTCCTGAATCCGCGCGAACACTGGATGTCCGTCGTCGATCGGGTGAAATCGTTCGGGAGGCGAGAACGCGATCTGCGTCAGCAACCGGGCCGGTAAGATCGCTTGAGCCGCGTCGCCGTTGTAGACAAACGAGTCGACCCGCGCGCCGAGCAATACGCCCAGTCCGCCGCCGTCGCGAACGTAGTCGGCCAGCCGTTCCCAGCCGGCGGATGCGGGTGATTCGGCATTGAGGAGATAGGCGGCGTCGAATTCCTCGAGCGACGTCTTGCCCAGATCGCCGGTCGCGATCCGGGTGACGTCGTATCGCAAAACCCGCAGCGCCTGGCTCCAGACGAAGGCGTCGTCTGTCCGGTCGGACACGATCAGAACCTTCGACGGCGGTTCGATCGCCACCGTGAAATACCGCACGTCGTCGGGTGCATACGGATCGCCGCGCACCAATCGCAACTCGCCTCGAACGATCGGCGGCGTAATGCTGGACAGCGGAAATTCAACGCGTACCGCCTGGCCAGGTTCAATTGCGCGGGCCGACTGCCCCTGCTTGATCGGTCCGCTTTCACCGTCAACGTAAAACTCGACGACGGCCTCGTTCGGCACCTCTCCCACGGAAGAGATATCGGCGCGGATCATCACCCGGTGACCGGTGGTCGTCACCTCTTCCGACGGGCGGAGCGCCGTCAGGCCAACGTTCGCGGGCTGTTCGACACCGACGTCGACCAGATACAGCTGGAGCCACGGTTGCGTCTCAAGTCGTTCATGCAGCGTGCGTCCCGGGGTCTTCGACCAGGCCGACGCTGCCTGATCGCTGAAGACGTACACCGCTCGCAGAAACGCATCGCGGCGAAGTTGCTCCTCCACCGCCGATTGTTCGTCGAGTGCTTGCTCGCGATCCTGCTCTTGCAGGTCGAATGCAGCACGAATCCGGTCGTCGAGCGCCGTGAACGCCGATTGCGCCCGCAGCGTTTCAATGCGTTCTTTGGCACCGGCAAGATCCGCCTGAAACACGATCGGCGTCGTGCCGGACGAATCGGCGACGGCGACCCGACTGCCGGCCGGCAATGCCGCCAGATGGGCCGACGCGATTTTCTTCGCCGCTTCGAGCCGTGAGGCACCCTCAAATTGGTACTCCATGCTGCGGCTGGTATCGAACAGAAAGACCGCCGCGACAGGTCGGTCTTCCGCGACGATGCGGCCGGGATCGGCGATCTCGGCGCCGACCCGCCGGGCGTACGGCCACGCAACAAGCAGCGCGACCAGTAGTGCCGCAGCGACGCCGGTCGCCGCCCGCAACATCGTGCGCCGATAGAGAAACTCGTGTTGGGCGACTCGTTGCGTTCGCCACCAGCGAACGATCAGCAGATAGCCGGCGACGCAGGCGCCGGCCACGACGAGCAGCATCACGAGTTCCGTCGTCGTCAGTCCGTAATTCGCCGCCGGCACGAGCGGTCGTGCGATCGCAAAGACCAGCAAGGCGATCAGCGCCATTCGTAGCAGCAACAGCCAGAGATGCCGCAACCGCAATCTTCGGACGTTCGTTTTTCGCCGCGTCTCGATGAGTCGGAGCGCGGGAAAGATCAGCCGCTTCGGCACAGGCCGCATCAGGAAGTGGAGTACGACCGGTACGGCGGCGAGTGCGAACAGGCCGAGCAGCACCGGGTGAAGAAAGGACATCGAGCCGTCGCGTTTGAGAGGAGGAGCGGCAACGTCACCCCCGATTGTACGGATGCGACGTCCGGAAGCCTATCGGTTCCCGTCGATCGGCGCACGAGAGAATCCCGCTTCGCGAAGAAGTCGGGAATCGTATCGATCCGGCAAATCAGGTAAGCCACTCCGCCGAAACGTCGCGACCCGGTCGCGGCAATCCGTGCGGGTCGACCAGCGGGCGGTAGAACTCCGGGCGACGATCGGCCATGCGGTCGATCAGGTGCTGGCCCGGCACACGCACAATCGTCTTGTTTCGCGACCTGGCCGGGTCGATTTCGGCAAAAAGAATCTCTTCGCCGTCGGTCGACCCGACGGCCAGCGTTCGCCCTGCGGGATCGCAGATCCGGCTGCGCCCAATGAACCGAAACCCGCGCTCCTCGCCGACGCGGTTCACGGCCGCGTAGTAGATCGCGTTCTCCAGCGCCCGTGTCGCGATCGCATGCTCGGCGAGCGTTTCCGCCCCGGTCGGCCAGTTCGTCGGCAACACGACGAGGTCGGCCCCGGCCAGGGCGAGCACGCGCGAGGACTCGGGAAAGCCCGAGTCGTAGCAGATGTTGAGGCCGAGCCGCACGCCCTCGGTCTCGTACACCGCGAACGGACGGTCGCCGAGGTCGAGAAAGCGATCGACCCCCAGATACGGCAGATGCACCTTGCGATACGACGCGATCAACCCCTGCGGTCCGACGAGCGCGGCGGCGTTGTAGAGCCGCTCGCCGTCACGTTCGATCATGCCGAAGACGGCCATGCCGCCGCGTTCACGGCAGAGATTCGTGAAGTAAGCGACACTTTCACCGGTCACCGATTCGGCAAACGGCGAAGCTTCGTCACGCGACTCGAAGCAATACCCGGTGATCGCGCACTCGGGGAAAATCACGAGATCGGCTCCCTGCTGCCGGGCGACGACGAACTGTTCGGCCATCCGCAGGGAGTTCTCGTCCGGTTTGCCGATAGCGATGTCCATCTGGACGCCGGCGAGTTTCATATCTGCCTCGTAGGATGGACCTTGGCCCACCATCGCCACTGTGAAAACTGTGCCGGCGGACTTGGAAATCCGTCGTACCTTCAGGTGGGATCGAGTCGCCAGATGCCGTGCGGGTTGTGAAAGAGATCGTCTTCGTCATATCGGCTCTCCGCACTGCGCGTGAGACGAAAAATCGGTGACGACTCGTCCGCGCTGAACGTGTGGCCCGATGAAAACTGCGGTTGTTCAGATATCTGATAGAAGTTGAACATGTTCATTAATCTGGCCGCTTCACCGATGGGGACGGACCGCCCGACTTCGCACTCCGGCAAGCCGTAATGATGCATGCCGCAGGAATAGTAATTGCTTTCGTCGCCGATCAGTACGACGGAGGCACAGTAGACGTCCCACGGAGAGCCGGACATTAATTCAAACCATCGATCCCACGCATGAGCGACGCCCGCGGACTCCAACTTGACAGCGATGCCGCCGGCCTGTTGAATCACCTGCGTGAACTTCAGAATGCGTTCCCGCTGATCGATCAAATCGATCGAAAAATGAAGATAGACGACCGACGAATGGCGCTGAATTTCGCCAAGCACTTCCGCGGGAATCTTCCCCTGTCCAGCGATCTCGAACGCCCCGGCCATGCTGGCGTCCACCGGACAGAAATCGAGCGGGACATGATCCTTCGCTTTCGAGTCGGCAAGAATCCTTCCCGCAAACAGGTATCGCCCCATCGGCTCGACGCCGGTGACAAGCTTGCGAGTAAAATCGCTGCTGTCAGTCCACGGACCGGGAATGCCTATGACGAGATCCTGGTTCATGGCGATCTCCTCTGAACTTGAAGCTTACCGCAGATAACGCGGTGAAAGTTCATCTCGGCGTCACTCGGTTCGTTTTTCAATCCTGACGTTCCGAAAACTCGCGTCCGTCTTCGGATCATGCCCCTGAAAGCTCAAATGCCCCGCTTCGTCGCGACGGCCTTGGCGGGGGTTCGGGTTAGGCTTCCGCTCATCGACGAAATCCGTCACCTGAAGACCGTTGACCCACGATGCGAAATGGTTTCTCTCGGCGACGAGCGTGACGGCGAACCACTTTTCATCGCTGGCATTCACGTACCGTGCCGCTTGCCGGCGGAAGATCGCGCCGGTGCCGAAGCCGTCGCCGTAATCGGCCGGTTTCGTGCGGTCGCCGTCCGTCACGGTGTTCTGTAACTGGAGTTCGTAACCGTTGGACGGGGTTTCTTCGGTCCCCTTCATGGCGCGGAAGAACAGCCCGCTGTTGACGTCCTTCGCGTTCAGTTTCGCCTCGAACTGGAGGACGAAGTCGTCGAATTCTCGCTCAGTTTCGAGGAAGCCGGGGCCGCCGGTGATGTGGATCGTCTCGCCCGTGGCGGAGATCTCGCCCTTTGAGCCGGGAACCGGTTTCCAACCAGCATGAGAAGTGCCGTCGAACAGCGGCTCCAAGCCGAGCGGCTTGAGGAACACGTTGCGGAAACGGACTTCACCGCCGTTCTGTTGGAGACCGATGCGATCGCCGCCGGTTTTGACGAAGTCGGGCGACGTCATATCGAGAACAGTCTTTTCGTCAATTTTCGCTAGGATCTGCTCGCCCTGAACGACGAGTTCCACGGCGTGCCAGTCGCCCTCGACCGTAACCGACTCAGACGCTTTGACCCGGGCGACGAGACTGCCGGTGGGGAACTCGGCGTGACTGTCGCAGAGATTGAACTCGAGGCAGCCATCGACGGCGCCGGCGGGATGCGTCACCGTCCGCAGGAACAGGCCGCTATTGCCACCCTGTTCCAGCCAGACGTCGCATTTCAGTTCGTAGTCCTGAAAGCCGGTCGTCGTCAGCAGCAGGCCCGGCGTACCGGGTTTCGACACGATCGCACCGTCCACGACCGACCAGTCGGTCTCACTGTTCGCCGTCCAGCCGAACAGCGTCTGCCCGTCGAACAGGGCGATCCAGCCGTCCTGCAACTGCGCGTCGGACAGCAGCTTCGGCGGGTCGGACAGCCGTTTGTTGACGTCATCGGGCGGATAAAGCTGCGACGACGCATCCTCGTCGGAACCGCGATAAACCAGCACGCGCGGCTCGCCGTCATTGGACGGCCAGGTGCAGCCGGTAAGAAGAATGAGAGGCAACAGGACGACGATCCGTCGCACAGGCATGGCAGATTTCCTCTGATCGACGAAATCGAGTCTCTCACTACGACGAGGAGATTGCTGCGGGTGGCTGGGGTCGACGCGCAAACAATATTGCGCCCGGTGAAGGCGTCATCGCGTGGCCCCAGTCGGGCGCGGATACTGCGCTCGACTGGGGGCGGGCCGAGATACGTCAAAAACACATCAATGCGGCTTGCGGTCCGACCCCAGCCACCCACCCACTCACCAACTCACTCCCCGTTCTCCTGCCCGATGCTCCAGCGCAGGTACGACTCGACGAATGGATCGAGGCCGCCGTCGAGGACGACGTCGGGATTCGTGTGCCGCTCTCCGCTTCGGTCGTCTTTGACGTAGCGCTCGGGGTTCAGGACATAGTGCCGGATCGTCTGACCGCCGAATCCGATTTTGGATTTCGCTCCGCGCCGGGCCGAGATTTCGGCGTCACGTTTCTCCTGCTCCATCCGGAAGAGCTTCGCCGTGAGCAGCTTGCGGGCGAGCGCCCGATTCTGATGCTGGCTTCGCTCGCTCTGGCAGTGTGCGACGACGCCGGTCGGAATGTGCGTCAGCCGGATCGCGCTCTCGACCTTATTGACGTGCTGTCCACCCGCACCTTGCGAGCGCAGCTTGTCCTCGCGGATCAGTTTCGAGTCTTCCCAGTCGATGTCGATCGCGATCTCGTCGCCGAGGTCGGGCGTGACGTCGACCGCTGCAAACGACGTCTGTCGGCGGTGCGCCGCGTCAAACGGACTGTTGCGGATCAGCCGGTGATTGCCGGTCTCGCCCTTCAGGTAGCCGAAGGCGTAGTCACCGCGGACCGCGATGACGGCGTTGCGAATGCCGGCCTCTTCGGCGTCGGAGCGGTCGATCAGTTCGACCTTGAAATCGTGCTGCTCTGCCCAGCGGAGATACATTCGCAGCAGCATCTCGGCGAAGTCGGAGGCGTCGGTGCCGCCTTCCCCGGCCTGGATCTTCACGAACGCGTCTGCCGCATCGGTCGGATCGGCCATGATCGCGCGGAGTTCGACCGCTTCGAGGTCACGTTCGATCGTTTCGCAGATCGACTCGATTTCGCGTTCCGACTCGCCCGTGTCGTCTTCCTCGGCGAGTTCGACGAGCGCATCGAGATCGCCGGCCGATCTGACGAGTTCGTCAAGCGGCTTAAACGTCGCTTGTGCGGATTGCAGCTCGCCGACGATTTTCTGAGACGCTTCGCCGTTGTCCCAAAAGCCCGGCACCGCCATCCGCTCGTTGACTTCCGCGATGCGGTTCTTCAGGCCCGCGTAGTCAAAGAGAGTCCTTTAAATGCACAATCCGAGCAGTCAAGCCGTTGATGCGGCTACGCAGGTCGCTATCCATCGAAAAGCCTTTGCAGGAGTATGTGTCGGCGAATTGTAGGTCGACCTCAACGACAATCCAAGCCGACGCCGGACCGTCGGCTTGGACAGGCAGCGACGGCGCAGGCCACACCGTTCAGCTCATCTCGGAATGCAGTCCGATGCCCGAGTAATAGAAGCCGCGTTTGCGGAGTTTCGCCGGGTCGTACAGGTTGCGCCCGTCGAAGACGACCGGGGCGTTCATTTTGTATTTGAGATAATCGAAGTCGGGTGCGCGGAACTCGTTCCACTCGGTGACGACCGCCAGACAGTCGGCGCTCTCGATCGCATCGTAATGGTGTGGGCAATAGGTCAACCGGTCGCCGTACTTCGCCTTGACGTTCTCCATCGCGACGGGATCATGCACCCGCACGGCGGCCCCCGCGGCAAGCAGGGCGTCGATCAGGACCAGCGCCGGCGCCTCGCGGACGTCGTCGGTTTTCGGCTTGAATGCCAGCCCCCAGACCGCGACGGCCTTGCCCCGGAGATCACCATTGAAATACGTGCGGATCTTCTCGAAGAGGATCGACTTCTGGCAGTTGTTGACGTCGTCGACCGAGTGCAGCAGGCGCGGTTCGAGTCCGTTGTCCTCGGCGACGCGGATCAGCGCCCGCACATCTTTGGGAAAGCAGCTTCCGCCGTAGCCCGCACCGGGAAAGAGGAACTGGAACCCGATGCGGGCGTCGTGTCCGATGCCGCGGCGGACGTCGTTCACATCGGCCCCGACGCGTTCGCAAAGATTCGCCATCTCGTTGATGAAGCTGATCTTCGTCGCCAGCATGCAGTTGGCGACGTACTTCGTCTTTTCGGCGCTCTCGAGCCCCATCGCCAAGAACGGCCGTTCGGTGCGCAGGACGGGGCCGTAGGGTTCCCGCAACGTTTCGGCGACCTCGGGTCGCGAAACGCCGACGACGACGCGGTCGGGCTTGGTGAAGTCCTCGATCGCGGCGCCTTCCTTGAGGAACTCGGGGTTCGAGGCGACGTCGACCACGCG
>JBAQZJ010000250.1:0-9091 GCA_049790855.1 Planctomycetaceae bacterium | reverse complement strand
CGAATCAGGCTTTTCGGAGAGCCTCTGAGGGTCCGGCGCGCTTTCCATCGTCGAACCTTGCCCCGTCCCGGTCCGCGGTCAGGAATGAGCCGCATCGCCGGCGGCAGGCGGCGCATCGTCACCGCAGATGATCTTGTCGGCGAAGTCAAGAAACGCACGCTGACGCGCCATTGTGCGCTGCGGGTCGCCGTCGATCGACCCGAGCAGCACGGCGGCCGATACTGCCGTGCCGGTCAGATGTTCCGGCGGTGCGACCGCCGGATTGACGGGCGGGGCGATGTTCTCTCCGCTCCAGAACGCCGCCGCAGCCACCCAGGCCGCTGCAGGACCGTATCCGAGCGACTCGGCCGCGTCACCCGCCTTGCGCGCCGCGTCCTCCGTCGGCTCGACCAGCCATTGGTGTGCAGCCTCCAGGGCCGCCGCGGCAGCGGGATTCGGCTCGGAGGCACGCTCGGAAATGCACCGCCAGGCCCACCAGACCGCGTGTCGCTTCGGCAATCGAAACGCCTGAAAGCGCAACGCATCGCGCAACTGCCCGTTCGCGACGAGCGCCGCGACAAACTCGGTCGGCGACAAGTCGGAACGCGCCAGTCGCTGGGCGTCCGCCTCGAGTTCGAAGCGGCCGCAAACCGACTCGACGGTCGCTGTTTCGTCGTGATCGAGCGGAGCGGGGCAGGCGGTTCCGCGCGCTTTCGCTCCTTCACCGCCGATCAATGCGGGCGTTCCCGTTCCCGGTTCGAAAATCACCGAGAACATCGTCTGTCCGGCCGTGATCTTCTGACCGGGACGAACCGGCGATTCGGCGATCTCGACGCCGTCGAGCAAGGTTCCCGACGCATCGAGACCGCGCAGCACGACGCTTCCGGACGGTCCGCAGCGCAGCTCGAAATGGACGTCGCCCAGCTTCGCGTCCGACGGAAAACCGAAGTCGGCCCATTCGGTGCGGCCGAAGCGCGCGACCTGACCGGCCCGCAGCGGAATCGTGCGGCCGGCGTCGGGACCGTTCAGAACGCGGACGAAAACATTCATCAGAGATCCCGCAGCGAACACGAGCCTGGATCAATTAATTTTGACAAGCCCGCCTTTCAATTGAAGCATTCCGCTACCGCTGACCTCAGTCATTGCCCCCTTCACTTCCGTCTTGGCCGACCCCTCGATGGCGATCTGCGCCGCTTTGAGCGTGATCTTGGCCGGCTCGATCTTGATGCTGCTGCCGCCGACCTTCAGTTCGATCGACTGACCCGCTTCGATCGTGCATTTGCCCGCAGTGACTTTCACGGTCCGATTGCCCTGCGCGACGGTGACCTCGTCGTTGCCGGCGTCGACCTTGACCGTGCGGTTGCCTGCTTTGACCTGGTGGACGTCGTTGCCTTTGTCGACGGCGACCGTTCGATTGCCCTTTTCGATCGTGACCGACTCGTTGCCGTTCTTGACCGATTCGGTCCGGTCCTTCAGAACCGTGATCGTCTGGCTGCCGTCGGCGCAGCCCTGGACGCCGACCGTCAGCGTCTGCTTGTTGTAGACCGTGACCGCCTGGCTGCCGTCTGCGCAGTTCTGGGCGCCGACGGCGACCGTCTGATTGTTGAAGACCTCGACGCTCTGATCGCCCTTGTCTTTCTTGTCGAAGCCGACCTTAAGCGTGTCGTTGTTCTCGACGACGCGATCGAAATTCTTCTCCGCGTGAAAGTAGACCTGCTCCGAACCCTTCAGATCCTCGAACCGCAGCTCGTTGAAGGTCGTCGCGTCGCCGCCCTTCGAGCTGCGCGTCCTGAGACCGCTTTGCGTCGCGTTGGCCGGCAGCTCGAACGGCGGCATCTGGTCGGCGTTATAGACGCGGCCCGTCACGATCGGCTGATCGGGATCGCCTTCGAGGAACTCGACCATCACCTCCTGGCCGATCCGCGGGATCTCCATGCCTCCCCACGTCTTTCCCGCCCAGATCTGCGCGACGCGAACCCAGCAGGAGCTGTTCTCGTCCTTCTTGCCGTACCGGTCCCAGGGGAACTGGACCTTGATCCGACCGTACTTGTCGGTCCAGATCTCTTCGCCGGCCTTGCCGACGACGACCGCCGTCTGCGGGCCTTTGACGACCGCTTTGGGCGTCTCGCGAGCCGGGCGAAACTGCTGGCTCGACGGGATCGCTTTAATCCGGCCTCGATAGACGGCGCCGCCCCCGGCACTGGCCACCGCCCCCGCGGGAACGGTGACGTCGTGCTCGGCGGAGACGATCAGGTACTCGCGGTTCTGGTCGGTGCGCGGAAAGTCCTCCAGCGTGAACAGGCCGCCTGCAAACAGTCCGCGGGCGTTCCCCGCGCCGGCCGTCTGTTCGAACCCCGTCTGTTCTTCTTCGAGCCGAACCTTCGCATAGGCTTCGCCGTCGCCGATCTTCAGGTAGCGACCGGGATAGTCGAAGACTTCGAAGTCGGCGTGCGGATGCGCTCGGCCGGCCGCCCCGGCAGCCGCAAGATCGGCGTTCGGCTTTTCGAAATCGTAATCGGTCAGCGCGAATGCCCCGGTCCGCACCGTCCGGGCGACCGACCACTGAAACATTGTCTCTTCCGTCCGCCCCGATGCCGCATCTTCTTCCCGATAGCGCACCGTCTCGTATCCCGGCACCTCGGCGTGCCCGCTGATCGCGTCGGCGAGCACCATCGTGTGTTTCTTCTCCTCGTGCCGGAAGTAATAGTAGATTCCTTCCTCTTCCATGAGCCGGCTGACGAACTGAAAGTCCGTCTCGCGGTATTGCACGCAGTATTCGCGTCGCTGACACGCGGCCGTCAGCTTGCTCTCGAAATCGGAGAAGCCGAGATCGCGAAAGACCTTCTCGACGATCTCGGGCGCGGTCAGGTTCTGAAAGATGCGACAGTCGGCGGTTCGCGTCAGGAACCAGAGCCACGGCCGCAGCGTCGCGCGATAGATCGATCGCCGCCCCACCAGCCCCGCGTGCTCGAATTGAACCGCGTGACCGTGGAAATACCGCGGCGTATCGCCGTGCTGTTCGATGCCGACGCTCATCGGCATTCCGAGCACGGCGTCGAGATCGAGGTGATCGTCGTCGCTCAACAGTTCCACTTCGAACAGAAACGGACGGCCGAGCGTCTCGGTTCCAGTCAATCGCCGCAAATCGAGCGCGTCTGCACCAAGCGGGCTGGCGACCGCGACCGGAGCGACTGTCATTCCGCTACCCCTCGTTGGTGGAACGCGTGAAGTCTACAAGATTCCGAGTTCGCGGACTAACGAGTAGACTCGCACAAACGAGTCCCTCTTGGCCGATCGAAACCCGTCACGACGCAAAACGCGCCATGCCCGCCACGTACGAAGAAGCGAAGGCACTGCACGAAGCAGGACGTCTGGAAGAAGCGGCGGCAGCCTATGCCGCCGTTCCCGACGATTCGCCCGACGCCGCGCGAGCGCTGAACAACCTCGGCACGCTCCACGAGGCCGACGGCCGGTTCGAGGACGCGATCGCGGTCTATCGCCGCGCCGTCACTCTGAAACCCGATGCGGCGATCTTGTGGTACAACCTCGGCCACGCCTTGCAGCGACTCGAACGGCTGCCCGAGGCGATTCTGGCCTATGCGCAATCGCTGGAGTTCGACCCGTCCGACGGTCCGACGCATTACAACCTCGGCAACGCGCTCGCCGACCAGGCCCGTCACGAGTCGGCGATCGGCTGCTATCGCAGAGCCTTGGAATGCGGACTCGACGACCCCCGCGTCCAAAGCCGGCTCGGCACGTCGCTGCTCGACCTGGGTCACGCCGGCGAGGCGCTCGCCGCCTACCGCCACGCGATCGAAGCCGACCCGACCGTCGCCGAAGAATGGTTTCACGTCGGACTGGCGCTGGAGACGCTGCGACGCCACGACGAGGCGGCCGAGTCGTACCGCCGCAGCGTCGAGCTTCACCCCGACAGCACCGCCGCGCGGGAAGGGCTGGCCCGGGCGCTGTACTCCGCCGGGCGGGAGGAAGCGGCGCTGATGGTGTACCGCGACTGGCTGGAGCACGACCCCGGCAATCCGATCGCACAGCACATGGCGGCGGCGCTGTCGGGAGAAGCGACCCCCGATCGCGCCGACGACGACTACGTGCGAACCCTGTTCGACGGTTTCGCCGCGAACTTCGACCGCACGCTCGCTCGGCTCGATTACCGCGCCCCGCAACTGCTGTCCGACCTGTTGAAAGAGCGACTCGGCGCGGCGGCCGGTCCGTTCGACGTCCTCGACGCCGGTTGTGGAACGGGCCTGTGCGGTCCGTTGCTCAAACCGCACGCCCGCAGGTTGGTCGGCGTCGATCTCTCGCCGGAAATGCTCCGCCAAGCGGAGAGAAGAGCCGTCTACGACGAGCTGCACGCAGCCGAGTTGACGGCCTTTCTCAGCGAACAGGCCGGGCGTTTCGACGCGATCGTCGCGGCCGACACGTTGATCTACTTCGGGGATCTCAAGCCGGTCCTGGCGGTCGCGGCATCCGCGCTGCGGCCCGGCGGACGATTCCTGTTCACGCTGGAACGGCTCGACGAGTCGGACGGTGAAACGCGACTGAACAGCCACGGTCGCTATGCCCATTCGGAAGCGTATTTGTGCGAGCGGCTGGCGCACGCCGGGTTCAGCGTTGAATCGATCGCAGCCGAAACATTGCGGAGAGAAGGCGGAACACCGGTCACGGGATTCGTCGTCTGCGCCGGCAGGACGCCCGGCGCGATTTCGCTTTTGGAATCGACTTGAATTGGGGCGGTCGCCCCGGAATGCCTGCGGCGAGAACGCGAAGCGTTCAACCCGGCATGCGGTCCGCGTTCGTTTCACCCGGACGCTGTCTCCACTTCGGCATCGTCACCGGACCGTCGCACCACCGTTGCTGCGCGTCGAGCCGGTGATCGACCGGCTTCGACGGCAGCCACGTGCGGCGTGCGGGCCTTCAAACCGCCTCGGCATACGGCAATAGAGAGAACGAATTGAAGTCTTCGTCGCAGCCATCCCGAAACCCGGGCGCCGACTGCCTGATCCTCCGGTTCCAACGCCGATCACTTCGCCCGATAGAACCAGGCGCTGACCTTTCCGGGCATTGGCTCGTGCTTTGCAGCACGTCGGGCGTCGATCAGCGCCCGGAAGTCGGACTCGAACTTCGACTTATTCTGGTAGGAATACAGGCCGGCGTTCGGCTCCATGATGTAGTAACGGAAGTTCGAATATCCGAATCCGATCGCGTGATGATAGGCCGCCAGATAAGCCGCCCAGACCGGCGTCGAGTTCGAGGGGAAACTGGTCAGCAGCGCCTGCGGAGCAACGTTCTTAACCTCGCTGATCCGAACGCAATCATGCACGTACTTCTGCCCCAACTCGTCGATGCCGCCGATGTTGCCTCTTTTGTCTTTCAGGTAGGCGCCCTGAAATCGCAGGACGTCGCGGAAGTAGTCCGAGAACTGGTCCGTCCGGGTCGCCTCCGGACGTCGGTGAGCGAATCCGATCATCCAGGCGACCGTGATGCCGCAGCAGATGCCGTGCTTGCGATCCTTCTTACCTAACGGCGAATTATCCGCTCCCAGCCGGAATTGCACGTCTTCATCGACGCCGTCGGCGCCGCCGGGCGCGTTGTTCCGACTTCTGACCTCCATGTGCTCCGTCGCGAATCCGAACAACGGTTTTTTGTAGAGTTGAATGGGAACGGCCATCGCTTGTCTTTCGAAAGGGGTGAACGCGTCAGAAGTTGAGTCTTTGAAGACCGGCGTCTCGGTTCCGCGGGCCCGACGAGCCGCCGAATGGGTTTTGAAACAACCTCTCTTCACAGAACCGCCCGCAGGTCTGATCGGTTTCGGCCGGTCCAGGTCCGCCGCAAACCTCATTCAAACTCGTCACCGAAGTCTCCGTCCGTGGCCGTCACGCGCACGCGTTCCACGGGCTTGCCGTCCATCAGGCGTTCGAGGTACTCGCGGCTGATGCGCGGGAGCATCGTGTTCGTCAGGATCGCGTCGATCATCCGACCGCCGCTCTCCATTTTGATGCCCGAGTCAATGCTGTTCGGTGACTCCCCGCAGGAAATAGGTGTTTCCGTTTCGCCAATAGCGCTGGGTGTAGTACTTCCAGTTCTTGCCGAGATCGTGGATCCCGAACGTCGTTGATTTGAGTTCCATCGCGCCGTCGAAGTCGGACATGTAGTCTTGCGGATTGATGACATGAGCGCTGTAATCTCCGAGCGCGTTCCACAGCGCATTCCGCTGCGTCAGCCGCTGCTGCTCTCGCGACCGATCCACGCTGAGTCCGGCCTGATGCAGTCCGCCGCCGTGGCTCCCCATGTTCGCGTGCGCGACGCGGCAAACGCCGTTGGTCTGGGATCCGATCCCGAACGAACAACCGTCCATCGTCGCAGTGAACATGAACCGGGCCCCGTTGCCGAGCGTGCAGTTGAGCGTCTCGTTCTGGTTGTAGGGGCACCAGTACGCGAAGAAACCGGACTCCGGCGGATCACCGTCACGGCGCTTCTTCAGAATGTACACGGGGACGTTGTTGCCATGCCGTTTGCCGGTCGCCCCGCCGAGCTTCCGGCAGAGTTCATGGATGCGCCCCGAAGCCTGATCCACGCCGATGTCGGAGTGATGCGGGATGACGATGTTCGCGTCCATGAATCCTGATGGATTCGCGAGAAAGCTGGACGTGCCGTAGGGCATCTCCGTCTCCGATCGAGGGAACGCGTCGTCGGTTCGTCCCGTGGAACCGACGCACGACGGGCGAGGATCACTCGAACTCGTAACCGAAGTCTCCGTCCGTCGCCGTCACGCGCACCCGTTCCACGGGCTTGCCGTCCATCATGCGTTCGAGGAACTCGCGGCTGATCCGCGGGAGCATCGTGTTGGTCAGGATCGCGTCGATCATCCGACCGCCGCTTTCCAGTTCGGTGCAGCGCTTGCGGATCGTGTCGACGACCGCGTCGTCGTAGGTGAACGGGATGCCGTGGTTGCGCTGGACCCGTTTCGTGATGCGGCCGAGCTGCAGTCGCACGATGTTCGCGATCATGTCGTCCGACAGCGGGTAATACGGAATCGTGACGATCCGGCCGAGCAGCGCCGCCGGGAACACCTTGAGCAGCGGCTCGCGGAGCGCCTTGGCGATCGCCTCCGGCTCGGGCATCAGTTCGGGGTCGGAGCACATGCCCATGATCAGGTCGCTGCCGACGTTCGTCGTCAGCAGGATCAGCGTGTTCTTGAAGTCGATCATCCGCCCTTCGCCGTCGTCCATCCGGCCCTTGTCGAACACCTGAAAGAAGATCTCGTGGACGTCCGGGTGGGCCTTCTCGACCTCGTCGAGCAGCACGACGCTGTAGGGCCGGCGGCGGACGGCCTCGGTGAGCACGCCGCCTTCGCCGTAGCCGACGTAGCCGGGAGGCGCTCCTTTGAGCGTGCTGACGGTGTGCGCTTCCTGGAACTCGCTCATGTTGATCGTGATGACGTTCTGCTCGCCGCCGTAGAGCGACTCGGCGAGCGCGAGCGCCGTCTCGGTCTTGCCGACGCCTGACGGGCCGGCGAGCATGAACACGCCGATCGGCTTCTCGGGGTTGTCCAGCCCGGCCCGCGACGTCTGGATACGTCGCGAGATCATCTCGAGGCCGTGACGCTGCCCGATCACCCGCTTGTTGAGCGAATCGGCCAGCTCCAGCACATTGCGAAGCTCATCCTTGACCATCCGGCCGACAGGAATGCCGGTCCAGTCGGCCACGACTGAAGCAACGGCCTGCGCATCGACGCTCGGCAAGATCAACGGCGCATCGCCTTGCAGTTCCGCCAGCTTCGACTGCAGTTCTTTCAGTTCACCGAGCGTCGCCGCCCGCTCGGATTCGCTGAGTTCGGCCGTGGGATTCGGTTCGCCGTTTCCGGACGGATCGACGGGCTGCGCCGCGGCTTTCTCCGCCGACTTCTCGAGCGCGGTGCCCGTCCCTTCGACCTTGCCTTCGGACCCGCGAAGCGTCGCACGCAGTTCGAGAAGTCGATCGACCAACCCTTTTTCCTCGTGCCAGCGGGCTTCCAACGTCTCGAGTCGCGTCTTCTCCTCGTTCGACAGATTCTCGGCCCGAGCGCGGCGATCTTTGACGTCGACGCCCACCGAGCGCTCGCGGTCGATGATTCCCAACTCGACGTCGAGCGCCTCGATGCGCCGCCGGCAATCCTCGACTTCCGCCGGAACCGCATGCTGGCTGACCGCGACCCGCGCACAGGCCGTGTCGAGCAGACTGACCGACTTGTCGGGCAGTTGCCGGGCCGGGATGTAGCGATGCGACAGCTTGACGGCGGCTTCGATTCCCTCGTCGAGCAATTGCACGCGGTGGTGCTTCTCGAGCGTCGAGGCGATGCCCCGCATCATCAGGATGCCTTTTTCCTCGCTCGGTTCCGACACCTGCACGACCTGGAACCGTCGTGTCAGAGCGGGGTCTTTTTCGATGTGTTTCTTGTATTCCGCCCAGGTCGTCGCCGCGATCGTACGCAGCGTGCCGCGGGCCAAGGCGGGCTTGAGCAGGTTGGCGGCGTCGCCCGTTCCGGCGGCACCGCCCGCACCGACGAGCGTATGGGCTTCGTCGATGAACAGGATGATGGGCGTCGACGAAGCCTGAACTTCGTCGATCACCTGCCGCAACCGGTTCTCGAACTCGCCCTTCATGCTCGCCCCCGCCTGCAACAACCCGATGTCGAGCGTGCGAAGCGACACGTTTTTAAGCGACGGAGGCACGTCGCCTCGCGCGAGTCGCTGGGCGAAGCCTTCGACGACGGCCGTCTTGCCCACACCGGCTTCGCCGGTCAGGATCGGGTTGTTTTGCCGGCGCCGCATCAGGATGTCGACGATCTGTCGAATCTCCTCGTCGCGGCCGACGATGGGGTCCATCTTGCCGGCCCGCGCCTGTTCGGTCAGATCGACGCTGAACCGCTTCAGCGCCTCCTGCTTGCCCATCGAGGCCGGCGGCATGGCGCCGCTCGCCTCGCCCGGATCGGCGCCGCCACCCGTCTGGAAGCCGTCGGTCGCCGAGAGCTTTTCTTCCGGCGAGCCGCCGACGATCTCGTGGAAACGATCCGAAAGGTCCTCCGGCTTGACCTTCTCGAACTCCTTCGAGATGC
>JBAQZJ010000249.1:0-2058 GCA_049790855.1 Planctomycetaceae bacterium | reverse complement strand
CCCGTCCCCCGCTCGCCCCTCCTTCGACCCCGCTAAGACCCCGACCATGCCCGTCACTCTCATCGGCTATCGCGGCAGTGGAAAAACGACGGTCGGGCGGGCGGTCGCCGATCGGCTCGGCTGGCCGTTCGTCGATGCCGACGTCGAGATCGAACGCCGGACAGGTCGCACGATCCGGGAAATCTTCGCGGCCGAAGGCGAAGCCGGGTTCCGTCAGATCGAACGGCAGGCAATGGCCGACTTTCTCGCGATCGATCGGCTCGTCGTCGCAGCCGGCGGCGGAGCGATTCTCGCCGCGGAAACGCGCGAGTTGCTGCGTCGATCGGGTCCGGTCGTCTTTCTCCGCGTGACGGCGGAAACGGCCCACCGTCGCATTTCCGGCGACGCGACGACGCCCGATCGACGCCCGGCGCTCACCGATCTTGCACCGCGCGACGAGATTGCCGCCGTGATGCTCGCGCGGGAGCCGCACTACCTGGCCTGTGCGAGCCTCGTGCTCGACGCCGACGGTGAAGACGTCGATGCGCTGGCGTCGGCCGTGCTGAGTTCGCTGCCCGTGCCGCTGCGTCGGGAGACGGCGACGTGACGTGGCTTGCCGGCCCTCCGTGGCTGTTCGCCGTCCTGGCATTCGTGATCGGTTCCGTTCTCGGCCGGTTCCTGAACCGTTGCATCGATCGCTTTCCGCGGCATGAGCCGTTGAGAGACCAGCTCGCAGCGCTGCTCCATGTTTCCGACGCGGAACGACGACTGCGCGGCGCCCGTTCGCTGAAACACCGCCTGCCCGTCATCGGTTGGTTGCTGCCGGGCAATCCTCTGGCGCGTTCCCGTCGTGGCGAGAACTTCCGGTTCGCGGCGGTCGAGCTTCTCAACGGGCTGTTATTCGCGGTGCTGGTCTGGGTCGAATTCCCGAACGGATTTGTCGCCGGTCCGCCCGACCCATTCGCAATCGACGGACTGGAGTTCCTCGCTCCCGCCAGCGGCTCGCTGACCCTGCAACTGATTCGCTTCGGACTGCATCTCGTGCTTGTGCAGGCCGTGCTGGTCGCCTCGGTGATCGATTTCGATCGCATGATCATTCCCGACGGCTCGACGATTCCCGCGATGCTGCTGGCGATCGTCGTCGGAACGTTTGCGGGCGGCACGTGGCTTGTGCCCGTCTGGTACGAGGACGTCGGATTAATGGCGATGCTCGATCTCGGCGACGGCTACGGCGGCGGCATCGAAGTTCCCGCCCTGCTGCTCGAGCATCCGCACCTTCACGGATTTCTCGTGTCGATCGTCGGTCTGATCGTCGGCGGCGGAATCGTGTGGGCCGTGAGGCTGATCGGTCATTGGGCGCTCGGTCGCGAAGCGATGGGCTTCGGCGACGTGATTTTGATGGCGATGATCGGCAGCGTCGTCGGCTGGCAGCCGGTGCTCGTCATCTTCTTCCTGGCGCCCCTGTCGGCGGTCGTGGTCGTGTTGTTCGCGACGGTCGCCGGAACGACGCGCGAGTTTCCCTTCGGTCCCTGGCTCAGCCTGGCGACGGTATTGCTGCTCGTGTTCTGGCAGGCGATCTGGCCGCATGCCGGCAAGTTCTTCGTCATGGGGCGAGTTCTCGCTCTGGTGGGGCTGTCGGCACTGATTCTGCTCGCCGTGTTCCTGCGCGGTTGGCGGATGTTGCGCGGCGACGAGCGCTGGTATGCCGACGCTCACGACGGCTGGACGAGCGCCGATCAACTTGCCTACCAGAGCGGCGAAAACACCGATGCGTCGCCGCAATCGTGGCGCGGGCGACTCGACGGCGAATGGCCCGGCATCGCGGCCGGCCGCGGATCGCTCGGCGAAAACCGCTGGCGCGGGCTGCCGGCCGCAGGCGGCGGAACACGGCGGCTTCACCGCGATCGGTGAGCGTCGATTCTCGTGGAATCCGCCTGCGGTACGGGACCGCCGGTGACAACATTGGTACGATCGAGTGAACCGGTTCGTTCCGTCGGTGTCGATCGGGGCGAGAAGATCGCGGAGTGAACCCCCCTCTCCTCTGGGGAGAGGGGCCGGGGGTGAGGGGAGCCGTTTGGC
>JBAQZJ010000248.1:0-38551 GCA_049790855.1 Planctomycetaceae bacterium | reverse complement strand
GGGGTGAGGGGCGTCCCTGTGCGTTCCCTTGCTGTTTGCCTCGTGATGGCGGCTTGCCTGTCTCGGCCGCGCTCGCGATCGCGTCCAACTGATCCCCTCACCCCCAGACCCTCTCCCCAGAGGAGAGGGGAGTAGTGAGGGCGCTCTCATTGGTCTGGCGACGCCTCCACACGTGTCGCATCGGAGAGCACATCGGCTATGCTGGAGCGTCTCCCCGGCTCCTCCGCGTCTTCCGTGGTCGCTCATGCTCACCCGACGCACGCTTCTGCATCACGCGACGTCCTCTCTGGCCGGCGTCGGTCTCGCCCATCTGCTCGCGAATGATGCATTCGCCGCGGAAGGCAAGTGGCAACCAGGTCACGGCGTCACCCATCACCCCGCGAAGGCGAAGCGGGTGGTGCAGGTGTTTTGTCCCGGTGCCGCGTCGCATATGGATTTGTGGGAGCATAAGCCGGCGCTCGATAAGCATCACGGCGAGCCGTTGCCGGGCGGCGAACAGCTTGTTTCGTTTCAGGGGCCGAACGGAAATTTGATGAAGAGTCCCTGGCCGTTTGCACCGGCGAGGGAGAGCGGGAAGGCGATTTCGACGATGCTGCCGCACATGAAGCAGCACGTCGACGAGATCGCCTTTCTGCACGGCATGACCTCGAAGACGAACACGCACGGGCCGGGGTGCGTGTTTATGAACACCGGTCACGTCACCGAGGGCTTTCCGACCGCCGGGGCGTGGACGAGTTACGCCCTCGGCAGTGCGAACGACGATCTGCCGACCTACATCGCGCTGCCCGACCTGCGCGGCGAGCCGCCGAACGGCAAGGCGAACTGGGCGAACGGGTTTCTGCCGGCGCGGCATCAGGCGGTCGTCATGGCGGCTCATCAGCCGGTGCGGAATCTCCGCCGGCCGGCGTCGATCGGCGACGATGAAGAACAAGCGACGCGCGATTTCCTGCGACTGCTCAACGAGCGGCACGCCGCCGCCGATCCGGGCGATTCGACTCTTTCAGCCCGCATCGCCGCGTACGAACTCGCGGCGCGGATGCAGCTTTCCGCACCCGAAGTCGCCGACCTGGCCGCCGAACCGGAGAGCATTCACTCACTCTACGGGACGAACGACGCGAACCCGCTGCTGGCGGCGTATGCGAAGAACTGTCTGCTCGCCCGGCGGCTGCTGGAGCGCGGCGTGCGGTACGTGAACCTCTACTGTGCGTCGCGGGCCTCGGGAGTGGACGGGCTGCTCAACTGGGATGCCCACAAGACGCTCAAGGCCGATTACGAGCGGCACTGCCCGATCTTCGATCGGCCGACTGCGGCCTTGATCACCGACCTGAAACAGCGCGGGCTGCTCGACGACACGCTCGTGCTGTGGACGACCGAGTTCGGACGGATGCCGACGCATCAGGCGGGCACGGAAGGTCGCGATCACAACCCGGACGGCTTCACCTGCTGGATGGCCGGGGCCGGCATCAAGGGCGGGACGAGCTACGGAGCCACCGACGAGTTCGGCCGACGGGCGGTCGAGGGTGTGACGACCGTCTGGGACTTCTACGCGACCGTCCTGCACCTGCTCGGCTTCGATCACACGAAGCTGACGTGGTATCACAACGGCCTCGGCCGCCGTCTGACCGACGTCCACGGCAACGTTCTGCGCGATATCCTGACAGGATCGGGATGAAGCGCCCCCGGAATTGTTTAGCACTCACTTTTGCGGAGGACGTCGATGGCAGACGACGCTTCGCTGACTTCTCGTCCGATCGACCCGCAAGTCCGAATCGGCCACGTCCACCTCAAGGTGGCGGATCTCGAACGATCGCTCGCCTTTTACTGCGGCGTGCTCGGTTTTGAGCTGATGCAGCGTTATGGACGCGAAGCGGCGTTCATCTCGGCGGGCGGATACCACCATCACATCGGGCTGAACACCTGGGAGAGCCTCGGCGGTTCGCCCCCGCCGGCGGGCACGACAGGGCTGTACCACCTGGCGATCTTGTACCCGAGCCGCCGCACGCTCGCCGATGCCCTGCAGCGACTGCTTGAAGCCGGAGTGCCGCTGGATGGTGCAAGCGATCACGGTGTCAGCGAGGCGCTCTATTTGCGCGATCCGGACGGCAACGGCGTCGAACTCTATCGCGATCGACCGGTCGACGAGTGGCCTCGCTCGCCCGATGGAAGCGTATCGATGTTCACGCAACGACTCGATCTCGCCGGACTGATTGCCGAACGGACGTCGACGGCGTCGTAGAGCGGATCACGGTGCGGCAGGAGATTCTGCCCCGGTCAGCCGCACCACGGCTCGTCCGGCATGCGCCGAGGGATACGGATCGGTTTCGGCGTTCATTCTCTGTGCGGCGACGGCAACACCATCAAGTTCTTCCAGGCGGCTGCGAGCCGAGACAGAGTTGGGAGCGGCCGCGAGGGCCGCCAGATACTCGGTGCGGGCCTCGGCGAGGTGACCGTCGATGCTCAGCACGAGAGCGATGTTCTCGTGGGCTTCGGCGGCGGTACAGCCGGCGGCATGGAACGCTCCGACCGCCTCGTCGCGACGATTCGTGCGTGCCAGGACCAGGCCGAGATGATTGTGGCTGCGCAGATGGCCGGGCGAGACGTCGATCGCCTGACGAAGCAGTTCTTCCGCCCTGGGCAGTTCGTTCTGCGAATACAGGCTGAAGGCGTAGTCGCACAGCAGTTCGGGATTCTTCGGCGAGAGCGCCATCGCTTTCTCGTAGAGCGGTCTCGACTCGTCGAACCGCTGCGACTGGTCGAGCACGACGGCGAGCCGGTGGTTCGCGACGGGCTGTTCAGGATAGCGGTGCAGAATCTGACGATAGGCGGCCGCCGCTCGCGCGGGATCGCCGTCCCGTTCCAGCGTGCGTGCCAGCGAGAGTTCGAGGTCGATCGGGCTTCCACCTTCCTCGGCGGAGGAATCGGCGAGCGGCCGCCAACCGACAGCCTCGGTCGAGGCGGCGTCTTGCCCCGACCGACAGCCCGCGGTCGTGACCGCTCCGGCGATCGCGATCCCGGCAGCAATTCGGGAGAGTCTCTTCATGGCGGTCGAGCGGCTCGATGAAATCGAAAGTCGGAAGTCGCAGCGAGTTCCGGCGGTTGTCACGTCTCCGGTCGGCCTGGCAGTTTCAACGAAAGCGACGTCACAGAGTTACGGTCCGGCCGGGATGGGGTTCGGTGGCGCACTGCCCGAAGCAGGTCCGCCGCCGACGGTCGCGTACGGCAACCGTTCGGCGATGGGCAGAGCATCGAGGCCGTGAAGACCGGGGGACATGGGCAATCCGACGATGACCCGATCATCCGGACCGACCCATCCGCCGGTGCGGAGCTGCTCGATCACCCGCATCCGCCGGCCTGCCGCGAGCGTCGGAGCGCCCGGTGTCGACTGCACGACGATCGGAAACGGCGACCGGGCCGCCCAAGTCGCGATCTTCGCAAGCTGATACTGGCCGCGCAGGTTCAACTCGACGCTTGCCGGAACAAAGTCGTATTCGTAAAGCATCATCTGCGAGGCGTCGGCTCTGGCGACCTGAGCAGCAAACGTTGCCCGCAGCGCGGCTCCGTGAGGCTCGATCCCGTAAATGCAGCGCTGATCAAGTTCGTCTTCCAGACAGCAGCGACACCGCCGCTTCGAATGAGGGTACGACCGGCACTGACAGGAGACGGTCGCATGCCCCGCGTACGGGGTGGGCGGCGGGCAGTAGGTCGGTGACGGCAGCGGCGGAGGCACGATCGGCGCTGCGACGCCCGATTCGACCGAGATCGCAGCGTCAGGCACCGGCGTCGCGGCAGATTCGTAGTTGGTCGGGCTTGAAATCTCTGCGTCGACCGTTTCAGCGGGAGGTGCCGGCGGCACTTCGACGACTTCCGCCGCAATGAGGGCGATCGACGGCGACGTCGTTCGCGTCGGCGGATTCGACCAGATCGGCTGTGCGACGGCGGGTCCGACCGTCAGGGCGACGACGAGTCCCGCCGAAACGCTCCGAAGCGCCGGTCGCGGCCGTTTCAACATGAGTCCAACGGTCATGTGTCGACTCCGACAGGCGGCCGACGCGGCGACGTTCGCCGGCGCGACTGCTGATGGATTGGAAGTGGTCGCGTCTATACTGCCGTTCCGACCGACGTTGGCGGCTGAATCGATCACGGACTATAGCCGTACGGCCCGCTGACGTGGCTGGCTTCGATGGCCCGACGATGTTCGATCTCGAACGGGTCGTCCCACGCGGCCGTGGCCCGATACGGCCGGCAACTGCGTTTCTCGATCCGCCCTTTCAGGTAGAACTCGAGATCGTCGGGTTCCATCACGCATTCGCCGGGCAGGACTGCCGCACCGTCGTCGATGCCCTCGACGAGATACGGCGTGACGAGCACGATCAATTCCGTTTCCTGTGTCTGCGACGAATTGCTGCTGAAGGCCGTGCCGAGATACGGCACGTCGCCCAGCCCCGGAATCCGGTTTGTCGTGCCGTTAATCTGCGTCTGCAGCAATCCCGAGATCGCCAACGTCTGGCCTTCTCGCAGTTCGACGACCGTGCGCGTGCGGCGAGTGCTCAGGGCCGGCACCTGCGTTCCCTGCAACGCGATGCCCAGCGAGAAGTCGATCGAGCTGACTTCGGGCGCGACGGCCAGTCGGATGACGTCGTCGTCGAGAATGTGCGGGACGAAGTTCAGCCCGACGCCGAACTCCTTGAACTGGATCGTCACCGTTCCGAGTGCGCTGCCGCCCTGGGGCACCGGCACGGGAAACTCACCGCCGGCGAGAAAGTTCGCTTCCTGCCCGTTCAGGGCGACGAGGGTCGGCTCGGCAAGAATCTTGAGCACCTGATTGCGACGCAGCGCCTGTATCAGAAAGTTCACCGACCCGGCATCGAAGACCGCGAACAAGGTGGAACCCGCAGCGACCGGATCGAGCAGCCCGAGCAGGTTGGCGCCGCCGCCTCCGCCTCCGGACGGCGGGAACGGGCGCGCGATCTGGCTGCCGACGGCGTTCGCACCGTCTTGAAAGAGAAAGCTGACGCCGATTTCCCGAAGTGCGGTCCGGTTCAGTTCGGCGATCTGGACCTTCAGCATGACCTGCTGCGCCCCGGGCACGCGAATCAGGTTGATGATTTGCGGTGGCGGCAGTTCCGCTTCGATGTCGGGGCGGCCACTGCCGGGAAAGACCACGACCGGCTGCGAAGTCGGTGCCGCCTCGCCCGCGGCAGGGTCATCGCCGTCGCCCGGGGCGTCGGTCGCCGGTACGACGGGCGACAGCGGTGCATTGCGGCCGGCTGCCCCCGGCGGGCCGAGACCGGCCTGTTCCTTCGATTCCGATGAGTGCGAGACCTGCACCGACAGCAGGTAGGCGCGGATGGTTTCAATGATCTGGGCGACCTGGCGGCTGTCCCGCGCCTGGCCTTCGACGATCACGTGCTCGCGAATCTGCCGCAACTGAAGGCTCGCCGAGGGGAAGGCCGCTTGAAGTTGAACCCGCAGCAGTTCGAGATCCGCCGTCACGGCGACCTCGAAACCGTAGTGGCTGCCGTCCGCCGTGAAGATCGAGAGGTCGGTCACGCCGATCCGCTGCCCGGTCACCCGAATTTCGCGATTCCCGACGACTTCGAAGTCGATGACCGTCGGATCGCCGATGGCGATCAACGGTTCCGGCCGTCCGGGGGCGACAAGATCCTGCTTCAGGGTCAACAGCCGTCCCTGTCCGACGAAAACCCGAAACAAAGCGTCGTTCGACGACACACCCTCGACGAATTCGTCCAGTTCTTCGGCGGTTCGCGCCGGAATGTCCCGGACCAGGATCGCGTTGCCATGGCCGGCAGCACCGAGATTGGCGGGGGTCTGGATCGGTTCCGGCGACAATTGCGGCGGCGTTGGCGACGGAAAGTAGTCGGGTTGAGGGGGAACCTGCCCAAATGCCGGCGGAATCGCGGCGAACAGGATCAATACGGCCGATGCGAGCACGCCGGTCGTGCAGCGTCCGGGCAGGGCGACGGGGATCATTCCGTGATCCTTCCAATAGCCTTCAAATCGTCGATCGACGTTATCGTGTTCGTCCTTTCATCGACGGAATCCATGCGCCCCCCCCAGAAAAACTCACCAGTTCGATCGTTGCGATCCCTTTCGGCGCACTTTCCGGCAGGATCGTCCACCGGGACGAAGTGTTCATAGGTAGTCACACCTAGGCGTCGACCTCGATTTCTGGGTCTTTGGGGTGTTGAATCAAATCAACCCTTTGACATGACTCGCATCGTGAGAATAATCAGTCGTGCATGAGGAAATTCCTGATACGATCGGAACCGAAGTGGCGCTGATTGGCTTGACTGACGCAAATTGACTAAAGAACAGCCAGTAGTGTTGTGATGAACAGTATTCGGGCTGATGATTTCGCTTCGGCTCGGCCGCTGCGAACTCCGGGATCTCTAGACGCGACAAAAATGGCGTTCGAGCAACGACTTCTGCTTTCCAGCACTGATGCGAGCCTGCACCAGACGTTTCGTCAGGTCGCAGCCGTCGTACCTGGCCTTCGTCTGACACTGAAGGAGGATCTGCAGACCCTTCTCGAGGCGCTGCGCCATGATGCGGAACGGATCGGCGTCGTCGTCCTGCACCTGAGAGACACCGCCTCGGAATGGGTGCATATCGTGCTGCGACGCATTGCCGCAGCGGGGCTGGCGATTCCCGTCTGGGTCGTTTGCGACGATCCCGACTTCGGCGCGATTCGAGGGCTGGAACTGCTCAAATCGGGTGCGGCGGAGTGTCTCGTTCGGCCACTCGAAGCCCGGCGACTTCGGTTCCTGCTCGAATCGTCCTGTCTGCGCGTGCGGCGGCGTTCAGAGGCCGAGGTCTCTCGACCGGTCGAATCGAGAACCAAACAACTCTTTACCGAAACCGGTGAGTTCTTCGCCTGCCGGTCTGCCGCCATGGAACAGTTCGTCCGGCGGATGCGACGAGTTGCGCCGGAAGAGATCAGCGTCCTGATCACCGGCGAGACCGGCACCGGCAAAACTCGCGTCGCGAAGGTGCTGCATCAGTTGTCGCCGCGACGGAGTGAACCGTTCGTCGCGGTGAACTGTGCCGCGCTTCCCGAGAATCTGGTCGAGAGCGAACTGTTCGGGCATCGCCGCGGTGCATTCACCGGGGCCGATACCAACCATGCCGGCCGTTTTGCGGCGGCCGCCGGTGGCACGATTCTCCTCGACGAGATCGACTCGCTGCCGCTCGCTGCGCAGGCGAAGTTGCTGCACGCAGTCGATTCGCGAACGTTTTCCGCGGTCGGTTCGACGGAAACGACTCGCCTGCGGGCCAGAATCCTGATCGCCACGAACGCCGACCTCGCCGCCGAGGTCGCCGCCGGGCGTTTCCGTCAAGACCTCTATTACCGCCTCAACGTCGCCGAGTTGCATTTGCCGCCGCTTCGCGACCGGCGGGACGAGATTCGCGAACTGGTCGACGAATGCGTCGGCGAATGGGCCGCCCGGCACGACGGCTTCGCGCCCGAGATCTCTCCCGAGGCCTGGGCGCTGTTGGAAGCCTACGACTGGCCGGGCAACATTCGAGAGCTGCGGAACGTGATCGAGCGATCGCTCGTGTTCTGCGATGCTGAAGTGCTGACGCCCGAGGACCTGCCAGCGGCGTTGCAATCCGCGAGGGCGGTGCCGGACACAGCGACACCGGAGACCGCGGCCGACGACTGGACAATCGACTTCTCCGAAGCCGACGACGCTGTCGTGCCGTCGGCGAACCCGTTGCGGCGCGCTCGACGCGAGGCCGAACTCGTGCATCTGCGCGAGACACTGGTGCGCACGGGCAATAACCGCGCCCGCGCCGCCAGGGAGCTTGGCATCAGCCGGCCCGGCCTCTACAAGAAGCTGCGCCAGTTCGGCCTGCTCTGAACCGTCCGACGCGCTCCGCACTCGCGTGACGCGCGTCGGCTCTCTTCTCGCCGCGTGCCATGCGGCGTGCGCTTGCGCTGTTCAACACGGCGCGGCCGATCTGTGCTCCCCGCGATCGATCCCGCCGGTGCGTTCACGCCCGTCGTCGCGGCGCCCAGGCAGATTGTTGCCGGTCGCGTGCGCGCTCCGAAGAGCATCCCTGAATCAGAAGCGCCAACCAAGTGTCACGGCAGCGAACAGGCCTGTTCCAAAGTGCTAACTCGTGGGTAACACATCCGACGACGGCGAGTCCCGATCCCCCTAGGGACGCATACCGAGTGCCGGGCGTTGCCGGGGAAACCCCCATTTTTATGGAATGTTGCAAAGTGTTTTCTTAGAAGAGCTTGCGTTAGAAAGCGTCCGCTCGGGTTGAAATAAAATCCGTTTCTGGCACGCGTCCTGCTTTCTGTGTTGTCATGTCCGCAGCGGGCGACGGGTACGAGACCTGTCGAGAGCGCGCAGCCGCGACGGACAACTCAATCAAGCCTCAACCTGCTTGTGACTTTCCTCCCTTTCGCCCCCTTTGCTGGAGTACGTTTACGATGTCGAAGCTCGTCAAGAACCTGTCTGCCCTCGTCCGTGAAGAAGACGGTGCCACCGCCGTCGAATACGGCATCATGGTCGCCCTGATCGCGGTGGTGATCATCGGTGCGGTGACGTTGATCGGGACCAATCTCGATGCGACGTTCGATAAAGTCGGCGCGGCCACTACCACGGCGCCTTGATGCGAAATCGAATCGGGTGATCCTCTGGCGGGGGCTTCCGTTTTTCAAAAAACTGGGCCCCCTTCTTATTTTTCATACCTCCGACGGGCTAGTGGTCAAGCAGGGCTGTTTATGATCCCCGTCGTTCTTCGCAAGCAGTCCGATCAGCGATGCGTTCCGCAAGCGCGAAGCATTTGCGAAGAGGATGGCGCAACGGCCGTCGAGTACGCGATCATGGTCGGCCTGATTGCCGTCGTGGTTGTTACGTCTGTGGCAACGCTTGGACTCGCGGTACAGGGCCTCTTCAGTGCATTCAACACGTCGTGGCCGTAGTGAAAGCGGACATGTTCATGGCGCGACCTGTTTTCTAATTCAACCGACGATCACGAGCGATCGAGTAGCAGCACGGACTGGAACGCAACCATGGGATATGCCTCCCTCATCCCCGCCGCCGTTGTCTTGGCGGCAACGATTGTCGCGACCGTGACCGACGTGCGGCGATTCAAGATCTACAACGCCCTCACGATTCCGCTGTTGTTCTCGGGACTCGCCTTTCACGCCTTCATGGGCGGCTGGGACGGCTTGAGCGGCAGCTTCACCGGAGCCGGGGCCGGCCTTGCCACGTTGCTCTTTCCGTTCCTGCTGGGAGCGATGGGAGCCGGCGACGTCAAGCTCATCGCGGCGATGGGAGCCTGGCTCGGGACCGAGGCGATCCTGATCGTCGTGCTCGTCGGCTGCATCCTGACGGCGATCTATGCAGTCGGAGTCATCTTCCGTCGCGGTGGACTGATGGCCGTCTGCGGTAACGTGCTGCTGAACCTGCACCGTCTGCAGTCGGCGGGGCGGAGTCTCGTTGAGGAAGACGAATATGAAACGGTTCCTGAGCTCGCGAGCCGGCCGGACCGTCGGACGCGACTGATCCCCTTCAGTGCGATGGCCGCGGCGGGCCTGTGCGTGGCGCTCGTGTGGCAAAACTCGAATTGAATGCCAGGCGGCTGAACCTGGAAACGAAGTTCTCTGCCGGCCTCAACGGCCGACCCAGCTAAAGCGAGACAGAGATGAGTGGCCGGACTGTCGCCGTCGTGTTTCTTTCCATCGTGTGCGGACTGGCCTCGGCGTTCGGGGTCAAGAAGCTCGCCAGTTCGCCCGGCGAGGCGCCCACGGTCCCGACGACCCCGGTCGTCGTCCTGACCGCCGAAGTCCCCCGCGGGACAATCATTACGAAGGAACATCTCAAGGTTCTGCAGTGGCCGCAGGATCTGGTTCCGCCCGGTGCGATCGCGAAGCCGGAAGAAGTCGAAGGCCGTGCCGCGCTGAGCCGCCTGCTGGCGAACGAACCGATGCTCGACGGCAAACTGGCCGCCCGTGACGCCGGTGCCGGCATGGCGGCTCTCGTCAAGCCGGGCATGCGGGGCTTCACGATTTTGACGCCGACGATCGCGTCGGGCGTCGCCGGCTTCATCATGCCCGGCAACAAGGTCGACGTGCTGATGACCGTCACCGATCGCAGTTACGGCAGTGGCGAGACGAACATCACCGGCGGTGCGAGCACCGCGACGCTGCTGCAATTAGTGTCGGTGCTGGCGGTCGATCAGCATCTGGAAGCGACGGCTGAACAGGCGGCCGATTCCAACAGCTTGAAATCAGTCACGCTCGAGGTCACTCCCGAACAGGCTTCGCTGCTGACCCTGGCCGGCAACAAGGGCACGCTGCACCTGGCCCTGCGCAACGACGGTGACGACGCCGCGACCGACGTTCAGCCCGTGACGCTTCGCGATCTGCCGTTCCTCCAGCAGATGCCGCTGGAAGAGCCCGAGACCGAAGTCGCGCAGACCACCGAGCAGGTCGCGGCTCCCGCGCCGGCCGAACCGCTGCTGATTCGCGTTCGCACGCTGCGGAACCGGCAGTCGGGCGACGTGTACCTGCAGGTTCGCCCCTCCACCCCTGCGTCTCGAACGACTCCGCTCGCTGCCGTGAGCCGTTCCTGAATTCCCGCCGAAGCGTCGAGGTCGGTCACGCGGACCTTGCGACAGAAACGACGACCATGCTCTGGAAAACGAAGCCCGTTCCGACTGCGAAGGCCCTTCAGCGGAAGCCTTCCGCCACCCCGCCGTCGCAGTCCGACTCGCCGACGATCGAAGACGTTCCACAACAGGCTGCCGACGAGCCGGTCGAAGATCCGGTGGACGAACTTGACGCCGTCTTTCAGCGGATTAAAGAAGAAGTCCATCGCAAAGTCATCGAGAAGATGGACCTGTCGCTCATCGGCACGATGGGCGAAGGCGAACTGCGAAGCGAGATCCGTCGCGGGGCCGAGGCACTACTTCGGCAGCGGCCCGACCTGCTTACCGTGGAACAGCGGGAGCGGCTCGTCGAGGAAGTGATCGACGAAACATTCGGCCTGGGTCCGCTGGAGCCGTTGTTCCGCGATCCGACGATCTCCGACATTCTCGTCAACGGCCCGAAGACGATCTACGTCGAGCGCAAGGGCCGGCTGGAGCGCAGCCGCATCTCGTTCGCCGACGACCGGCATCTCGTCCGAATCGTGCAGCGCATCGTCGGGGCGGTCGGTCGCCGCATCGACGAGACCAGCCCGATGTGCGACGCACGTCTGGAGGACGGCAGCCGCGTCAACGCAGTCATCGCGCCGTTGGCGATCGACGGCACGCTGGTTTCGATCCGCCGCTTCTCGAAAGAGCCGCTCAGGGCCAACGATCTCGTCGGCTTCGGCTCGATTGCCCCCGAGATGCTGCAGTTTCTGTCGGCCTGCATTCAGGCCCGGATGAACGTGCTGATTTCCGGCGGAACCGGCAGCGGCAAGACGACGCTCCTCAACGTGCTGTCGGGCTTCATTCCGGTCGACGAGCGCGTCGCGACGATCGAAGACGCCGCGGAACTTCAGCTCCAGCAGCCGCACGTCGTCCGTATGGAAACTCGACCGGCGAACGTCGAAGGTCACGGCGAGGTGACGACCCGCGACCTCGTCAAGAACGCCCTGCGAATGCGGCCCGATCGAATCATCATCGGCGAATGCCGCGGGGCGGAAGCCCTCGACATGCTGCAGGCCATGAACACGGGCCACGACGGCAGCCTGACGACGATTCACGCGAATACGCCTCGCGACGCGATGGGACGGCTGGAAATGATGGTCGGCATGACCGGCTTCGATCTGCCGATGTGGACGATCCGCCGCCAGATCGCCAGTGCGATCAACATCGTCGTTCAGGCAGCGCGACTGACGGGAGGCCCGCGCCGCATCACGCGGATTTCGGAAGTCACCGGCATGGAAGGCGAGATGCTGAGCATGCACGACCTGTTCGTCTTCAAGCAGACCGGCCTCGACGAACACCGTCGTGCCAAGGGCATGTTCCAGGCGACCGGCATCCGCCCCCATGTTCTCAGCCGGCTCGAAGCGTCCGGCATCACGGTGCCGGTGGAACTCTTTGAACAACGCACCTTGAACGTTTGACGCGGCGTCGAAGCGACCTCGGACGATCACGATCATGACCAGCGGAATCATCATCGCATTGACGTTCGTCACCGGGTTCCTGGCGATCTTCGCCGTGAACCTGGTGCTCGTCGATCTGCGCGAGCGGGACGTCCGCGACCGGCTCAAGCAGACCGAAGCGGATCTGCGACTGCGGCAGCGCCAGCGGGCGAAAGAGTCGGGACCGCTGCAGAACGAGAATCTCGCCGATCTCGCCGCCGAGGCGTTTCACGACCACGCCGCCGATCGCAAGAGTTTTCTGAAGCGACTCGACGAACTGATCGAGCAGGCCGGCGTCGAAATGTCTGCCAGCCGCCTGATCCTTTCGACGGTGCTGGCGGGTGCAGTCGTCGGACTGATCGCGGGCTTTCTGCTCGGCAGCATTCTCTGGGGGGGGCTGCTGGGCGCCTCGGCGAGCGTGATTCCCGGTGCGATCGTGCATCTGAAGCGGGCGCAGCGGCTCGACAAGATGCGGGCGCAGCTTCCCGACACGTTCGATTTGATGAGCCGGACAATGCGCGCGGGCCAGACCATGACCCAGGCCATGTATTCCGTCTCGACGGAGTTCCGGGCACCGATCGCGACCGAGTTCGGCTATTGCTACGAACAGCAGAACCTGGGGTTGCCGCCCGAATTCGCGCTTCGCGATCTTGCCCGCAGAACGAGCCTGCTGGAGATCAAAATCTTCGTCGTCGCGATCCTCATCCACCGGCAATCCGGCGGCAACCTCGCGGAACTCCTTGAAAACCTGGGGGCAATCGTCAGGGAGCGTTTCAAGATCCGCAGCAAGATCAAGGCGCTGACGGCGGAAGGAAAGTTCCAGGCGTTGATTCTACTTGGACTGCCGTTCCTTGTCTTTGGAGCAATGCTGGTCGTGAATCGGCCCTATGCGATCAAGTTGTTCGATCATCCGTCATTGATTATCGCGGCAATGGTTTCGATGGGGCTGGGTGCGGTCTGGATGCGGAAGATCATCAATTTCGACTTTTGAGCGCCTCGCGGCGTCGGATGAAGACGATGAGCCTGTCAACAAATGAACTCCTGCTGTACGGGGCGGCCTTCCTCGCCGTGGGGGCGTTCGTGCTGGTGATCGGCCTGCTGGCGAGCGGCGGAAAACGAGGCCAGGAGGCCGAATCCGAGACGGACGCCACCGACAACGAAACGTTTGAGGTGTTCTCGACGGATGCGGACCGGCCGGCGGGCGTTGCGAAGTTAATGCTGCCTTCGGAACAGGAAGGTCGGAAAGCACTCGGCGATCGACTTGTGCAGGCCGGGCTGTATCGGCGACATTCCGTCGGTTTTTATCTCACGACGAAGTTCCTGCTGATGGGAGCGCCGCTCGCGATCGGTCTGGGAGCGGCATTCATGGGCCTGGCCCCCATGAGTCATGCACTTCTTGCCGGTGCGCTGGCAGGCGTCTTCGGCACGATCGCGCCGAGCTTCTGGCTCGACATGCAGAAGAACAAGCGGCAGATCGACCTGAGTCGGTCGCTGCCTGATGCGCTCGATATCGTCGTCATCTGCGTCGAAGCCGGCCTGACGCTGCCTGCCGCACTGAAGCGGGTCGCCGATGAACTGCGCGGCGCCCATCCGATGCTTGCCGGCGAGCTGACGATCGTGCAGCGCGAGATTCAGATGGGCTGCTCGACGGGCCAGGCGATCCGGCGATTCGCCGACCGGTTCGACGTGGAAGAACTGCGAAGTCTTGCGTCGCTGATCCTGCAGTCGGAGAAGTTCGGCTCCAGCGTGACCAAGGCGCTGAAGGTCTATTCCGAGGCGCTTCGGCAGAAGCGAATGTTCGCTGCGGAAGAGCGTGCCCAGAAGGCGATGGTCAAGATTCTGTTTCCCACCCTGTTTCTGATCTTCCCGGCGCTGTTCATCGTCATTCTTGGACCAGCAGCCTTCGATATCGTGTCCATGCTCGACCAGATGAATCAGGGGTCATGATGTCCATCCGAAACAGCCTGTTATCGTCACGCGGCGGTCCAGATACCGGACACAAAAGGTCGCTTTGGATTCATCGATCGCGACGCGGAGCCGTGGCGGTCGAGCTGATGATTCTCGCGCCGATCGTCGCGATGATTTCGCTGGTGGCGCGCGGAGCCACTGACCAGCCGGAGCTGCTTTGGGCGACGTGCGGCGTGCTCTCGGTGTATCTGCTGTATCGCTTCACCGGAGACCTGACCCGGTCCCGGTGATATTTACGGAACGCCGTCATGCGCCCTTCGCGGCCACGAACTGCATCGAAGCCACTTGCTCGCCGCCGAGGCGCTGCCGCCGGCGTGCGCGCCGGGGCTTCGGCGATCGAATTGGGGTTGCTCCTGCCGTTGTTGTTGACGATCACGCTCGGTGCGATCGACCTGGGACGCTTCGGCTATTCGCACCTGGCGGTGACGAATGCGGCGCGAGCCGGGGCCGGCTATGCGAGCATGCAGAACTACACGGCGACCACCAAGCCGTCATGGGACGCCCAATTGCGAGCAGCGGTCGAGGCGGAAATGGCGTCGCTGATCGGCGGCGACGGACCGTTCTCGTCGACGGATCTCGTTGTGACGGCGGTGCGGACCGTGGAGAGCGACGGCTTGCGACGGGTCCGAGTCACGGCCCAGTTTCCCTTCGAGACGGTCGTCAGTTGGCCGGGCATACCGGAAGACCTGACGCTCAGTCACGCCGTCGAGATCCGGGGAATCCGATGAACGCGATTCGCCAACGCCGCCATGCAGCGCGAGGCTCGTCGCGAACGGGTGCCGCGGCCGTCGAACTGGCCATCGTGTTGCTTCTGCTGCTGACGCTGATCTTCGGCATGATCGAGCTTTCGATGGCGGTGTTCCGTTACAACAACGTCTCGGCGGCCGCGCGGCGGATTGCACGAATGGCGATCGTACGGGGCGAGATGGCGCCGTCGGCGCTTGGAAACTGGGGACCGACGGCGGTCAGCGGATCGGGCGATTCGACCGATCCGGTTCTGGCGGCGATCGAGCCGGGTCTCGTCGTCCTCGAACCGGCCGACACGACCGTCAGCCTAGCATGGCCCGACGGCAACTCCGCCGTCGGCAGCCGCGTTCGCGTCACGATCACGTCGTCGCACGATCCGTTTCTCACATTCCCGTTCACCAGCGGCTGGAGCTATTCCGCCGTGTCGGAACTGGAAATTGCTCACTGAGTTTTCACGAGACCCGGCAACGGGGAGTCGACTGATGAACCGCCATTCGCCTCGACGTCGCACCGTCTGCACAGGCCCTCGGGCACGTCGCGGCGCGGTTGCGGTGAAGGTCGCGATCGTTTTGCCGGTGCTGATCGGGTTTCTCGGGCTGGTGATCGATTCGTCGCTGCTGATGGGGCGCCAGCGTGCCGCGCAGAACGCCGCCGATGCCTCGGCACTGGCCGCGGCGATGCGGATGTTGCGCGGGGCGAATCAGAGCACCGGTACGGCGACGGCCGCGGTCGCCGATGCCAACCAGTTCCTGCTGACCTATAACCTGCCGATCGCCGATCCCCTGGTCCTCGGGCAGAACATTCATATTCCGCCGACGAGCGGCCCGTACGCCGGCGATTCCTCGTTTGTCGAGGTGGTCGTCACGGCGCCGTATCAGACTTTGTTCATGCAGGTGCTGGGGGCCGATCCCGACCGCACCGTGACGGGACGCGCGGTCGCGGGCTTTGAATACGTCACCTCGGGCGAAGGGAGCATCGTTCTCGATCCCACGGCCCGGCCGGGGCTGGACGTCAGCGGCGGAGGGTCGCTGCGGGTCAAGGGGCGAGTCCTCTGCAATTCCGAAGGCGGCGGCGTCGATGAAACCGGCGCCGCAGTGACAGGAACCCAGTGGGCGGCCAGAGGCGGCCAGCCGAACTCGGAATCGGGCATCTTCGCCGAGGATCTTCAGATCGTCGGGGGGGTTGACACTCCCTCGAATTTCAAACACATCGACCCCGGCGCGACGGGCAGCCCGCTCCATTGTCGGCAGGTGCCGATACCGGACCCCTTCGCATACCTCGAGACGCCGACCAGTGCCAACGGCGTCACTGCCACTTACCGGGGCACCGTTGACGTTCAATCGAACAACGCTGCGTTCGACCCGGCATTGGGCGTCACTCAGGACGCGAACGGGGTCGTGGTGCTTCCGCCCGGCATCTATGACTCCATCAAGATCACCGGAGGTGTCGTGCGAATGGAGCCTGGCATCTTCGTCTTGTTGGGAGACAACAGCGGGACCGCCTTGGCCATGACCGGTGGCGACGTCGTCGGCGACGGGGTCATGTTCTATGTGACGGGCCACTACGGAACCGAGCAGCCTTATGATCCCGCCACCGGTCTGCCGGACGCGGGCGATGCTCCCGATCCCTATGGTCAACTGCCGCCGGCGAAGGCCACCGGCCAGGACGTCTTCGGCACGGTCTCCATTAACAGTTCGATGAAACTGTCGCCGATCGACACCACCATTCACACCTACACGACGCCGGGCATCGACGTCTTCAACGGAATGCTGTTTTATCAACGGCGACGCAATCCCAAGGGGGCCTCGATCACCGGCAATGCAAGCGATGGAGTTCTGGACGGCACGATCTACGCGAAATGGGCGAACTTCGGCATCTCCGGACAGGGAACCTACGGCGCCCAGTTCGTCGTCGGCAGCATCAGCGTGACCGGCCAGGGCAACGTCACAATCAACTACGACGGCGACCAATTGGGCCGCGCGCCGGCTGTGTTTCTCGTCGAATAGTGAACGATCCGAACCGCAGCGTTTGTTAAGCACGCCGGCTGAGCGGCGTCGTCATAGCGACGACGCCTTGTCTCCATGCTGCGACACGCTTCAAACCTCGATTTGCAGCATTCTCCCGCGGTCTGATCCGTTTTCCGTATTTTCCAGGTGTGGTTCCGAATTCTCGAATCGGGCGACCACTGCGGCACATATCCTGCGTATGATGTCGTCACCCGGTGATCGCCCGGCCCTCCGCTAGGGTCGTTTCCGATCGCCACCCTCCAACCCGTGGCGGCGCATACTCTCCGATCTGCGTCGAACGCCGGCATCCTGGTCGGTGGCCGCAGTCTCCCACGCCGCCCGGCCGGTTCGCGGCCCTGCGAACCGCATTTTCTCCGACATGAATCGGCAACCTTATCAATCGCCACCGCACTGGTGGTCCCCTAAGCCGAGCGCCCGCGCCATTCGTCTTTTGCGCCCCGTCCGCCGATTTCGGGGGATGTGGCAGCATGGCCTGTCCGAAGTCGAGGTCCGTGGTGCCGAGCATGTCCGCGAAGCGATGGAGGACGGGTGCGGAGTGCTGATCACTCCGAATCACCCTTCGCACGCCGACCCGTTCGCACTTCAAGAGGCCGCCGACGGGCTTGGTACGCCGCTGTACTTCATGACCGCCTGGCAGGTCTTCGCGATGACTCATCGACTCGGCCGTCAGGTGCTGCGTCGGCACGGCTGCTTCAGCGTCAATCGCGAGGGGCACGATCTGCGAGCGTTCCGGCAGGCGGTGGAGATTCTCGAACACCGTAATCATCCGCTCGTCATCTTTCCTGAAGGCGAGGTGTTTCACCTCAACGACCGCACGATGCCGTTCCGCCGCGGAGCCGCGCTGGCGGCCTTGTCGGCTGCCCGCCGCAGCGGACGGCCCGTCGCCTGCGTTCCGTGCGGAATCACGTTCGAATACGTGACGGACCCGACGCCGCGTCTGCTCGAGGTCATGGATTTGCTGGAGCGACGAATGTCGTGGACCTCGCGTCCTGGCACGCCCCTCATTCGACGGATCGAGCGTTTCGCCGAACGGATGCTGAGCATCAAGGAACTCGAGCACTTCGGCGAGACGCGACACGGAGCGATTCAGGATCGTCAAGCAGAACTCCTGGATACGATTCTCATGCCGCTCGAGAGCCGTTACGGTGCCGACGGATCGGGCTTGACCGTGCCCGAGCGGGTCAAACGGGTCCGCAGGCTCATCATCGCCTGTTCGGAGGCCGCATCGGACTGCGAACACCGGCAGTTCCGGCTTCGCGAGGACATGGACGCCCTGTTTTTCGTCATGCAGCTCTTCAGCTATCCGGCGGACTATCTCGCCGGTAGCCCCAGTCTCGAGCGGCTCTCCGAAACCCTCGACAAGTTCGAAGAGGACGTGCTGGGGGTGCCGACGGCGACCAAGCGGGGCGTTCGCCGCGCCGTCGTTTCCTTCGGAGCGCCGATTCAGGTCGGGGCGTTCGATTCCGTTCCGCGGGCCGCCCAGTCTCTGACCAGAGTCTTGAGAAGCCGCGTGCAGGAGTTGATCGACGAGATCCGCACGTCCCAGCCTCGAACGCCGAACAAGATCGCGCCGGCATCGGCCGATTGTGTGTCGCCCGATCACACGGAAATCACCTTGCCGCTTGCTGGCTGAACAGGCCCTGCAACAGGCGAAATCTTTCTCGGAAGTTGTATGAGAGTGCAGAGTTCGTTCTTTCAGCGGTGGTCCTGGGTCGTGGTGCTCGTCGCTGCGGCGTCGGCTCCCCTCCTGGCCTACGGAGTTCGCGGGGCGCTGCGCGGCGGCGACAACGACGTTCGGCAATGGCTGCCGGCCGGATCCCGCGAGACGACGGAATACGACTGGTTTCTGAAGCATTTCGGAAGCGAGGAGATCGCCGTCGTCAGTTGGCCCGGCGCCACATTGGACGACGAGCGACTTGACCGAGTCGCCGAGGGACTTCGGGCGTATGTCTCCGCCGGTCCGTCGGCCGCATCCGACCCGACGGAAGCTTCGTCGTCGCCGCGTTCGTCTGAAGTGACGCCGCTCTTCAGCCGCGTCGTCACGTCCCGCGAGGCGCTCGCTGAACTGACGGGCGAGCCGTTGAAGCTCTCTCGGAACGAGGCGACGCACCGCTTGCGCGGCACGCTCCTCGGTCCGGGTGACCGAACCAGTGCCCTGGTCGTCATGGTCAACGAAGCCGGCGCCGCGAACCGGAAGTCGGCGCTGGAGCTGATCGCCCGCGTCGCCTGGCGCGAGGCCAGTCTGACGCGGGACGAGCTGCGGATGGGCGGACCGACGGTCGAGAGCGTCGCCCTCGAAAGCGAGAGCCGGCGATCCCGCTACCTGCTCGCGGCGATCTCCGTCGTCGTGGCGCTGACGCTGGCGTGGCGCTGCCTACGCGAGTGGCGACTGGTGTGCGCCGTCTTCGCGACCGCGATTCTCTCGGCGACGTCGGCGGTGGCCCTGGTCTACTTCACCGGCGAGACGATGAATCTGCTGCTGGGCATGATGCCGACGCTCGTCTACGTCGTCGCCTTGTCTTCGGCCGTCCATCTCGTCAACTACTACCGGGACGCCCTGGCAGACGCCGGGACGGCGGGCGCACCGCTTGCGGCGTTCCGGGCCGGCTGGCTTCCCTGCCTGTTGAGCAGCGGGACAACCGCCGTCGGCCTTGGCTCACTTGCCATCAGCGAGATCGGACCGGTCCGCGAGTTCGGCATTTACTCGGCGGCTGGCGTCCTCATCAGCCTTCCTCTCCTGCTGCTGTTCCTGCCGTCCGTTCTCCAGATCTGGCCGAGCCGCCGACATTCCTCGCGAAGCGTCGTCGAGACGAACGTCGGCTCTGTCGGATTCGCCGAACGGGTGGCCGATCGAATCATTCGTCATCGTCGCTGGGTCGCCGCCGTCGGCTTGTCGCTGATGGTGCCGCTCGGGCTTTCGGTGCTGCGGCTCGACACGTCCGTCAAGCTGCTCAACCTCTTCTCGCCGGACGCCCGGATCATCCGCGATTACACATGGCTGGAGCAGCATCTCGGTCCGCTCGTGCCGGTCGAGGTCGTCCTTCGCTTCAGCGACGACGACTCGCTGTCGATGTTCGAACGCATGAGGCTTGTCGACGACGTGCAGCGCACGCTGGAGTCGATCGACGAGGTCGGCGGCACAATGTCGGCGGCGACCTTCGCACCGCCACTGCCCGACGGGACTGGCGCGAGGCAGATGATCTCCCGTCGCATGCTGGACAGGACGTTCGAGCGCAATCGGGCCCATTTCACGGACGCCGGCTTCGTGCGCGAGGTCAAGGACGGCGAATTGTGGCGTGTCAGTGCGCGTGTGGCGGCTCTGAACTCGGTCGATTACGGCGAGTTCATGGGACGCGTCGCCGCACGGGTCGAACCGCTGCTCGCCGACGCCTCGACGGCCGGAGACGAGCCGATCGACGCGACATACACCGGCATCGTGCCGCTCATCTACAAAGCGCAGCGGACGTTGCTGAATGATCTCTCGAGCAGTTTTGCGACGGCCTTCCTCATCATCGGCGTCGTGATGGCCGTGACGCTGCGCGGCGTCGGCGCGGGCCTGGTTTCGATGGTACCGAACGTCTTCCCGGCCGTCACGGTCTTCGGTGTCATGGCGCTTTCGGGCATGCCGTGCGACATCGGTTCGATGATGACGGCCGGCGTGGCGCTCGGCATCGCGGTCGACGACACGATCCACTATCTCGGCTGGTTCCGCCGCGGACTGGCCGACGGTCTGACCCGACACGAGGCGATCGCCACGGCCTACGAACGGTGCGCCGGCGCGATGGTTCAGACGACCGTCATCTGTGGACTGGGATTGCTGGTTTTCGCCTTCAGTTCGTTCGTGCCGACGGCCCACTTCGCCTGGCTTATGGCGGCGATGCTGGGCACGGCACTCATCGGCGACCTGCTCTTGTTGCCGGCCCTGCTCGCCGGCCCGCTCGGCAAACTCTTCGAGCGACCGGAAGTCGTCGACATGCCGGTCGAGGCCGCAGCCCCTATTGGACGGCTTGCCGCATCAAGCTGAATTCGCGAGGGGCGTCTTTCTCAAAGTGCGAAGTCACGGGGCGTCGTTCGCCGCGTGCCCTGTTTCTCGTCCACCTTGCCAAAGGCACACAAGCGACACTGGACGGCCGGCCGGTTTGCGCGAGAATGTCCGCACTGGTACGGCTGTCGCTGCGACGGCCCGTCACTGCCCACATACGGAGCACGCAATGCACGGTTTGCGACGAACATTCCTTCGACGAACTGGACGAACGGCCGCTTTCACTTTGTTGCTCGCGGCCGCTGCCGGCGCCGGCTTCGTGGCGGCCCGCGCCGCCGAACACGACCACGGCGATCAAGAGCTGGCACGCAAGGTGGTTCTGGAGCGTGAACTGATGGCGTCGATCGCGGGCAAGCCTGCCAAGGTCACGCTGCTCGAACTGGAGTACGTTCCCGGCGGGAGCAGCGGGCCGCACCGCCACGCAGGACCAGTCGTCGTCTACGTGTTGTCGGGTGCGCTCGAGTCGGCGATCGATGACGAACCGCCGAAGGTCTACAAAGCCGGCGAAACCTTCTTCGAGCCGGCAGGCGTCCTGCATGCCGTCTCGAAGAACGCCAGCAAGACCGAGCCGGCTCGCTTCCTGGCCTTCATGCTCGCTCCGAGCGACGCGAAGGAACTGACGACTCCGGCAAAGTGACCGGATTGATCAACGCCTCGGCAATTCTCGGCCATTTGTTCCGACAGAGAAACGCGATGAAATCACGAATCGACTTCGGCAAAGCGTCCACCGGCGGCTACCGGGCGATGGCCGGTCTCGAACAATACGTTCGCACGTGTGGGCTGGAACGGTCGCTGCTGGAACTCATCAAAACACGCGCCTCGCAAATCAACGGCTGCGCCTACTGCATCGACATGCATACGAAGGACGCTCGTGCAGCGGGCGAGACCGAACAGCGGCTCTACGCTCTTTCAGCATGGCGCGAGGCGCCCTTCTTCACCGACCGGGAACGAGCCGCACTCGCCTGGACCGAAGCGGTGACGCTCGTCGGCGAAGGCCATGTGCCCGACGACGTCTACGATTCGGTCCGACCGCATTTCAGCGAGAAGGAGCTCGTCGACGTCACCTGGGCGATCGCTGCGATCAACGCCTGGAACCGTCTTGCGATCGCGTTCCGCGCGGTTCCTGGAACCTACCAGCCCGGCGATCACTGACGCCCGTCGAGATCGCTTCAACGCACTGCGTCGAGGCGCAGGCCGATTATAACGTTTGGCGGCAACGTCCGAGCGAAAGGAGGCGAACGCACGTCCAGAACGATCTTGAATGTGGCCGTCTCGGGCTTCAGACTGGGTTCCACCCCCAGATCAAGGGATTGTAGACGCCCGGTTCACAAGGTCACGAGCATGCTGGATTCGATCACCTTCGGCATCACCGCCTTTGAACGGCCGCGCCATCTGGAGCGACTCGTCGCGTCGATCCGGCAACATTACCCGTCGGCGCGAATCGTCGTCGCCGACAACGGCCGACAGAAAGCACGGTTGCCGGCGGCCGTCCGCGTGCTGGATCTGCCGTTCGACTGCGGGTTGTCCCGCTCTCGAAACGCCCTGATCGACGCGCTCGAGACGCCCTACCTGCTGGTGCTCGACGACGACTGGCGCTTCACCGAGGAGACCGACGTCCGGCGGATGCTCGCCGTACTCAAGCACGATCCGGAAGTGGGTGTCGTCGGCGGTGCCGTGCGAGGCTCCGAGGGCAGAATCAGCGCCTATTCGCTCGATATCGAAATCTTTCGCGGAACGCTCGGTGTTCGCGATTCCGCACATCGAGTCCGCGTCACGTCGACCGGCATTCCGTACCGACTGTGCGACATCGTCTGGAACTTCGCGCTGTTTCGCCGCGAAATGCTGGTCGAGCATCGCTGGGACGACCGCTTGAAGGTGGGAGAACATGCTCCCTACTTCCATCAGGTGAAACTCGCGGCCCGCTGGAGAGTCGCCTGCTGCCCGTCGGGCGTGGTCGAGCACGACACCGCCGAGCGGCACCGCGACTATCGACGTTACCGGCAACGCGCCCGCGACTTCTTTGAAGAGTATCTGTGTCGAAACGGTCTCGACGACTACCACCGGTTCACGCCGTGGCGGTTCGAGGATGATCCCGAGGACCGTCCCTGCGTCGTATTGATGGGTGTCGGGCATTCGGGAACCAGCGTCGCCGCGAAGATGTTTCATGCCGTCGGTTGGGAGCCGGCCGATGCCGACGACGAATTCGGCGAGAGCGTCGGTGTCCGCACGCTCAACCAGCAGGTGGAGCGGCGCGGCCGACTGCCGGAGAAAGAAGCCGTCGCGACACTCGAATCGTTGCCTCGGCCCTGGGCGGTCAAGGATCCGCGCTTCGTGACGACGTTGCATCACTGGCTGCCGCACTTCGCGCGGATGGAACGACCTCCGCTGCTCGTGCGAATTGTGCGCGACCCCGATCGGGTGATTCACAGCCATCTCCGCCGCGACGCCGTCGGTGACGTCCCGCACACGCTCGAACAACGAATTCGAAGCTGTCGCCGTCAATACGCGCTTTGGCCCTGGTCGCGTCTGACGATCGAATACGAGCGTCTCGGACTGGCCACCGGGCTGTTCGCACCGACGACGAACGACGGCGCAACCGGCACCATCGAGCCGTTCCCGGTCTCAAGCGACCCGGCGAATCCTCGGCCCCGCCAACGGACCGACGCCAGCTCCGTGGAATCTCTGCAAGCGTGGGACGGCAGTTCCGTCGACATGTTCGGTGCCGCGTTCGCCGACGACGGTTCCCTGGGATTTCGCGACGCCGACAGCCTGCACGACGAGGTCGAGTGAAGCCGAGAATCAGCGGTGCAGGACAATCTTTCGTTCGCGGGCTGCGCTCAAGAACATGATGGCCCGGTCAGGACGCGGCTTGTACACTAGGGTGCGGTGCGACCTGATCGCGTCCATTCGGGCCTCGCATGTAACGGTTCCTGTCCATGTTGACCACAGACCAACTCATGGTGCTGCTGGCCGACTCGGGCATCGTCCCGACGCAGCGTCTGCGCGTCTTTCAGGAGCAGCTTCGTCGCAAACAGGACGTCGAAACGCTCGACGTCCTCACGCGCGAACTGGTGCAGGCGGGCCTGCTCACAACGTACCAGGCTTCGGAAATCGAACGCGGGCAGGCCGACCGGCTCGTCTTCGGAAACTACGTGCTGCTCGATCGCATCGGCCGCGGCGGGATGGGCGAGGTCTTCCGGGCGCGCCACACGCTGATGAACCGCGAAGTGGCCGTGAAATTCTTAGGCCCGTCGGCCGTCGACAAGATCGGCTCAATCCGCCGTTTCAAACGCGAAGTGCGCGCCGCCGCGAAGTTGATTCACCCCAACATCGTCACGGCGCTCGACGCCGGCGAGCGAGACGCGGACTGCTACCTCGTCATGGAGTACGTCCGCGGCACGACGCTGTCGCAGCACGTGCGACGCGGCGGTCCGCTGACGATCATCACGACGATCGATCTGACGCTGCAGATTGCCGAGGCCCTGGCGTACGCTCACAGCCGCGGGATCGTGCATCGCGACATCAAGCCGGGCAACATGATTCTCTCCGAGGACGGCACGGTCAAAATTCTCGACCTCGGCCTGTCGCAGCTTCGGACGCCGCCCGAGAACGCGGCGACCCCGGACGACGGTGCCGGGGTGGCGACCGAGGAGCAACTGACCGAGTTCGGCAACTTCATGGGCACCGTCGATTTCATGGCCCCGGAGCAGGCGGTCGATCCGCATGACGTTGACGAGCGGGCCGACATCTACAGCCTCGGATGCACTCTCTATTTCCTGCTGACGGGCAATCCTCCGTTCCCGGGCAAATCGGTGCTCGACCGTTTGCTGGCGCATCGCGACGGAATTATTCCCTCGCTCGGCGAATCGCGAGGCGATGTGCCGGCCCGGTTCGAGTCCCTCGTCCGCGCGATGCTCGCCAAGTCGCCGAACCAACGCATACAGCGGATGGAAGAGGTCATTCTCCAGCTCAAAGCCTGCCGCAGCGAGTTGAGTGATCCGACGTCCGACCTTCAAGAGACATTGCAGTTCGTCTCGGTCGACGCCGAACGGGTGCCTGGCCAGCACCGCGGACGCTGGGGGCTGGTCGTCGCACCACTGCTGGCGATCGTCGCGGTCGCCGCCTGGCTGAGACCCTGGGACCGCGATGTTTCACCCGTCACGACACCCCCCGTCGAGCAGACTGCAATCCCGGAACTGACCGGGCCGGTCGATCTATTGAAGCAGATCGATCCGGACCGAGACGTCGTGAAAGGGGACGGTTGGAAGTTGGACGAAGGGCGACTCGTCACAGCCGCCGGTCCGCCGTCGATGCTGGCGATCGACCAACCGATTGCCGGCGATTATTCGCTGGAAATCGAGGCAAGCCGGCTGAGCGGCGGAGGGCCGCTGGTTCTCGGGCTGGTCCTTGACGACAGCCAGTGCTACGTCCTGCTCGACGCCAGCCGCAAGGAAGGATCGCTGTTTGCGATCGGTACCGACAGACAAGGGAGTCTCGCGAAGTACGCACACCGCGATGTGCTGTTCGAGATCGGCAAACCGGTCCGGCTGCGCTGCGTCGTTCGCATGGGCACGCCGGCGACGATCGAAGTGACCGCAGACGACGAAACGCTGATCGCGTGGTCGGGAAATGCGAACGACCTGAAACTCGATAGTTGGGATGATGGACCGCCCGGCCGACTGTTCCTCGGCACGAACAACGATTCGTCGTTCGCGATTGATCGTTTCATGATCGCGCCCGTGCCGAAGTCACCGTAGTACGGCAACCCGCCTCAACCGCTAGGTATCGAACGTCATGCCTGCCGAGACTGTAGGGAACGGCTTCTCTGCCGTTCCGCACCGACTTCGAGGGAGCCGCTCGTGAAACTCGCCGTCGGCTGCGCCGCTGCCGTGCTTGCAATCGCCCTCGTCGCGTTCGGATGGATGCTCAACGACTTGCGGCTCGAATTGAAACGATCGGCGGCGACGGTCAACCGCAACCTGCCTGTCATTCTCGACAACACCCGTAAGACGACCGAAACGCTCGCCGAAGTCAGCAGCGACATCAAAGATCTGCGCAACCTGGCCGGCGTTCAGGAGACGCCGCGCGACGAGACGCTCGTCGTCTACGCCGACACCTTGCTCGACCTGATCGAAGCGCAGCAAAACACGACGATTGGCACTGAGAAGCTGGTCGGCCAGTCGCTCTCCGACCCGCTGCCGGCACGTGACTGGGTCGCCGGCGCCCGCAAGGAAGCCGTCTGGCTGACGTTCCGCGCCAAAAGCAAACGCGAATTGCTCGACCGGCTCACCGAAAGCAAGTTCGGCTCACCTTGGAAGATTCAGACCGGCGACGCCGAGCCGATCGCCCTGCGAGACTGGCTCGTCGAGAACCACCCCGTCACGGCGGAAGTCGCGGCCGACGAAGCAGCGGATGTTGGACCGTCCGAATGACGCCCGATCGGTGCGATCATGCTTGCCGGGCAAGTTCTTCGACGGCTTCGCCGCTGCGGATGATCGGCGTCGGGCGTCCCGTGAAGTCGCGGATCATCACCGATCGGTAGTCGATGCCGAGATGGCGATAGAGGGTCGCGAGAAAATCTTCCGGTCCCATGTGACCTTCGACGACCTCTTCTCCGCGGGCGTCGGTGGCGCCGATGATCTGGCCGGTGCGGATGCCCCCGCCGGCGAACAGCATCGAACCGGCCAGCGGCCAGTGATCGCGGCCCGGCTGGACGGTCCCGGCCGGGGCGCTGGCGACTCCGCCGCCGCTGCTGGCGACGTGCGAAATGCGGGGCGTCCGCCCGAACTCGCCGGTGACGACGACGAGCACGCGTTTGTCGAGACCGCGCTGATAGACGTCCTCGATCAGTGCCGAGACGGCCTGATCGACGAATGGGGCACGATAGGTCAGTGCATCGAAAACGTGATGATTGACGGCGTGGTCGTCCCAGTTCGCGACTCGGCCGCACAGCGGTCCGTCGAACTCGGTCGTGATGATCTCGACGCCCGCCTCGACGAGCCGCCGCGCCATCAGGCACTGCTGGCCCCACTGGTGTCGACCGTAGCGGTCGCGCACGGCGTCTGATTCTCGCGACAGATCGAACGCGGTCTGCGCCTGCGGGCTGAGCAGCAGATCGACGGCCTGCGTCTCGAACCGGTCGGCGGCGGCCATCAGCCCGGAATCGTCGACGTCTCGACGCAACCGGTCGAGGCTCTTTCGCAGTTCGATTCGTTCACGAAGTCGCTGCTGGCCTGCCGCGTCGGCCAGACCGATGTTCGGCACTCGAAAGTCGGGACGGCTTGGGTCGCCGACCACGGAGAACGGCTCGTATGCCGGGCCGAGATACGAAGGCCCTGCGATCTGAAATCCGTCGTACCGGTCGACGGGGTTGATCGCGACGTAATTCGGCAGCGTCCGATTCTGCCCAGACCGTAAATGGTTCGCGATCGTCATCCAGTCGGGGTAGCGCGGCCCTGGCTTGTCGCGGGCGTCGGGGTCGCCGGTCAGCACTTGCAGCGAGCCGGCCGGATGTCCGCCGCCCGTGTGCGTCAACGATCGAACGATCGAATACCGGTCGGCGAGCGTCGCGAGCTTCGGCAGCAGTTCGGTGATCTCGATGCCGGCGACGTTCGTCTTGATCGGTTGAAACGGCCCGCGAAAATCCGACGGGGCCATCGGTTTCGGATCGAGCGTGTCGAGGTGGCTTGCACCGCCGCGCAGCCAGACGAGTATGATCGCCGTCGGTGCGGTCGAAGTCGCGACCGTGGCCGTCGACTCTGCCCGCAGCCGATGCAGCCCAGGCAGGCTCAGGCTGCTGAAGCCGCCGAGGCCGACCCGCAGGAACTCACGTCGTCTCAACGGCGTCATGGCGGGGTGTTTCTCGAAAGCGATTTCGGCACAAGTGGGATCGGTCGCCGGACACCATCGTAATCATAAAGCCGGGCCGTCAGTACCAGCCCTTGTGGAAATTCTCGTTTTGCGAACGCAAGATCCGGAAATCAGAAACCGATGGATGAGCAAGACAGTCGCCCCGGTGCGTTCAGGGCGTGCGGGGGCGTTCGGCTTCGAGCCGGGCGAGGCTCAGTCGGGCGATGTGCCACATGTAGGTCGGCCCGTAACCTGCTTCGCGCGGCCAATCATTCTGCACCGCCCGTTCGAGCAACGATCGCGCCGCGGCAGGATCGTCGCGAACGATCGCGGCGTCGAGGCCGACGTACAGGTCGGCATAGAACCGACGCTTCTGCTGTTCGGTCGCCGGCGCGTCGCCGTCGACGCTTTTCAGCACGTCCTCCGGAGTCGCCTTGCCTTCACACAGGCGGTACACGATCGGCAACGGCTCGCGGTCGGGTTGCGTGTAGGGCAGCAGCGCTTTGCGGGCCGCCTCGACGCCGTTCTTCTCGACGTGTGCATAGAACCGCCAGATGCCGTTCTCGCGATCGGACTTGTCAAGCTCGTAATAGCGCTCGAACTGCTTCGCCGCATCGTCGTACCGGCCGGCGAAGTGCAGGGCGAGTCCGCGCTGCCAGTGTTTCGGCCCCAGTTGCGGTTCGAGAGCGAGCATCTTGTCGTAATCGAGCACCGCTTCGTCGAACTGCCCGAGAAAGAAGTGCGCGTCGCCCCGATTTTGCAAGGCGGCGAGATCGTTGGGGTTCGCTTTGACGGCGGCATCCGCTGCGGCGAGCGCGACCTTGAGTTCCCGTTCGACATTCGCGTCCGGTTCCGCCGCAATGCACGGCGTGAGAACGCAAACGAGCGACACGGTCGTCAGGAATCGGCACGACATCGTTCAAACCTTGCGTAATGGAAAGACGCCATCTGTTGAATGATGGCGGCCAGTGTCCTGAATGGCCGATTCCCTGAAGTCGCCCTGTTGCCGCGAAGAGGCACAAAATGGCGCAAAAAGAGCGTCATCCCATTTGACGCTTTGAGGCTCGGCACAAAGCTCTCGTCCTTTTTGTGTTCATTGTGCCTCTTTGCGGCCAATCTTCTGCAACAAATTTTCAGCTCAGGGCACTCGCACACAACCATACACACCAAACGCGTCGCCGCGCAAGGCACGCTGCTCAGAACCCATCGGGCATCGCTCCGTCGTTGCGACTGCAGAGGCTCTGGAAAGCGGGAACCGCGATCGACTGGCTGAGAAAGCGAACGCTGCCGTCGGCAAAGGCGAATTGAGCGCCGCCCGTGTGCTGGCTGGAGAATCCGCCGACGATCAGCGTTGGATCTTCCGCCTTTGCGTCGTCGCCGCTGTCGGGTTCGCCGCCGGGTTCGCCGCCGGGTTCGTCGCCGGGAGCGTCGTCGGACGTACCTTCAGCTTCCACTGCGTCATCGAACGGAATCTCACCGTAGGTGGAATCGAACCCCTGCTGCGGCGGTTGGAACAACGCGAGTCCGCCGCCGTTGGGCGGCAAACCGCTGTTTCGCAGCGTGTCGCGTGTTCCCGAGGCCCAGCCCCAGACTTCATTTGTCCCCATGATCCTTTCACCGACGACGATCGTGTAGGCGCTGCCGTCGGGAATGTCGTCGTAGCCGACGCTGCTGTTGAGGAACAACAATCCGTCCTGGTCGACGTCGATCGGCCGGCTCACGCCGCTGTGTACGCCGGCATAGCTCGACGGCCAGCGCATTTCGTCGAGGGTCTTCGTGTAATCGCTCGGGCAGAGATACGTCGGCACCGGCCGTTGCTGCGGTGCGAGGTTTCGCGGGTCGTAAACGCCGACCCGAAAATCAAAGTGATTGAAGACGGTCGACAGTTCGATGTACGGCAGGATCTGCACGGTCCACGAGACGTGATAGGCGTCCTTCGACGGCTTGTTGACGATCGGCCCAGTGGCGTTCACCGTGCCGGGGGGCAACGTCTCGAACGCCATCTCGTAGTTCTGCAGCGCCAGCGCGATTTGCGCGAGGTTGTTCTTGCACTGTGTGCGGCGGGCGGCTTCTCGCGCCTGTTGCACGGCCGGCAGCAACAGGGCGATCAGCACGGCGATGATCGCGATCACGACCAGCAGTTCGATCAGCGTGAAACCGCGACGCGGCGAAACGGGACGGGTCATAAGGCACGTAGGAGGTTGAAGGCTGCGTTGATGATGTTCAGAGCCGCGACCGTCAGGAAGCGTGTCTGTGCGAGCGCAGGCCGATGATCGCTCTCTCAGGGTCGCGGCTCTGCGGATTGCGTCAAAAGCCGTCAGGCATCGATCCGTCATTGCGGCTGCACAAGTTCTGGAAGGTCATTGGATTCGCGCTTCCGCTGAGAAACCGAACGCTGCCGTCGGCGAAGGCGAACTGCCCCCCGCCCGTGTGACGGCTCGAAAAAGTGCCCACAATCAGCGCACGGTCGGAAGGATCGGTGGGCGGCGTGTCGTCGGCGGTCTCTTCCCCCGCCTCGCCGTCGGCGGAGGCCGACGGGTTCATCTTGCTTCCTGTGTGCATGCCGATAGTCTGCGGCGGCTGGAATAGCGGGCCGGGCGCTCCGCCCGCCAGCGTGCCGCTGTTTCGCAGCGTGTCGCGCGTTCCCGAAGCCCAGCCCCAGACGTCGTCCAGGCCGACGATCTTCTCGCCGACGGCGAGCGTATAAGAAGTGCCGTCGGGAATGTCGTCGTAGCCGACGCTGCTGTTGAGGAACAACAATCCGTCCTGGTCGACGTCGATCGGCCGGCTCACGCCGCTGTGGACGCCGGCATAGTTCGACGCCGTTCGCAGGTCGTCGAGCCGGGCGGTGTTGTCGCTCGGGCAAACGAACGTCTCGATGGTCCGCTGCTGCGGAGCGAGGTTCCGCGGGTCGTAGACGCCGGCACTGAAATCGAAATGGTTGAAGACGGTCGACAGCTCGATGCAGGGCAGAATCTGGACGGTCCACGAGACGTGATAGGCGTCTTTCGACGGCTTGTTGACGATCGGACCGGAAGCATTCACCGTGCCGGGGGGCAGCGTCTCGAACGCCATCTCGTAGTTGTGCAGGGCCAGTGCGATCTGCGCGAGGTTGTTCTGGCACTGTGTGCGGCGGGCGGCTTCTCGCACTGCCTGAATCGCCGGTAGCAGCAGGGCGATCAGCACGGCGATGATCGCGATCACGACCAGCAGTTCGATCAGCGTGAACCCGCGACGCAGCGTGGGACGGCGGCGGCGGGGACTCGTCATCTTGCGTGAAATCGAGTTCGTCATCGTGTCATTCTCCGCGTCGAACGCACGGGGCGTTCGCTCTCGGCTGGGTAGGTTGCGGTCGCTTCGAGCGTGCGCTGCTGGCCGTCGCCGGTAAGGCGGAGGACGACGGAGCCCGTTTCGCCGTTGGGCAGCGGTGCCGTCCACGTCTCGCCGTCATAATTCGGATCGACATTGAGACGCATCGACGCACGGTCCAGCCCCGCCTCGGCGATGCGGTCGGCTTGCAGGGCGTTCCGGTCGATCGTGAACTGGCGGGCGTCGAGCAACGCGGCACGCATCACCGCTCCGGCGATCGACGCGGTGACGAGCAGCAGCACGACGACGATCACCAGAACCGTGCCCCGTCGCGATGTCGGAGGTGTCGGCAACCTTTTCCTCATGACTCGCCCTCCTCGACGGGTTTCGGTGCCTCGACCGGCGGTGGTGCCGTCTCGCGGGGCAACGCGGTGTCGTCGCGGCGATCGGCTCCGATCGCGGCGACGATCTGCAACGGTCCGGCCGTGGCGTCGCGGCGATCGACGGTGCGATGCGGCTCGATCGTCAGGACGGCGAAGCGGTCGCCTTCGACGGCGAAACGTGCCGTCACGGTTCCCAGGCGATAGCCTTCCCGGTGTTGCCGACTTTGCCCCGCGGTGGTGCGAAGCACCGATTCCGCTTGGGCGACGTACTCGATCGTGCCTTCCGAAACGACGAGGCGCAGGCCGTGGCCGGCCTCGTTTTCGATCGGTTCGACCGACGTCGCAGCCCGGACGTCTTCGCGGAAGTCGCGGGCAAGCCGCATTTCCGACCGCCCGACGGCGGCGGAACCGCGGACCAGCCGTTCGGCCTGCGACAGCCGGTGGAACAACTGCCCCGCGGCGACGAGCACGGCCGTCAGCCCCACCATGACGACAAGCATCTCGATCAGCGTCTTGCCGGTTCGCTGAGTTCGTTGGGCGTTCAAGGCGTCCTCCCGTTGGCGGTCGGAGTGAACGCGAACGCCGAGAGCCGGATCGGTGACGAGCGGCGACCGTTCGGTTCGACCCACGTCAGCACCGCATCGAAACGTCGCCCTTCGGCAGTTCCCTCGATTGGAACGGCCGTCACGGAAAAGTGCGGTTCCCGGAGCTGCGAGGAAAGCCGTTCCGGCAAAGGCATTTCGCGAACCTCGCCGGATTTCGGCCCGGCCGTCGGATCGGCGACGAGCCGTTCGAGCGCATTCGAAACCTCGATCAGTGCCGCCCGGCGGACCTGGGCTTGCTCGCGCTGATCGATCGCCCGCTTGGTGAGCGGAACGACGATGCCGACGACCGTGCCGAGCAGGATCATCGACACGACGACCTCGGTGATCGTGAATCCGCGCGTGGGTCTTGCCGGTTTCATCCGAGTGCCGAGATGAGGTTGATCAACGGAAGGAACATGCCGAGACAGATGAAAAGAACGAGCGCTCCCAACGCCAGCACGACGGCAGGCTGAACGACCTCGAGGATCGTCGCAAGTCGGCGTCGGCGGGCGTCGTCAAACCGGTCGGCGAGCATCTCCAACGCCCACGGCAGATTGCCGGCCCGCTGGGCGGCGGCCAGCAGGGCGGCGTCGCGCGAGGAAACGAATCGCTCGGCCGCGAGTGCGTCCCACAGGTCGCCCCCCTCGCGGTACCGCGTTCGCAGCCGGTCGAACTTCCAGCGATCGAGACCGCTGCGCGGGGCGTTTGCCAGCGGATCGAGAGCGTCGGACATCGGTCGGTCGCCGGCCGCCGCGATCGCAATCGCCCGCAAGGCCAGCGACGTTCGCCGGCTCTGCCCGCCCGGCGACATCCAGCGCGGCATTCGCACGTCCCACGCATAGACGCGACTGAGGACCAGCACGATGCCCGCGATCGTGACCGCCAGAATGGCGCTTGCGAACGCCAGATACCAGAACTTCTCGACGAAGTCGCTCGACGCGACCAGTTCTTTCGTCACCCACGGCAAAGGCACGTCGAAGTCGGAGAAGATCTTCTTGTACTTCGGAATGATGAAGATCATCAGGCCGGTCAGAATCGTCGGTACGACGAGCGGAATCGCGACGAGGTAGAGCAGCGCCATCGAGGGCGAGGTCGTCGGTGCGACGGCCGCTTCGCGGGTGCGGGCCAGACGTGCGGCTTCGGAGGACAGCATCTCGCCGATCCGGTCCGATCGCTCGCCGACATGGGCCAGCACGACGGTGTCTTCGGGAACCAGTCCCGGAGTCGCCGAGAGCGCCTCTGCCAGCGTCGCTCCTGCGCGAACACGGCCGGCCGCGGCGTTCAACCTCCACCGGTCGGAAGACCAGAGTCCTTCGCCGAGCGCTTCCAGTTCGATCGCCAGCGGTAATCGCCGACTGGTGATGACCGCCAGCAGCCACAGCACCGCCGCCCGTCGCGTGCGGGCCGCGAGCGCCACCGCGACGAAGATCGCCGTGACGAGCGCGCCGATCTGGGCGATCGCCAGCAGAAATGCAAACAACAGGTACGCGGCGGCCACGGGGGCGAAGATCCTAGGAAAGGTCGTTGAGCAGTTGAAACAGCGGAAGAAACAGGGCGAGGACGATGACTCCCACGGTGACCGCCAGGAACGTCAGCACGAACGGCTCGATGAAGAACCCGATCATGCCTGCCGAGGTCCGCGCCCGTCGCGAATAGAGTTCCGCCAGCCCGGCGAGGGCTTCGGCGAAGACGTCGGGGCGATCGGCCCAGCGGAAGACCTGTCGCACCGGTCCCGGCATCGTTCGCGGCAGGGCGGCTTCCCAGGGAGTCATGCCGGCTTCAATGTCATCGGCGACCAGCAGGCCTGCCGAGCGCACACGCAACGTCGCCGCCGACACGGACGACAGCCGCAAGGCTTGAGGCAGAGGCTGCCGGCTTTCGACCAGCAATCCGAGCAGTCCGCAGAACTGACCCCAGTCGGCGGCACGAACGAAGAAATCGAACACCGGCAACGACGAAATCGTCATTCCGCGACGCCGCATGAGGAACCAGTACACGCCGAACATCAGGCCGAAAAACGTTACGAAGAGCAGGAGCGGCCCCCAGAACGAAATCAGGAATGCGGAGACGAACAGCACGGCTCTTGTCAGCCAGGGCAGGTTCGAGCCGAAGTCGTCGAAGATCTGCCGAAACTGCGGCACGATGAACAGGAACGTCGCCAGCAGCAGCAGATTCACTCCGACGACCAGCACCAGCGGATAGGCCAGGCTCAGCAGCAGCGGTCGGCGGGCCTCGGCGCGTTGACGGGTCAACGTCAGATACCGGCTCAACAAGGCCGCCAGCTCTCCGCTTTCGAGGCCGGCGAGAATCAGGGCCAACAAGTGCGGCGGCAAGGCGTCGCCGGCCCGCACGAACGCCTCGTCGGAGGGCACGCCGCGAGCGATGTCGTCGGCGATTCGCAGCAAGACTCGTCGTTCCGATCGACGGGCATCCTGAGCGGCCGCCCGCAGCGCCGGTTCGAGCGGCAGTTCGCTGCGGACGGCATCGGCCAGCAATCCCGCGACGTTGGCCGCGGCCGGCTCCGACAACGGCATCAGGAACTGCGTGACTTCAAGCGGCTGTTCGTCTTCGCGCACGGGCATGACCCGTCGAACGTGCAATCCCCGCTCGGTCAATTCATCGATCGCCTGCCGCATCGTTCCCGCCGAAACGGATCCCGAGCGGTAAAGCCCCGTTCGATCGGTCGCTTCGTAGCGGAATTCAGCCATGAAGAAAGGAGGTCAGGAGGTCAGGAGGTCAGGAGGCAAAATCTCGTTAGCCGCGTCCCTCGGGACGCGCTTCGATCACATCGAAATCTCGCGGGCCAGTCGATACAGCAAATCGATGACCGGCCCGAACAACAACGCGGCGAACACCACGACCGCCGTTCCGCCGACGAACAACGTGAGCATTGCCGGGGCGAGAAGACTGAACCAGTCGGCGCGGGTCGCCCCCCGCCTGGCCGCCCAGTCGGCGATATGCCGCAATGTCGAGGCAAGCGTTCCCTGCGAGGCTCCGGCCGTCATCATCCAATGGGCGAAATGCGGCAGCGACCGGAAATCGGCGAGCGTTTCGACCGTCGGATGACCGCTGCGAAGTCGATCGGCGACCTGTTTCGCATCGCGTGCCAGCGCACGGTCGCCCGACGCATCGGCGGCGAGAGAAATCGCCTCGTCGAGCGCGGTGCCGTGCTCCAGCAGCCCCGCCGCCAGTTCGGCAAACGCCGCGATGCGATACGAGCGGAGCGCCGGATTCAGCCCGGGCAGGCGGAGCACCACTGCGGTCAGTCCGCCCATCGCCCACATCAGCACAAGGACGACGGCCGGCAACCAGAACAACCAGCCGGTCGGGTTGTCGCGAAGCAGCCACAGCAGTCCGCGGATGAGCGCCGGGGGCGACTCGTGTGAATCGACCATGATGCCGGCGATGTGCGTCAACATTCGCGGAATCAGCGTCACCGTCAGGGCGTACGCGATGACGGCCACGATCGCCGGATAGATCGACGCGATCGCCATCCGTCGTCGCAGGGCGACCATCACGCGAGCCGTCCGGCTGATGGTTTCGACGGCGTCCGCCAGTCGACCGGATCGCAGCCCGGCTGCGATGACCGCCCGGTAAGCCGGTGGAATCACTGCGTGCTGGTCGCGGAGCGCCTCGTCGAGCGATCGTCCCTGTTGCAGTTGTTCTGTAATACGAGCGGCGAAGCGATGCCTCGGATTCGATCCGATTCCCAGTTCAAGCGGCAAACCGGCGCGAACGAGGGCGGCCAACTCGTCGTTGAGGGCGACGAACTCGTCGAGCTGTGACGTGCTGGAACGGGACAGGTCCGCAGAGGCCATAAACGATCGCAAATCTGGAAAACGGGAATCCGGCGAACCTTTTCGAGAGGTCCGACATCTTGAAGGACGTCGCCGGCGCTGGAAAGTGCGCAGAAAATCGTGGGCGGGGCGTCTCCCAAGCCAAACAGCGGTGCGCGAGGCAAACCTACGTTGATGCAAAGCGTGCAGCGACCTACTATTACCATCTCCGGAGGCGCGGCGTCCGTTCGCGCGCCCGTCGGATTTCACGCAGACGAGGAAGAACTTGGCTGGTCCGAAACGCGCCGAACTCAAGGTCGGGCAAAAAAAGGCGGTGCTGGTCGCGGTCGTCGGTCCCGACGATCCCGTCGACAAGAAACATGCTCTCGACGAATTGCGAGGGCTTGTCGAAACCGCCGGCGTGGTCGTGGTCGGCGAGTTGATGCAACAGCGTCCGACGCCGCACCCGGCCCACTATCTCGGCACCGGCAAACTGGAAGAGCTGAAGCAGCTCGTCAAGCAGGCGGACGCCGAACTGGTCATCGTCGACAGCCAGCTTTCGCCGGCGCAAGGGCGGAATCTTGAAGAAGAGACCGGTGCGGTCATCGTCGATCGCAGCGAGTTGATTCTCGATATTTTCGCCTCGAATGCGAGAACGTCCGAAGCTCGGCTGCAAGTCGAACTGGCCCAGTTGCTCTATTTCCGGCCGCGGTTGAAGCGGCTGTGGACGCACCTGGAGCGCATCGAAGGCGGCGTCGGCGCCGGTCGCGGTCCGGGTGAAAAGCAACTCGAAACCGACCGTCGGCTCGTCGATAAACGGATCGCGGAACTGAAAAAACGCCTCAAGGAGATCGAAAACCGTCGCGAACGAAGCGTTCAGAAGCGTTCGGAGCAATTCACCATCGGACTCGTCGGTTACACGAACGCCGGCAAAAGCACCCTGATGAACGCCCTGACGGGCGCCGACGTCTACGTCGCGAACCGGCTGTTCGCGACGCTCGACACGCGGACCCGTCGCTGGGAGATTCCGCGGTTCGGCGACGTGATGCTGTCCGATACGGTCGGCTTCGTGCGGAACCTGCCGCACCACCTCGTCGCCAGTTTCCGCTCGACGCTCGAAGAGGCCCGCCGGGCGGATTTGCTGCTGCACGTCGTCGATGCTTCGAACCCCGAAGCCGAGCTTCAGATTCGCACGGTGTACGAAGTGCTCGGCGAGATCGGCATCGAGACCGGCAACGTCTTGCTGGTCCTCAATAAGATGGACCGGGCGATCGACGAAGACCGGACGACCTTCGACATTCTGCGGCACGATCATCCGAACGCCGTCGCCGTTTCCGCGGTGACGGGAGTGGGACTCGAGAACCTGGCCGTCGCGGTGACGGAACGGCTCGGCGGTTACGTTCAGGCCGAGATTGAAACGAACGCCGGCAACGGACGGCTGCTGTCGTTTCTGGCCCAGCACGCCGAAGTCACCGACCGCGATTACGTCGACAGCCGCGTCCGTCTGCGCTGCCGACTGCCGAAAGCGTTCGCCCGCCGAATGACCATCGACGGCGAGGATCTGCTGCCCGACACGACGGTGACCTGGCTCGACGGCACTCCGCAACTGACAGGCAACGGTGCGGCGCATTGAGGATCGAACACGCCATGCTTCGATTCGATCGACCGAAACCGAAGATGCGCAGCTTCCGGTTGCACCGGGGAGGCCCCTTCTCAGGCGCCTTGGCGACGCTCGGCTCGTTTTTGCTGCTCGTCTATGTGGTGCCGATCGTCATCGTCGCCGTGGCTGAACTTATCGGACGGCTGCAAGGCTGAGCCGACTCCGATGGCTCCCTGTCAGCGAAAGTGCGATTCGCGCATCGTGTCATTTCGACGCTTCGACGGTGAAGCCGACTTTGATCGTCACCTGATAGTGGGCGATCTTGCCGTCTTCGATGTGGCCGCGGGTCTCGACGACCTCGAACCAGCGCATGTTCCGCACGCTGGAGCCGGCCGTCTCGACGGCGTTGCGAATCGCGTCTTCGATCGACTTCGGCGACGAACCGACCAGTTCGATTTTCTTGTAGACGTGCTCACTCATCGCCAGTGATCCTTGGGGATTGTAGAACGGGCATTGCTGCGAACCGGCACAGCGTTCCTTGGCCGCCATTTTATCATCGGCACGGTTTCGATTCGCCCCAATGCACGACAAGATGTCTGCGGCCGTCGCATTGCGTGCAAGGTCGGCGATTTCTTCGTGTCAAACATTGGAGGGCCATCCAATGCCCATCAGCTGTAAAGAACTGGCTCGCCGATTCTTTCAGGAAGTCTGGAACGAACGGCGTGTCGAGGCGATCGCCGAATACGCTCACCCTGACGGCGTCGCCCATCATACGAACGGCCAACCGACGGATACGGCGCACTTCCGCGAGGTCGTTCACAAACAATTCCTCGACGCCTTTCCCGACCTCGTCATCGACGTCAAAGACGTCGTGGCCGAGGGCGAGCGCGTCGTCGTTCGGTGGCATGCCAGCGGCACTCATCTCGGCGATGGTCTCGGCGTCCGGGCGAGTCGCCAGCGCGTCAGTTTTTTCGGCATGACCTGGTTCGTCTTCCGGCAGGGCAAGATCGCCGAGGGTTGGGACAGTTGGGACCACGGCGGCCTGTTGCAAACGCTGTGGCGAAACGCGCCGCCGGACAGTGGCACCCGGACCGCGACGTAGCCTTCAGGCGATCGGCAGGCGTCAGCCTGCCGGTGGGCGGAACGTCTCTGC
>JBAQZJ010000247.1:0-5139 GCA_049790855.1 Planctomycetaceae bacterium | reverse complement strand
GACACTCGAGCGTCGCATCGGCAGCGCCTAGGATTTCCGATGCGTCTCTCGATCAGACGCCGGAAGCCACGTTCGCTAAGGGAGCGCGGCGGATGCAAGCCGAAACCCGCCCCGGCGGCGCGAATCGGGGAAATGTTTAAGAATGCCGTTGTGGTGTCAACAGAGCCGGGAGACGTCACGGACATGACAAATCGCGGCTTGCCTTGGTAAGATGAATGTCGAATCCTTGATGGATCGCCCCCCCGGCCATCGGACGGCCGCCCTGCCCGCCTCGGTTTTCCACCATGCTTCGACCTCGCCTGCAGCGAATGCTGGCCGCGCTGGCGATCGCTTCGATCGCCGGAACGGTCTCGGCATCGGACGAAGAGTTCTTCGAGACGAAGATCCGTCCGTTGCTGGCGAACCGCTGCTTCGAGTGTCACGGCGTCGAGAAACAACAGGGCGAAGTCCGGCTCGACACCAAAGCCGCCGCATTCTCGGAAGCACCGGGCGGTATGATCATCGTGTCGGCCAAGCCGGCGGAGAGCCGGCTCGTGCAGGTCATCGCCTACGACCCGTACGACACGCAAATGCCGCCGGCAGGAAAACTTCCCGCCGAAGAGATCGCCCTGCTGACCGAGTGGGTCAAGCGTGGAGCCGTCTGGCCCGATTCGCCGACTCCGTCGACACCCGACGCGGCCGGTCAGCCCGCAGCATCGGCCGGCCAGGCCGAACACTGGGCCTTCCAACCGGTGACCAGGCAGGTTCCGCCGGACGTGAAGACTCCGGCGCTTGCTGTATCGCCCGTCGACCGCTTCATTCTGGCCGAACTCGAAAAGCACGAGTTGAGTTTTTCGCCGCCGGCCGACGACCGAACCTTCCTGCGTCGGCTCTACTTCGACCTCGTCGGCATACCGCCCACGCCCGAAGAAGTCGCGGCGTTCGAGTCCGACGGGTCACCCGACGCGGCGGCAAAAGTCGTCGACCGGCTGTTGTCCTCGCCGCTATACGGTCAGCGGTGGGGCCGGCATTGGCTCGACGTCGCCCGTTATGCCGACACGAAGGGCTACGTCTTCACCGAGGATATCCGCTACCCCTACGCCTACACCTACCGCGATTACGTCGTCAACGCCTTCAACGCCGACACGCCGTTCGACCAGTTCATTCTCGAACAACTCGCCGCGGACAAACTCGATCTGCCGGACAGCTCGCCGAAGTTGGCGGCTTTGGGTTTTCTGACGGTCGGGCGGCGAAACCAGAACAACCGCCAGGACATTCTCGACGATCGAATCGACGTCACGACGCGGGGTTTTCTCGGACTGACGGTCTCCTGTGCCCGCTGTCACGATCACAAGTTCGATCCGATTCCGACGGCCGACTACTACTCGCTGTACGGCGTCTTCGACAGTTGCGACGACCCGGAAGCGAAAGACTTGCCGCTGATCGGTTCGGCCGAGAAATCGGCGGAATATGAACGGTTCCAGAAAGAACTCGAACGACGCCAAGCGGAACTTGCCGCCTACGTCGCCGAACAGAAGAACCTGGTCACCGCAGAGATGCGACGCAAAGCGAGCGACTACCTGCTCGCCGTCGTGCAGGGCAACGAGTCGGAAGACGGTCTGCGTCGTCGCGGCGTCGCCTACTGGAAAGAGATGCTCGGCCGCGTCTCGGCCGATGATCCGGTCTGGGGACCGTGGAAACGGCTCAGCACACTGCCGGCCGACGACTTCGCTGCGCAGGCGAAGACGGCCGTCGAGGCAATGCGGCAAGGCGCGCCTTTCCAGGACGGGCTGGGAGCGTTCGTGCTGGAACGGTTGTCGTCGCAGCCCTTGGCGAGCGTCGGCGATCTGGCCAAGGCATACGGAGTCTTGCTGACCGGAACCGTCGAACGTCCGGAGGGAGTCACGCCCGAACAATCGGCGTCCTTCGATGCGCTCGCGGCGAAACTGACGGAAGCCGGAACGCCGTTCGTCCTGAACGACGAGCAGGCGCGGCAACTGTTCGATCGCGCCCAGCGCAACGAGGAACGCGAGCGTCAGAAGAAGATCGACGCCTTCCGCGCCAATTCCGAGGTCGCCCCGCCCCGCGCGATGGTGCTTCAGGATCGCGCCGTGCCGGTCGAACCGGTCATCTTCATTCGCGGAAACGCCGGCCGTCGCGGCGACAAAGTGCCGCGGCAGTTTCTGGAATTGTTGAGCGAAGAAGAGCGTCAGCCGTTTGCGAAAGACGCCAGCGGCCGGCTCGATCTCGCCAGGGCGATCGCCGATCCCGCGAATCCGCTGACGGCGCGAGTCATCGTCAACCGCGTCTGGCAGCACCACTTCGGCGAGGGGCTGGTTCGCACGCCCAGCGATTTCGGCAGCCGGGCCGAACCGCCGACGCATCCCGCCCTGCTCGACTGGCTCTCCGCCGAGTTCGTGGAGTCGGGCTGGAGCGTCAAAGACCTGCATCGCACGATTCTGCTGTCGACCGTCTACCGGCAGTCGAGCCGCGATCGCAGCGTCGACGATCCCCGGCTTGCCGAACTCGACCCGACGAACCGCCTGTTGTGGCGCATGATTCCCCGCCGACTCGACTTCGAGTCGATGCGCGATGCGACGCTGGCGGTCGCGGGCCGGCTCGACCCTGCGCTCGACGGTCGACCGATCGAACTGTTCGAGACGAATTCGCCGCGACGGACGATTTACGGATACGTCAACCGCAACGATCTGCCCGGCGTCTGGCGAAGCTTCGATTTCCCCTCGCCCGACGCCTCGATCGCCGAGCGGCCGGAAACGACCGTTCCGCAGCAGGCTCTGTTCGGAATGAACTCGCCGTTCATCATCGGACAGGCGAAGGCCCTCGCGGCGCGACCGGAAGTCTCGTCCGCAACCGACCCGAATGCGAAGGTCGCGGCTCTCTACGGCCTCGCGTTGCAGCGCAAGCCGAATGAGGCGGAACTGCAGGCGGCAGGAAGCTATCTGGCCGGCGATCCGATGGCCGGGTCCGAACTGAATCGGACCGAACAACTCGCGCAGGTGCTGCTGCTGACCAACGAGTTCCTGTTCATCGACTGATTCCTGTTCATCGACTGACAAGAATGCCCATCCCTGGCAAGGGATGGGCTTGGGAAGGTCGCGATGACTATGTCACAACCGACTCACGTTCCCTCGGCCTTCGGCCTGACTCGCCGCGAGATGCTGACCCGCAGCGGCATGGGCCTCGGTGCCTACGGACTCGCGGCGTTGCTTGCCGAGAACGCCCCGGCAGCGGAAGTCGCGAAGTCGTCGATGTCGCCGAAGTCGGCGCACTTTCCGGCGACGGCGAAGCACGTCATTCACATCTTCATGAACGGCGGGATGTCGCATCTCGACACGTTCGACCCGAAACCCGCCTTGGCGAAGTACGCCGGTAAAGAACTGCCGACGAACCTCAAAACCGAGCGCAAGACCGGCGCCGCCTTTCCGTCGCCGTACAAGTTCGCCAAACACGGTGAAAGCGGCATCGAGGTCAGCGAGATCTTTCCGCACCTCGCGAAATGTGCCGACGATCTTTGCGTCGTGCGCTCGATGTACGCCGATTTGCCGAACCACGAACCGTCGCTGATGCTGATGAACTGCGGCGACCAGCGATTGGCGCGGCCCAGCGTCGGTTCCTGGCTGACCTACGGGCTGGGCACCGAGAACCAGAACCTGCCCGGCTTCGTGGTCCTGTGTCCGGGCGGCTATCCCATCAAAGGGGCCGAAAACTGGTCGAGCGCCTTCCTGCCGGGCATCTATCAGGGCACGTATCTCGATCCTCAGCACACCGACATCGAGAAGCTCATCGAGAACGTCCGCAACCGGTCTCTGCCCCGCGAAGAGCAACGGCGACAACTCGACCTGCTCGCGACATTGAACCAGCAGCACGCGGCCGCGCGAAAAGGCGAAGAGGCGCTCGACACCCGCATCGAAAGCTTCGAGATCGCGTTCCGCATGCAAAGCCAGGCGGCCGACGCTTTCGACGTCTCGCGCGAGCCGAAGCACATCCAGGAGATGTACGGCCCCGGCGTTCACGCCCGGCAGTGCCTCATCGCCCGGCGGCTTGTCGAACGCGGCGTGCGGATGGTGCAGCTCTGGCACGGCGCCGGCCAGCCGTGGGACAACCACGACGACATCGAGGTCAACCACCGTCGCCTCGCCCAGCAATGCGACCAGGGAATCGCCGCCCTGCTGGCCGATCTGAAACAGCGAGGACTGCTCGACGACACGCTTATCGTTTGCAGCGGCGAGTTCGGGCGCACGCCGACCGTCGAACTTCCGCAGGCCGGGGCGAACGCCGGCAAGGTCAACGGACGCGATCACAACCATTACGGCTTCACCGCGTGGATGGCCGGCGGCGGCGTGAAGAAGGGGTTCGTCTACGGGGCCACCGACGAGTTCGGTTTCGCCGCCGTCGAGAACCGCGTTCACGTCCATGACCTGCACGCGACGATGCTGCGGTTGTTGGGCTTCGATCACGAGAAGCTGACGTACCGCTACGCCGGCCGCGACTTCCGCCTGACCGACGTTCACGGACGGATCGTCGACGACCTCATCGCCTGACCGATCGCCGCCGACCCGCGTTTTCAAGCCCGCCCCTTGCAAGGGGCGGGCTTCGTGCGTCTCATGGTTCTCATGCACACCCCGCGCTACGCAATCGCCGACTTCGCGACGATTCCCGGCGTTCCCTGCCCGTGCGGCACCGCCAGGCGGGCGTTCGCCGACGTCCCCGATTTTCCCGGCACGCTGCACGTCACTTCGATTTGTGAGGACGCGAAACGGCATTATCACCGTGAACACACCGAGACGTATTACGTTCTTGAGTGTGAGGACGAGGCGCACATGGAACTCGACGACGACGTCGTCCCACTGAAGCCGGGCGTCGCGATCGTCATTCCGCCGGGAGTGAGGCACCGGGCCGTCGGAACGATGCAGGTGCTGATCGTCTGCGTTCCCGAGTTCGACCCGGCGGACGAGTGGTTAGAGTGAAATGCCGTTTCCCAAAGGGAGGGTCAGACTCCTGTCGAACAGCACGTTCCATCAGCGCCGTCTCGGTGCCGTTCTCGTGCCCCGCGACGGCACACCGCCATCAGAGCCGCGACCGTCAGGGAGCGTTTCTGCGGCAACCCGTGCCGCTCATCGTTCCCTGACGGTCGCGGCT